>CAMKFB010000054.1 GCA_946411735.1 uncultured Selenomonadales bacterium
GTAGAGCGCGATCCGTTCTTCGATTTTTAACAGCTTCTCGATCATAAACATCACCTGCTGTTTGTCCGCGCCCCCGTAGCCCGTCACCGACAACTTGATTTCCGCCGGCGTCAGCTCCGCCAACTCGACACGATTTTTCGCCGCCGCCAATAATACTACGCCTCGCGCTTGCCCGACGGGAATCGCCGTCGTCGCGTTCCGACCGAAGAATAATTTTTCGACGCCCATCACGTCCGGCTGATATTTTTTCATCAGCCCGTCTACCGCGTCATAGATTTTTTCTAATCGATCCTGCATTCGTGCCTTCGGATGCGTCTCGATCGAGCCGAACTCCAACGCTTTCAATCGATCGCCGTCCGCCTCGACCAAGCCGAACCCGCATCGCGCCGTCCCGGGATCAATCCCCATCGCTATCATCAATCCGCAAACTCGTAATTCCCATAGACGTTTTGAACGTCGTCGTCCTCGTCGAGCGCGTCCAACAGATTTTGCATTTTCTCGGCGTCGCGCCCTTCGAGCTTCACCGTCGTGTCCGGCACTTGCGTGATCTCCGCCGACGCCGTCTCGATCTTGTGATCCGCCAGCGCCTTCTCGATCGCATCAAAATCCTCCGGCGCCGCCGTGATCTCATAAGAGTCCTCGTCCGCCTCAAAATCCTCCGCGCCCGCGTCGAGCACTATCGTCATCAATTCGTCCTCGTCCTCGAACGTCTCGCGATCGACCACGAACACCGCCTTCTTATGAAACATCCAGCCCACGCAGCCGTTCTCGCCCAGATTGCCGCCGTGCTTGCTGAAAATGTGTCTGACCGAAGCCGCCGTCCGATTGCGATTGTCTGTCAAGATGTCGAGCATCAACGCCGCGCCGCCCGGACCGTAGCCCTCGTACGTAATCTCCTCGTAATTGGCGCCGTCCGTCGCGCCCAGCCCTTTTTGGATCGCGCGGTTGATGTTGTCCTTCGGAATGTTGTTCGACTTCGCCTTCGACAGCGCCAACTTCAGCCGCATATTTCCCGTCGGATCGGCGCCGCCCATCCGCACCGCGATCGTGATCTCGCGCCCGATTTTCGTCGTGATCGCGCCGCGAATCGCATCATTCGCGCCCTTCTTGCGTTTGATATTCGCCCATTTGGAATGTCCCGACATACTTTACTCTCCTTTAATCAGCTTGAAAAATTTCTTCTTCCCGATCCGCACGACGACCTCCGCGCCGTCGATCGTCTTGTCGATATCCGTCACCTTTTCGTCGTCGACCGTCAAACCGCTTTGCGCGATCAGCCGCCGACCTTCGCCCTTCGACCCGATCAGCTTATTCTCGACCAGCACGTCGAGCAGCTTGCGACCGATCATGTTCTCGACCGTGATCGACGGCATGTTCTCACTCGAGCCGCTGAATACCGATTGCGCCGTCCGTTGCGCCGATTCCGCCGCCGCCGCTCCGTGCACCAGTTTCGTCACTTCATAGGCAAGGATCGACTTCGCCTCGTTGATGTGTTCGTCCTTCAGCGCGCTCAACCGATTGACCTCGTCCATCGGCAGGAACGTCAGCAGCGACAGGCACGTCTTGACGTCCGCGTCGTCCACATTGCGCCAGTACTGATAGAACTCGTACGGCGACACTTTCTTCTCGTCGAGCCACAGCGCGCCGCCCGCCGTTTTGCCCATCTTTTGACCGTCGGACTTCGTCAGCAGCCGATTCGTCAAACCGTACACCGCCCGACCCGTCTTGCGCCGCGTCAACTCCACGCCCGCTATGATGTTCGACCATTGATCGTCGCCGCCCAGTTGCATCACGCAATCGTAATCGCCGTTGAGCTTGTAAAAATCATACGCCTGCATCACCATGTAATTGAACTCGAGGAACGTCAAGCCCTTCTCCCACCGTTGCTTGTAACATTCGGCGGCGAGCATTCGATTGACGGTGAAGTGCGCGCCCACCTCCCGCAGCAGGTCGATGTAGCCGAGCTTGCGGAGCCAATCGCCGTTGTTGACCATCAGCGCGCGCCCGTCGGAGAAATCGATGAACCGCGCGATCTGCCGTTTGAAGCATTCGCAGTTGTGCTCGATAATCTCATCCGTCATGACCTTTCGCAGATCGGAGCGCCCCGAAGGATCGCCCACCGTGCCGGTGCCGCCTCCTACCAGGCAGATCGGTCGATGACCCGCGCGCTGCATATGCGCCATCACCATCAGCGCAATGAAATGACCGGCGTGAAGGCTGTCGGCGGTGGGATCGAAGCCGATGTAAAAAGTAATTTTCTTATTGGCGAGCAGCTCGCGCACCTCGTTTTCGTCGGTGCATTGCGCGATGAAGCCGCGCTCCCTCAGAGTGTCAAAAACATTTTCTGCCAACAAACTCTCTCCTTTTTTCTCCCGCCCGCCCACCCTATGCCCTGCGGGGCTTATACAGGAGCTGCCGCCCCCGCCCCCCGCTTGTGCCAAGGGCGGATGGATAGAAATTTAATTCCTGCCTTTAGATACACTGCTGCCCGGCTCAGGCGCATCGTAATATTCTTCCCGCGACGGCTCGCTGTAAGTCGGCTCGGGCTCACGATACACCGGCTCCGGCTCCCGATACGGCTCGGGCTCGGGCTCGCGATATGTCGGCTCGGGCTCACGATACGTCGGCTCAGGCTCCCTATAATACGGCTCGGGCTCGGGCTCACGATACACCGGCTCCGGCTCCCGATATGTCGGCTCGGGTTCGCGCCGCGCCGGCTCCGACTCATAAGTCGGCTCCGGCTCGTAATACCTCTGCCGTTGCGGCTCCGGCTCGTAATAATCATCATTTCGACGCGCCGGCGGCGGATTGTCATCCTTCAACTCGTTGACCTTTTTCGTGTTGCGACGACGCACCACTGCCTGGTCGAAATCGTGCACCGGCACCGAAGCCAGCGCCTGTTGCATGAACGCTTGCCAGATCGTAGCGGGAGTACCGCCGCCCATCACTCCGTCAAGCGACGAGTTGTCGTCCATCCCGATCCACACGCCCGCTACCAAATCCGGCGTATAGCCCACAAACCACGCGTCGTGATAGTCCGACGTCGTCCCCGTTTTGCCCGCCGCCGGTCGACCGATCGCCGCCCCGCGACCAGTCCCTTTGTTGACCACGTCCTCGAGCATCGACGTTAAATCCGCCGCCGCGTCCTCGTTTAGCACCACTCGACCTTCCGGCAGCGCCTGCTCGAGAATTTTTCCGTTCCGATCGAGCACCTGCGTGATCGCCGTGTACGGAACGTGCACGCCCTTGTTCGCAAACGTGCCGTAGGCGCTCGTAAGCTCCAGCGGCGTGATCCCGCGCGTCAAGCCCCCCAGCGATGTCGCCAAATTTCGATCGTTGACGTCGCCATCGAGCACAAACGACGTGATCCCCATCTCCTGCGCGTAGTAGATCGGTTTATCCATCCCCAGCTTTTGCGCGATTTTCACCGTCGGCACGTTCATCGAAAACGTTGCGACTGTCCGAAGCGTCACCGGTCCCGAAAAGCGCCGACTGTCGTTTTGCGGCGACCAACCGTTGATCGTGATCGGGCTGTCATCGATCGTCGTGTCCGGCGTAAAGCCGTTCTCGAGCGCCGCCGCAAACACGAACGGTTTGAACGCCGACCCCGGCTGTCGCTCGGCCAGCGTCGCGCGGTTGAATTGATCCGTCCCGCGCCCGCCGACCATCACTCTGATGAACCCGTTCGACGGATCGATCGCCACCAGCGACGCTTGCGGTTGCACCACGCCGTTGGCGTCCTCGCCGTACACCGGCAGGTGATCCGCCACTACCTGCTCCGCCATCTTTTGCAAATCCATGTCGATGGTCGTGTAGATTTTAAGCCCTTCCTTGTAGACCGCGTCCGCCCCGTACCGATCGATCAGCACCTGCGTGACGTAGTCGATGAAATACGCGCCCGGCTTTATCTCCTCGGGCGGCGCCAACGGCGCGAGATTGACTTCCTCCGCCTTTGCCGTCGCCGCTTCCGCGCGGCTGATGTAGCCGTACTTCACCATCTGATCGAGCACCACGCCCCGCCGCTCCTTCGACGCCTCCAAATTATTGAACGGCGAATAATAGTTCGGGCTTTTGGGAATGCCCGCCAACATCGCGCACTCCGCCAAATTCAAATCCTTGACATCCTTGCCGAAATACGTCCGCGACGCCGCCTCCACTCCGTACGCGCCCATCCCGAAATATATCTGATTGAGATACAGCTCGAGAATTTCGCGCTTGGTGTACTGCTTTTCGAGTTGCATCGCCAAAAACATTTCTTGGATTTTGCGTTGCATCGTGCGCTCCTGGCTGAGATAAGCGTTCTTCGCAAGCTGTTGCGTGATCGTCGAGCCGCCCTCGGCAATCTCGTTGCTTCGAATGTTCGCCCACGCCGCACGCAACAATCCGCGCGGATCAATGCCGTTGTGCTCGTAAAACCGATTGTCCTCGACGGCGATGAACGCGTACTGCAACGGCAGCGGAATGTCCTCGATGTCGACCTTGAGCCGATTCTCCGTGGCGTGAATGGTGGCGATCTCGTTGCCGGCGGAGTCGTAAATCTGCGACGACTCGGGCGGGAGAATGTCGCCGGTCAAATCCGCCTTGGCGTTAATGCGCGCGGTAAGATAGCCGATTCCGGTGCCGACCACCGTCATCAGAACGAGGATGATGGTGCCGATAACTATGTACTTCGTCTTCGGACGGGAAGATTTTTGAACGGGCTCAGCCGCGGGCTCGACCTCGGGGCTTTGATTGTCGCGATCCATAACGCGCCTCCTTTAAACAGTTCCGCTCATTTTACCACAGTATTTTTCGATTGCCAATAAAAAAAGCAGAGCCGCAACCCTGCTTCCGACATTCGATCAGAAATTGATGCGGGCATGTTGTTTCGAAAGCGCCTCGAGCCAAATATTTTTGAGCGGAACGTTTTTCTCTCGAGCGAGTTTTTTACAGTCTTCGTACTCGGGCGTGATCGAAACGATCTTGCCGTCGAAGGCGCCGACCTTGCAAGCGACCTCACCGTAAGTCGTTTCGATCTTGGCCATGCGCCGCTCCGCCTCGATCCGATCGTCGACGTTGATCACGCGCACGCCGAGCGTGGTGGTCTCCTCGAAAATGATCTTCGTGCAAGCCGATTGATGTTCCTCGTCGACGAGCACCGTCAGAGTATGCGCGGGGCGAGTTTTCTTCATGTAAATCGGCGTCGTCCACACGTCAAGCGCGCCCGCCTCGAGCAGTCGATCGTAGAGATAACCGTAAATTTGCGGATTCATATCGTCGATGTTGGTCTCGAGCTTGACGAACTTGCGCGCCTTGCGACCGTCGGAGGCGCCCAGATAAATCCGAAGGACGTTGGGAATTTCGAGATCGTAAGTGCCGGCGCCGTAGCCGATCTTCTCGACGGTGAAGCTGTCGGGCAAATCGCCGGAGTGCTCGGCAAGGGCGGCGACGATTGCGGCGCCCGTGGGCGTGGTCAGTTCCTTTTCGACGGTCGAGCGGCGGGTTGGGAAGCCGGCGAGGAGCTCGGCGGTGGCAGGGGCGGGGACGGGCATCAGACCGTGAGCGCAATCGACGGTGCCGGAGCCGACGTTAATTTTTGAGACGAAGACGCGTTCGACGTCGAGATAATCGATGCAGATGGCGGCGCCGACGATATCGATGATAGAGTCGACCGCGCCGACTTCGTGGAAGTGAACGTCCTCGGGCGGAGTGTTGTGGATCTTACCCTCGGCGGCGGCGAGCTTCTCAAAAATCAACAGCGCCAACTTTTTGATCTCGAGAGACAACGTCGAGCTTTCAATAATTGTTCTGATATCAGCCATCGAGCGGTGATGATGATGCTCGTGGTGATGATCGTGATGATGTTCGTGGAGATCGACGTCGAGGTGGACGGCGGCGATTCCGTTTTTTGAGACATCATCGACGATGAGCGACCAATGATCGTCGAAGGGAAGTTTTTCGAGCTCGGCGGTCAGATGAGCGAGAGGGACGCCGAGTTGCAGGCAGGCGCCGAGGAACATATTGCCGCTGATGCCGGCGAAGCAGTCAAGATAAATCGCATTCAAAGCAGTCACTCCAATCGAAAATGATCTCAAGAAATTATAGCGGGCATCACACAAAAATAAAAGGGCGGGAGAAAAATTTTCTTGACAGCGCCGATCTTTTGATGTAATATGCGCAAGGCAGTTGGAACTGCCGCTGATCAATCAGTTGAAGTGAATATGGGGTTGTAGCTCAGATGGTTAGAGTGCCTCGTTGACATCGAGGAGGTCACAGATTCGAGTTCTGTCAGCCCCACCATCCCGCTCACTTAGCTCAGTTGGTAGAGCATCTCCGTCACATGGAGGGGGTCGGGGGTTCAAGTCCCTCAGTGAGCACCATCCATCGACCTCGGAGTCGATTGAAGAGAACCGCCAAGGGCGGGTTTTTTAATGTCAAAAAACGTTTACATTTGCCAATCGCTTATGTTAGAATAATGTTCGGAGGTGAGTTCTTTGAAATATCGTCGAGTGTTGGCAATCGGAGACATTCACGGCAAATTCTCCCGACTGCTCAATCTGATCCACAAAGTCAACTTCGATCCCGAGCAAGACTTTTTGATCCTCCTCGGCGATTACATCGATCGCGGCGAAGAAAATATGCGCTGCCTCCGTTGGGCAAAAGAGATGTCCGAGAAGAAAAACGTCATCGCGCTGCGCGGCAATCACGAACAGATGATGCTTTATTATTACATGCTCGGCGGCTCCGAAGGATCGATTTGGCTGCCCAACGGCGGTTCGCTTTCGAAACGAGAACTCGACATTTGGCTCCGTCGCGAACCTGATGCGCTTAAAACTTGCCTGAATTTTATCAACGCGCGCCCGCTTTATCATCAGATGTTTATCAATGAGCAGGAGTACATCTTCGTGCATGCCGGTCTCGAGCCCGGAGTCCCGCTCGAAAAGCAAACCGAAGAGTCTCTGCTCTGGATTCGCAGTCAGTTCTATAAAAATTACACCGGATCGGCGCGAGTCATTTGCGGGCATACGCCCACGCCGTATCTGATGCCCGATCGGTATTACCCGCTCAGCCTGACCAATCGCATTACCATCATTGACACCGGATCCTTCCTGCCCAACGGCAAAATTTCCTGCATCGATGTGATAAGCGATCAGATTTGGCAATCCGATTAGCAAGGAGGCAGCCCCATGAAGGTAAAGATTGTTTTCTCTGACATCGATGGCACTTTCCTGACGCACGACCATCTCGTGACCGATAAGAACGAATACGCCGTCAATCAGCTGCTCAACCGCCACATCCCGTTCGTGCTCGTGTCGGCGCGCATGCCCGAGGCGGTTTATCCCATCACCGATCGGCTCGGCATCAAAATCCCGATCATATGCTACAGCGGCGGGCTGGTTTTGACCGAATACGAGGACGGTCTCTACAGCAAGACGATCGAGCGCGAGGTTGCGACTCGACTGCTTGACGTGCTCGATAAGCGTTGGTCGCAAGTCACCGTTAATTATTACAGCGGGCGTCGGTGGTTCGTGCGCGATGTCGATGACAAGCGCGTCAAGCGCGAAGAGGACATCACGAGCGCGACCGCTTACAACGCCGATTTTTACGAGCTGCTCGAGGTTGGCATGCTCCCGAATAAAATTTTAACCATGTCCGAGCCGTCCGATTGCGCCGCAATGGAGCGCGAGCTTGGCGCGATGTTCCCCGAGCTCAACGTCGTTCGCTCCTCCGACATTCTGCTCGAGATTATGGATAAGAGCGTGTCGAAGGCGACGGGCATCAAGGTGATGCTCGAGCACTACGATTTTTCGCCCGAGGACGCTATCGGATTCGGCGACAACTACAACGATATCGATATGTTCAATTACGTGGGCTGCGGCGTGGCGATGAGCAACGCGCCCGAGCCCGTCAAGAGGCTCGTCGACGAGGTTACCGACTCCAACGACGAGAGCGGCGTTTATTCGTATCTTGTCAAGACCGGCGTCATCGACGCGTTCACATTCGATGCCTGAATCGATCACAGTCTCCGCGCGGAGGCGTTTTTTTTTGCGCTTGAGCGTGATATAATCGTCGAAAAACGGAGTTGATATCATGTTTATCGACGAGTTAACATCAGCCGCCCGCGCCTTCGGCATCACGCTCAACAGGCGGCAAGCGGGGCAATGCGATCGGTTTTATCGATTGGTGGTCGATTGGAATCAACGGATGAACTTGACAGCGATCACCGCGCCGAAGGATTTTGCGATCAAACACATCATCGATTCGCTGACGATCCTCCGCGCGGAGCCGACGCTTGACGGGTTGAGAGTGATCGACGTGGGGACGGGCGCGGGCTTCCCGGGACTGCCGCTGAAAATTTTTTGCCCGTCGATCGGATTGACGCTGCTGGATTCGCTCAGCAAGCGAATAAATTTTTTGGAGAGAGCGGTCGCGGCGCTCGAACTTAAGGGCGTCGAGTGCATCCACGCGCGCGCGGAGATCGCCGCTCAGTCCGAATATCGTGAGGCGTTTGATGTGGTGGTCGCGCGAGCGGTGGCGCGGCTGAACGTGTTGACGGAGTATTGCCTGCCGTTCGCGAAAGTCGGCGGGAAATTCGTCGCGCTCAAGGGCTCGAACATTGCGGAGGAGCTCGACGAAGCGCGCGCGGCGATCAAAATACTCGGCGGTCGAGCACTCGAGCCGATCAATGTGACACTCCCCAACGGCGATCCGCGCTCGATTGTGGTGATCGAAAAGCAGACTCCGACGCCGGCGCATTTCCCGCGGCGCTCGGGCATTCCCGAAAGAAAACCGTTGAGCAACGCTCTGTTGACGGGCGTGCGACGGTTGGATCGACGGACGCGCGACAAGGTCGAATTTCTTACGGGCGTGGCGGAATTGGTGAGCGGGTTCGCGGGCGATTAAAGGTTGAAAGAAAAGCGCTTGTGCTTTACAATAAAAGCGCGAGGTGAGGGACGTGAAACGAAAATTGATAATCGGAGCGGCGGTGGCGTCGATGCTGTTGGCGACGCCGGTGAGTTTTGCCGCCGACGAAGATATAGTGGTATTCGGAGACGAATTCGATCAATCCTCGAGACGAAGAGCAATGCCCATCGAAGAGCCCGCGGTCGAAGAGCCGACGGTCGAGGAGCCGACGGTCGAAGAGCCGACAGTCGAGCAACCGACGGTCGAGGAGCCGACGATCGAACAGCCGTTTGTTGATCAGCCGCCGACGAGCGAGCAGCCGCCCGTTGAGACTCAACCGCTCAACGATCTGCCGCCGGAGCCGCCGCCTCCTCCGATCGAGGAGCCGCAACCTCCGATCGAGCAGCCCGCGATCGAACAGCCGCCGATCGAGCAAACACCTGTCGCTCAGACTCCCGTTGTCGAGGAGCCGACGAACGAGGTCGAGGATGACATCGACATCGGCGACACGCTCCGCTTCAATCGACTGACGGGTTCCAATCCGACTTCGCCGACCGTTCAACCGATCGAGCAACCGATCGACAAACCGATCGACAAGCCGGTCGACACATCGGAGCTGGTCGATGAGCGGACGCAACAGCCCGAGATCGAAGTGGAACCGTTCAAAGATTTGACGCCGTCGGAGACGATCACATTCGAGCCGAAGGTCGACACGCCCGAGCCGGCGGTCGATCAACCTTACCGGCGGATTGACACGCTGCCTTCGATCAAGGAACAAACGAGCACGCAACCGTCAGAACCGCCGAAGAAAAAGAAGGGTAAAAAAATAAAGCCGCGCTTCGTGAAGGTGGCCGCCGACGACACGTTTGATTATTACTTGGATAAGGCGAGCGTGCAGTGGCAGAACATGCCGTATTCGACTTCGGAGTATCTGGCGGATGTGTGGGTTCGGATGATCGATCGGTCGGGCGGCACGGGCGATCTGCCGCAGGATGTTCAGGATTACGTTGCCGGCGGCTACGACGAGGTCGCGGCGGCGGAGGCGAACGGCTACATCTATAATGAGACGGACGCGCAAATTTTGCGGACGAAGAAATATTTTTTGGAGCATTACTACCTTCGACCGAAGACGCGGCAGATACAATTTTTGTGCGAGCTTGAGGTGATCGGTCGACCGCAAAACACGATCTCCGAGCGCGAGTACAGCTACAAGAATTGGGAGAATCTGATCCCCGGCAGCGTGGAGACGGCGATTTATTACGGGGTGCTCGACGTGATCGGCACGGGTAAAGCGTCGTCGCGCGGGCATATGACTTTCACCGATATGGTCGAGGAGTATGCGCGCATCTCCATCAGATAAACTTTCCCCACCCGTCCGCCCTTTTTGGGGCTGCCGCCCCATACCCCGCAAAAAAAATTATTGGGCGGCAGTTTTGTCGGCGAGCCGCATCAGCATGAAGCAGTAATCCGACAGCCGATTCAAGAACACTCGATCGATCTCGTGCACCGGCTCAAATTTCCCCAGCGTATAAAACGTCCGCTCCGCGCGGCGCACGGTCGTCCGAGCAAGGTCGAGCATCGCCCCCGTTTGACTGTCGCCCGGGATCACGAAATTCTTCAGCGGCGGCAGTTGAGCGTCGATCTCGTCGATCCCGCGCTCGAGCTCCGCCACATTTTCTTCCGTGATCAACGCCGGCTGATTGACGCTTGCCAAATCCGCCATCAGATACGGCATCAATTTTTGCAGCCGATAAATTTTTTCTTTGACGGTCGGATCGACGGCGAAGGCGCGCGCCATCGCCAGCGCCGAGTTCGCCTCGTCGATCGTGCCGTAGACGTTCACTCGAAACGAATTTTTCTCGACGCGCTCACCGGTGTACAGGCTCGTATAGCCGCCGTCGCCCTTCTTCGTGTAAACCTTCATTCCACGCCCTCCGACTTCAGCACTGTTCGTTCGGTCAAGCGCACTCCATGACGGACGCAGTCGGGGCATGCGCACAACACTTTTCCCGTGTCGACGCCCTTGATCTCTCGACAGTAAAGCGCGCCGACATTTTTTTTGAAATCCGTCATCAGCTGTCGCGACAATGCCATCGTCGAGCCCTTTGAACTCGGTCGATCGAGATCAGCCGTGCTGTTTTTCAGCCCCGCGATCATTATCGCCGCCGACAGCGCTCCGCAAATGCCCTCCATCGTGCCCGCGCCCGAACCGAAGCCCTCCGTCGCTCGAAACAAAAACTCCTTCGACACTCCGACCTCGTCGGCGAACACGCACGCAACCGATTGCGCGCAATTATATCCCTTCGATTGCAAGCCGACTGCCTGCTCAGCCTTCGACATCATCAATCACTCCTCAAAATTGCTCGAGCTCGCTGAAGAATATTGCAATCTCCCGCGCGGCGCTCGACGGTCTGTCCGACGCATGTACCGCGTTTTTGGTATTGTCTCGAGCGTAGAGCTTTCGGATCGTGCCCTCCGCCGCGTTGGCAGGATTCGTTGCGCCGTTTATCTCGCGCACTCGCGCGATCACATTCTCCCCCTCGAGCACCATCGCGATCAACGGCGCGCTCGTCATGAACTCGACCAGCCCGTCATAGTACGGGCGCCCGATGTGCTCGGCGTAATGTTTCGCCGCGATCGACCGCGTCATCCGCATCAACTTCAGCGCCACGAGCTTGAAACCCTCCGCCTCGTAGCGCTTGATGATATCGCCGCTGTGACCGTCCGCTAACGCGTCCGGCTTGATCAAAACCAGTGTCTTCTCCATTGAAATTCTCCTCTCAATTGTTATCGAACGTCCTGAACTCCGCGTCATACGCCTTCGCGCAATCAAAGTAGTGCATCGCCGACGCTCGCAGCGCCTCGATCTCGTCGTCGCGCGTCGCTCGAATGATTTTCGCCGGATTGCCGTAGACCAGACAGTTGTTCGGGATTTTTTTGTGCTGAGTGAGCAGCGTGCCGGCGCCGATAATGCAGTTGTCGCCAATCTCGGTGTAGCCCAGGATAATCGAGCCCATCCCGATCAGCGAATTGTTCCCGATTCGACGGCAATGCACGATGCAGTTATGCCCGATCGTCACGTAATTGCCGATTTCGGTCGGCACATCGCCCATCACGTGGACGGTGGTGTTGTCCTGAATGTTGGTGAAGCAGCCGATTCGCACGGGCTGAAAATCGCCGCGCACGGTTGAGCTGAACCACACGCTCGAGCCGTTACCGATCACCACATCGCCCACCACAGACGCCGTCGGCGCGATGAACACGCCGCCCGCGATCCTCGGAGTCATACCCTTGTACGGCATTACCAATCGGTTCATTGTAGTTCCTCCTTATGATTTTTGAACGCCTGAAAAACTTTTATTCGCTCGGCTCTGAGCCACGCGCCAATCGATTTTCCCTGCAGCTCGGGCGGGTGCGCGGCGCCGTCGACCAACAAAAACTTCTCGATCAGCTCCGCCGCGTACTCGAGATAAAACGGTAGCAATCCTCGATTATCCGCGCGGATGATGTCATTGAAGTTTTCGATCGGCAGGATCGACGAATGGATTTTCATCAGCAGGTCGACGATTTTGCCCGGGTGCTCGAGAATCGGCGCGCGCATGTGTTCTTCGATGACGAGCGTCGCCACCTTGAGCCAATTGCGCGGCAGCGTCGTCCGACGGTTCCAAGCCTGCAGGACGGCGATGCCTTTTTTGTCGTGCTTGTAATGGTGCGGGAGAAGTTCCGGCGGCGTGACGCTCTTGCCGATGTCGTGGACGAGCGCGCAAAACCGCGTGACGATATCGGCGTTGACTTGCGCTACGTCGTCGACGATCTTCATGGCGTGCTCGAACGCATCTCCCTCGGGATGAAAATCCGGCGGCTGCGTCTTGCCGATCATCCGGTAAAGTTCGGGAAAAGTGATCTCCAACAATTGTGCTCGCTCGAGTGCTCGAAAGAAGATCGAGGGGCGATCAGTCTCGAGTGCTCGACGGAGCTCGCCGACAATCCGCTCGCCGGGCTCGAGCGCCAACTCTCGACCGCACGCGTTCATTTTGAGAACGGTATCGGGTGTGATCTCGAATTGAAACTCGGCGGCGTGGCGGGCGGCGCGGAGCGCACGTACGGGATCGTCGACAAAGTGATCGCTGACCGCGCGGATTTTTTTGTCGGCGATATCGACGGCGCCGTTGAAGGGATCGATCACATTGCCGCTCGGCAGCTCGATCGCGATCGCGTTGATGGTAGTGTCGCGGCGGTAAAGGTCCTCCTCGATGGAGACGTCGGGATCGAATGCGACGGTGAAGCCGCGATAGCCCGCGCCGGATTTTGTCTCGCGGCGGGCGAAGGCGACCTCACACATCGCACCGTTGAGCCTGATGATGAAAACGGGGAAGGACTTGCCGACCTTTTGAGCCTTGGGGAAGGCGGCGACGAATTGCGGCTCGGTGATGCCGGTGATGCAATAATCTCGATCCTTGGGCGTGACGCCGCGCAATCGATCGCGGACGGCGCCTCCGACGAGATAAACCTTGCCGCCGCTCGCTGCCACTTTTGCCACAAACTCTTTTTCTTTCATTGTATCAACGGGAGAATTTTTCGCGAAGGATCACATCATGGCTGCCGCCCTCGACGATGCTCGTCTCAGACACCAACGTGATGCGTGCCTTCTCACGAAGCTCCGGCAGAGTCAACGCCCCGCAGTTGCACATCGACGATCTGATTTTCGTGAGCGTCACGCCGAGATTATCCTTCAACGCGCCCGCATAGGGAACGTAGGAATCAACGCCTTCCTCGAAGGACAACTTCGACGCGCCGCCTTGATCGTAGCGCTGCCAATTGCGCGCCCGATTGGAGCCCTCGCCCCAATACTCTTTATAGTAGGTGCCGTTGATGCGAACTTTGTCCGAAGGGCTCTCGTCGAAGCGCGAAAAATACCGCCCGAGCATTAAAAAATCCGCGCCCATCGCCAACGCCAACAGCATATGATAATCGTGCACAATGCCGCCGTCGGAACAGACCGGAATGTAGATGCCCGTCTCCTCGAAATATTTATCGCGCTCGCGACACACGTCGATCACCGCCGACGCCTGCCCGCGACCTATGCCCTTCTGCTCGCGCGTGATGCAGATCGAGCCGCCGCCTATGCCGACTTTAATAAAATCGGCGCCCGCCTCCGCCAAAAATCTGAATCCGTCCGCGTCGACCACATTGCCCGCGCCCACCTTGACGTCATCGCCGAAATTCTTGTGAATATACTCGAGCGTGATCTTCTGCCACTCCGAAAAGCCCTCCGAAGAGTCGATGCACAGCACATCCGCGCCCGCCTCGAGCAACGCCGGCACGCGCTCGGCGTAATCGCGCGTGTTGATGCCCGCGCCCACGATATAGCGCTTTTTCTTGTCGATGAGCTCGAGCGGATTGGTCTTGTTGTCGGTGTAATCCTTCCGAAAAACCATATAACGGAGCCGCTGCTGATTGTCGATGAGCGGGAGCATGTTGAGCTTGTGCTGCCAAATGAGATCATTGGCCATCGGCAGCGTCGTCGAGTCGGCGTCGGCGTAAATCAGCTTCTCGAACGGCGTCATAAAATCCTTCGCCTGCTCCTCGCCCGTCATGCGCGTGATGCGATAGTCGCGGCTGGTGACGATGCCGAGCAGCTTGCCGGTGGGCTGACCGTCCTCGGTGACCGCCATTGTCGAATGCCCCGTCTTTTTGATCAGCTCGAGAATTTCATTGAGCGTGGTGGTCGGTTTGATGTTTGAATCGCTCGAGACAAAGCCCGACTTGTAATTCTTGACGCGCTGAACCATCGCCGATTGATCTTCTACGGTTTGCGAACCGTAGATGAACGAGACGCCGCCCTCTTTCGCGAGCGCGATCGCCATCGTGTCATTCGAGACCGCCTGCATGATCGCGGAGGTCATCGGGATGTTCATGAAGAGTGTCGGCTCTTCGCCGCGCTTGAATTTGACGAGCGGAGTTTTGAGGTCGACGTTTGCGGGGATGCATTGACAGGACGAATAGCCCGGGACGAGCAGATACTCGCCGAATGTGTGTGACGGTTCGTTGAAGTAAAATGCCATAAACTCACTCCTAAAAAAAGTTTTATCCCGCCCGCCCGCCCGCAGCCTTCACCGACGCTGCCTGTCAAAATTTACCACGCAAGAGCCAGATATTCATCGTTGACGTAACCGAGATGTCCGCGATAAGAGATGTAATAAAAATTGGCGGGCTCCGCGCGGACGAAGCGAACTTGCTCACCGAGCGGAATCAAAGCCATAACCGGCGCATCGAAGTCCGGTCGAGTACGCATACTGACATTCTCCTGACAGTTGACGACTGCCAAGATGGTCGCTTGCGCCGACAGATATCGATACAGCGCCCAACCTTCGGTGCCCCTGTATTTGACGTGCGCGAACTCCGAGTCATTGGCGTTGAAATCATCGATCACATGAACGACCTCGCCGAGGGGGATTTCCAGGAGAACCTCCGATTCATACGAAGGCGCCCTGCGAAGGCTGATCGCCTCGTTGCAGTTGACGACGTAGAGTCCGCCGTCGGTGTTGGTCATGTTGGGAGCGAAATTCATAATGCGCGCGTCGACGGTGGGCGGCACGAGCATTAATGCGATCGCGAGGATCGACAGCCTAACCAATTTGATGATCATAATCATCACTCCATTTCTGTATTTCTGTTATAAGTCTATTCTCCGTTAATGCGCCTCCGCCAACCGACGATCGTATTCTTTACTCCAGTGCTGCCAATGTTCGATCAGGCGTTCCGCCAATTTATTACTTCGCACCACGATCGATTCCGGCGTCCAATCATCCGATTCTGCCGCCAACGCTCGCGTCATTGCGATCTTTGAATTTCGGTAGTAATCTCTTTTTCTGACGAACGGCGCATTGCTCAATGTTCGATTCAATTTCTTCTCGAGCACCGTCAAATTGCCCGTCTGCTCGACATACTCCTCGAATTTTTCTTCGGTATATCCTCTGCTTGAATACGTCGCCGACCACTTTTGCGGCATTATGTGCTCGATTTCAAAATCCGTCGGCAGCAATTCATGTTGAGTCTCATAACTGTATGCAATCGCCTTAAGCATTATCCTGCGAACAATCATGCTGTCCGCCGAGATCAGTTTGCGTCTGATCCGATTCAGATTTTCAGACGTCGTCAGGTCGTTGTCGGCGTGCAATGGAATTTTAAATTCGGGGCGCGCACTCTTGCACGCTTCAAGGTCGAGCTTCAAAACGTAATTCCTCAAGAAAGAGCGCTCCGGATTGAGAATATACAGCAATATGAATTGAGACATCAGTTTTCGCAGAAACCACATGAAATTTTCTCGGAACTCCGGTTCTTCACGATGACTCAGATAATACGTCACTGCAGCTCCTCTCCACGCATAATTTTGGAGCTTACGCATCGTATCAAATATCTGCAG
>CAMKFB010000055.1 GCA_946411735.1 uncultured Selenomonadales bacterium
CGCGAACCTGCTGATCCGCGTACTTGGGATCGACGCCGAGGCGAACGTGCATCTCGATTGTCTCATCGAATTTCGCAATCGAAGTTTTCTTGACCAGATCGACCGCCTCATCGATCGAGTACAGCTTGCCGTTCTCGAGCAACTTCGCGGCGTCTTGATACTTTTTGCTGCGTTTTGCCATTGAATAATCTCCTCTCGTGGTTCAAACGATTAAATCTCCCACAATCGGTCGTCAAACGACCTCGATGCCCATGCTCCGCGCGGTGCCTTCGATCATCGTCGTCGCCGCCTCGATGCTGCCGGCATTGAGATCTTTCATCTTGAGCTCGGCGATCTCCTGCACCTTTGCGCGCGGG
Organism: uncultured Selenomonadales bacterium; assembly: GCA_946411735.1. GTDB lineage: Bacteria > Bacillota > Negativicutes > Selenomonadales > Selenomonadaceae > Quinella. Next base: position 357 of record CAMKFB010000055.1, read on the forward strand.
AGCTTCGCAACCTTCGTCTTATTCGGCTCGCCCGACGCCTTCTCGATGCCCGCCGCTTTCTTCAACAGAATCGCTGCCGGCGGAGTCTTCGTAATGAATGTAAACGAGCGATCCTCGTAGACGGAAATCTCGACCGGAATGATCAAGCCGATCTGTTGCGCCGTCCGATCGTTGAACTCTTTGACGAACGCCATGATGTTGACGCCCGCCTGACCGAGCGCCGGACCTACCGGAGGAGCCGGCGTCGCCTTGCCTGCCGGCACCTGCAACTTCACGATTTTAGTGACTTTCTTTGCCATTGTCTCACCACCTTTCGTGGATCAGATTTTCTCTACCTGACGGAACTCGAGATCGACCGGCGTGTTCTCGACGAGCACCTTCAGCCGCTGCTTTTCTTCGTCGATCTCCTTGACCGTCGCCGTGTAATCGATGAACCAGCCCGAGATGATCCGCACCTGGTCGTTCACCTTCAGCCGATTCGACAGCGTCTCGCGCAACTCCTCCGGCGCATTCAAGATGCGCTCCGCTTCCTCGTCGGTCAGCGGGATCGGCGTTTTCTCCGAGCCCACAAAGCCCGTCACGCCTTGAGTGTTGCGCACCACGTACCACGAATAGTTGTTGACGATCATGTCGATCAGAACGTAGCCCGGGAAAATCTTGCGCTGGATCGTCCGCTTCTTGCCGTTCTTGACCTCGACCTCCGTATGCATCGGCACGACGATCTCAAAGATCACGTCGTCGAGCCCCTGCGACGAAACTTTTTTTTCCAAGTTCGCCTTGACTTTGTTCTCATAACCCGAGTAGGTGTGTATCACATACCACGCGCGCGAGCCGCTTACTTTCTGTTCCATCGCTTTCGTCCTCTTCAGTTGAGAATGAACCGAAACAGTTTGGCGAAGACAGTGTCGCACACCCAAATGAGCGCGCACACGATTACCACTGCCAAGCCTACAACGCCGGTGTACGAGATAAGTTCGTCCTTCGTCGGCCACGAAACTTTATTCATCTCCGCGCGGACCTCTTCCATGAATTTCACCGGACCGCTGCCCTCTTTTTTATCCGTCAAGCCGCTCACTCCCGCCGAATTATTTGGTTTCCTTGTGCAGGGTATGCTTTCTGCAGAACTTGCAGTACTTCTTGAACTCGAGGCGGTCGGGATGCGTTTTCTTGTTTTTGTTGGTTCGATAGTTGCGATTCTTGCACTCGCTGCACGACAGAGTGATGTTAATCCTCATAAGCTCAGCTCCTTTTTTAAAAACAAAAGCCCCTTCAGGGCGATACGCACTCCTTAGAGTGGTGGCGGCACAGAGATTTGAACTCCGGACACAACGGGTATGAACCGTTTGCTCTAGCCAACTGAGCTATGCCGCCGATAGTGGAGCTGATGCCCGGGATTGAACCGGGGACCTTATCCTTACCAAGGATACGCTCTGCCGACTGAGCTACATCAGCTTGGTTGCGGGGATAGGACTTGAACCTATGACCTTCGGGTTATGAGCCCGACGAGCTACCGACTGCTCCACCCCGCGTCCCTGCGCGCCAACGGTTTAGCCCGTTGACAGTGTTGAATATTATCATAGCGCTTACCGGCTGTCAAGAAAATTTTTCTCCCGCCCGCCCACCCAAGAAACCTACGGGGTTTCACCCCATCGAAAAAATTTTTTTCAATAAGAGAATCATATGTTGAAGTAGTTCATCATTTTCTGGGTGAGCGACTTGGCGTCGTCGTTCTTGTGCTCGAGCAGATAATTCAACGCCCCCGCATAAAAAAACGACGTGATCGGCACATACCGATTGTACTTTCGAAAATCGCCCCAGACCATCAACTTCTCGTGCAATCGAGCGAAATCCTCTCGATCGGCGCCGTACTTCTCGACAATTTTCTTCAGCCGTCGATCGTCAAGCGCATACTCGTATATCGCATCGATCAGCGATTGGCTGTCGCGATCGCTCAAAAATTTATTGATCAGCGCCACCGATCGGCTCGACCGTCGCAGCGAACGCCGAATCTCCACCGCAAAGAATATCGTCAGCGCCGCCAACGCCGCCGACAAAATTATCGTCAATGTCTCGACCTCCCTCGACCGTTGTATTATAATGAGTCCGATCAATCAGGAAAGGATTTTGCTCATGACAAAGCTCGGAACGTTTTACGGAATTGGAGTCGGACCGGGCGATCCCGAGCTCCTCACCGTCAAGGCGATCAACGCGATCAACGCGGTCGACGTAATCATCGCCCCCAAGACAGAGAAGAAGGAGGGCAGCGTTGCGCTGTCGATCGCCCGGTCGCACATCAGACCGACCACGGAGATTATCTACCAAGTTTTTCCGATGGTCAAGGATTTTTCGGAGTGGACGGAGGTGTTCGACGGCAACAAAGCGGAGATTATGTCGATCCTGCGTCGAGGAAAAAGCGTCGCGTTCTTAACGATTGGCGATCCGATGTTCTACAGCACGTACATTTACATTTTTCGACTGTTGCGGGCGGAGGGCGTCAAGGTGGTGACGATCCCGGGCGTGCCGGCGTTTTTGGCGATTGCGTCTCAACTCGGGCGCCCGTTGGCGTTCGGCAACGAGATCATATCGATCATTCCGGCGACGGCTCCGCGCGGAGCGATCGAGTCGGCATTAAACTCGAGCGACGCGGCGGTGCTGATGAAAGTCTACAAGAATCTCGACGAAATTGTTGATGCGCTGGAGCGGAGCGGGAAATTGGATGAGGCGATGCTGGTAAGTCGGAGCGGGCTCGACGACGAAAAAATTATCGACGATCTCCGCAACCACAAAGAAGAGCGGCTCAACTATCTGTCCACGATCATAACGCGGGAGGCGATTCGATGAGCTATTATATCAGTCAAAGCAGGAAAAATTTTTGGCACGGCAAGTTTTCGACATTCCCCGAGGACTTTGTTGTGCACGCGATCTCGACACGCTTGAGCGGCGTCAGTCGCGCGCCCTTCGACAGCCTCAACCTTGCGTTGCACGTCGGCGATCGCGCGGACGACGTTCTTACCAACAGAATTTATTTTGCCGCGTCGCTCGATCTCCGCGCGGAGGATATCACCACGCCCAATCAGGTGCACGGCGCTCAAGTCGCGCGCGTCGAGGAAACCGATCGCGGGCGCGGCGCGTTGAGCTATGACGATTCGATCGCGCAGACCGACGCGCTGATCACCAACGCCCCCAATGTGCCGCTGATGTTGTGCTTCGCCGATTGCGTTCCGATTTTGTTCGTCGATCCGATCAATCGCGCGATTGGCGCCGCTCACGCCGGTTGGAAGGGAACGGTCGCAAAGATCGCGGCGAAGACGCTCGAGGCAATGACGCGCGAGTTCGGGACGGAGCCTTCGGAGTGCCGGATCGGGATCGGACCGTCGATCGGACCGTGCTGCTATGATGTCGGCGAAAACGTTGTCGACGAGTGCAAAAAAAATTTCCCGTCGAGCGCCGACGAGCTTCTGATCGAGCGGGACGGGAAAATCTTTTTCGATCTGTGGCGGGCGAATGAGATCGCGCTGGTCGAAGCGGGCGTGCCGATCGACAACATTGACACGGCTCGAGAGTGCACCTGCTGTAAGTCGGCGTGGTATTTTTCTTATCGCTCCGCGCGGAAAGCGGGGCTGAATGAGACGGGGCGGATCGCGGCGCTGATCGCCATCAAAGACGCCGTTGTTTGATCACCGTTTCGCCGTCGCGCTCTGCGATCAAATATAACGGTCGCCGTTTGCTCTCATTAAATATCCGCCCGAGATATTCTCCGATGATCCCCAGAAACAACAGTTGCACGCCGCCGATGAACAGGATCACCGAGATCAGCGAAGGGTAGCCGGGCATGTCGCCGCCGTAGATCAGCGTCTTGACCACCACGAACAGCATGTAAATCATCGCCGCCGTCGCAAAGATGCAACCCAAAAACGACGCGATCCTCAACGGCACCATCGTGAAGCTCGTGATGCCCTCGAGCGCAAGATTAAACAGCTTCCAATAATTCCACTTCGTCCGTCCCGCCGCCCGCGCCGACCGATCGAAGAGGAGTTCTTTTTTTTTGAAGCCGATCCAACTGAACATGCCCTTGGTATACCGTTGAGCCTCGCGCATTAATCGCAACGCCTCAATGCACTGTCGATCCAACAGTCGAAAATCGCCCACATCAATCTGGATCGGAAAATCCGTCATCCGCTGCAGCAGCTTGTAATAGACGTGCGACGACCACTTTTTAAACCACGTCTCGCCCTCGCGACTCCGACGTTTCGCGCTCACGTCTTGATAGCCCCGCCGCCACCAATCGATCATCTCCGGCACCAGCTCCGGCGGGTCTTGCAAGTCGGCGTCCATGATGATCACCGCGTCGCCCTCGACGTGATCGAGCCCCGCGATCATCGCCGCCTCCTTGCCGAAATTCCTCGACAGCCCGATGTAATGCACGCGCTCATCCCGTTGACGCAATCGGCGCATGAGATCGAGCGTCGAGTCCGTCGAGCCGTCGTTGACGAATATGTATCGAAACTCGCAACCGTCAATGCCGTCGAGCACCGACTGCACTCGCGCGTAAAACTTTTCGAGCACCGCCTCTTCGTTGTAGCACGGCACCAAAATTTCTATTCGATCCATCCGCTCACCCCGCCGCCATTATAAAAAATTCGCTTGCCGTTGACAACCGCCCCCGCGACATTTATATTTGCCTTATCATCAAAAGAAAGGGTGAATGCCTTATGGATTTCAAGAATGAAAACATCGAGCGGCAGTATCGCGATCGCATTCGGGCGATCGATCTGCTCGTCAACGGGGCGGTCGATCCCGAGCGCTACGCTTGGGACTCCACCGCTCGGCAGTGCGCGGTCAGGGTCGAGCAGATTAAAAATCTCTTCGACGACGACATTTTCGCCGAGGACAGGGATAAAGAGATCACCGATATCAGCCGTGATCTCACGACTTTCCTGTCGAAATGCGCCAGCCCCGAGTATCAGGTGGCGCTGGTCGGCACCATCAAAGCCGGCAAGTCGACGCTCATTAACGCGCTGCTCAATTACGAGCTTGCCTCGACGCACATCACGCCGGAGACTGCCGCGCTTACCAAGTTTAAGCACGCCGACGAGGATTTTGTCGAGGTCTCCTTCTACACGCAAAAGGAGTGGGCGGAGCTTTGGAAGAGCGCGACGTCGACGACGAATACCGTTTTTGTCGAGGAGTATGAAAAGCTCGGCGCCGAAAACGAGAAGCCCAAGTGGATCGATCAGCCGCCGCAGAAAATGAGCTTCAACAATCGTGCGGAGCTCCGCGCGGAGATCGAGCGGCGTACGTCGTCGAAAAGCCCGCAACATTATTTCGTGAAGGAGGTCGTGGTCGGGCTCAAGGATTTTGATTTGCCCGATCGGGTCGTGCTGATCGACACGCCGGGGCTCAACGATGTCGTCAAGTTCCGCTCCAACATCACCGATCAGTACATCGCCCGCGCCAACGCCGTGCTGATGTGCGTCAAGAGCGATAAGCTCGAGGGCGGCGAGCTGCTGACGTTGGGGCGCGTCTTCAAAAATACTCACGGCAAGGTCGAAAAAGTTTTCGTGATCGCCACGCAGACCGATACGCTCCCCAATCCCGAGGACGATTGGCAGGCTCAACAGGGCGAGTGGACGAAGTACCTCAAGGGCGCGGATTATTTCAACGGCGTCGGCTTGGTGCAGAGCAATTTGATTCCGGTGTCGGCGTCGCTGTTCAGTCTGCTGGAGAAATATCGGCGCGGCGAGTTCGACGGACCGCGGGATAAGGATTATCGCGCCTTCCGCTCGATCCTCATGAAGTACGGCATCTTCGACGAGTCGGAGCTGGGCGATCAGTTTGCGCGGCTCGAGGAGACGACGAACATTCGGCGGCTGCTCCACATTCTCAAGACGCGGATCATCGCGAAGTATCAGGAGGATTTGGTTGACGGCATCGTGCGCGATTACGATCATTACGCGATTCAAATCAAAGATGTAATGGAGCGCAAGCGTACGTCGCAAGAAAAGTTGATCGCCGACACGCAAAAGGACCTCGAGCAGATTCAGGCGGAGCGCGCGCAAAAACTGCAAGAGCTCAACGTCATAAAGGAGTCGCAAGAGGAGTTGTCGGAGTTCGTCAAACGATTGTGGAGCGAAATGTCGGAGGCTGTCGACACGGCGATGAATGAAATTCGCAACGCGCATTGAGGAAGGCGGGGTTTGAACATGGGCATCTGGGGAAGTATTTTTAAGACAGTGGGGGCGGTGGCATCGGTGGTGTTTCCGCCGGCGGCTCCGATTGCGGCAGCGGTTGCGGCGATCTCGACGGCAAAAACGGCGGCGAATGTCGTCAGAAAAATTGTCGGCTCCGACAGCTCGTATGACTATGAATACGAGCGGCGTCAACGCGAACGGCGCGAACGCGAGGAGCGCGAATTTCGCGAGCGCCAAGAGCGGGAGCGGCGGGATGAGCAGCGTCGTCGCGAGGAGCGCGAACGTTGGGATCACGAACAGCGCGAACGCGAACGTCAGGAACGGCAGCGGCGCGAACAGGAATATCAACGGAAATTGGAGGAAGAACGCAAGCGCCGCGCGGAAGAAGAACGTCAGCGGCAAGAGGCGCTCCGTCAAATCCGCGAGGCACAATTGCGCGAGGAGGCGCGGGCTCGAGAGATCGAAGAAATGAACAGCATGGTGCGGCAATATCGGCAGTCGTTTCAAACGATGGCGGCGTCGATCGAGCGCAAGAGCCAACAGTGCATCGACATCGTGTTCGACGGGCTGATGCAAACGCTGTGTAAAGATGAGCGGCTGGCGGATTCGTACGGGATAAAGCGGCTGGAGCGGCAGCACGATGATATTCGTCGGCGCGTCGAGGGGCGCATCATCAATCGGATTAACCTGCGCATCACGCTCGACGACGAGGATTGCGCGGCGATTTTCCGCACGCCCAAGGAGATGGGCGATAAGGCGCAGATGATGAACGAGTTCGGCAATAAGATCATCGCCGAGGCAAAGGAGGAGCTGGCGCAATTTGTGGCGCAGACTCTTCATCAACAGGCGGAGGATGTCACCGAGTCGGTGCAAACGTATCTCGACGATCAAGAGCGCAAGACGATCGAGGCGCAAAATAAATACGCGGCTTGGGAGCGCGAGAAGAGCGATAACTCTTTCGACGTGGAGAAGGAGCAATTGCCGGCGCGGGTCAAGTTGCACGCGATCGATTGCGTGGAGATGCGGCTTGCCGAAAAAATCAACAGGGCGGCGTGAGATATGGACGATAACAAGCAACTGACGCTTGCCGATCTCGAGGCGCGTGTGGCGGCGATGGAGCGCGCGATCGACGAGCTTGCCGGAGAATTTGATCGGGAAATGAATCGGTTCGCCGAAGTGTCGGAGCATATGGCGGCGGTGCAAAAATATTTGTCGGCGCTCGAAAAGCTGATGCAATTGATAGCCGCCAATCAGATGCTCGGCGAAGTGGGCGCGGGAGATGAAAACAATGCTGGAAAATCCGATTGACGCGACGCAATTTGAGCAGAGGATCGGCGCGCTCGGGACGCGGCTGGATCGGCTGTCGAGGCTCGTCGGGATGATGAAAAACGAATTGCGGCGCGATCGATTGCGGGACGCAACGCAGCTCCGCGCGGATATCGACAAGCATCTCGAGTCGATGGAAAATCTGATGCGGCTGACCGCCGTCAATCAGATGCTGGCGAAAACCGATCGCGCGGTCGACACGCTCAAGGCGTTCAAATACGATAAGAACGACTTCAATGCTCTGATCCGCGCGGCGCGGCTGGGCAGCGTCGAGGCGATGAACGATCTGGGCGATACGTTTCGCTTCGGAGTCAATGTCGCCGAGGATTGGCGCGAGGCGTTTGCGTGGTACAAGGGCGCGGCGGATGAAAATTTCGTTCCGGCGCTGGTCGAGTTGGCGTCGTGCTACAATTTCGGGGTCGGCGTGGAGCTCGACGAAAAGAAGGCGATCGATCTTTACACGACGGCGATTGAGCACGGCTCGACGGAGGCGATGTGTCGGCTGGGGGACATTTATTTCTACGCCGACGAGCCCGATTATGCCAAGGCACTTCAATGTTACAAGGCAGCGGCGGAGCTTGACGATGACGAGGGCATGAATCGCGTCGGAGATTGCTTTTACATGGGTTGGGGCGTCGAGACCGACAAGGGCGCGGCGTTCGATTGGCATTTGAAGGCGGCGGAGCGCGGCAACGTCGAGTCGATGTACGCGGTCGGGATGATGTATCTTAACGGCACCGGCGTTGCCAAAAATAAATACGACGGCTGCGATTGGCTCAAAAAGGCAGTCGCCGTGCTTGACGAGCGCGGGATGAATTTGCCCGATGCACCGATTTATCATCTTGCGTGTTGCTATCGTGATGGCAACGGCACGGATAAGGACGAGGCTAAGGCGAGCGAACTTTTCAAGCGTGTCGCCGAGCATGGCGTCGAATATCAATCGCGCGCGCAGGAGGCGATTGCCCGCACGCCGTAATACTTCGCGAAAGTCACGTTATGCCCGTCATTGGGGTTGTCGGATAAATCGCCGCCGATCGACATGGCAGCGCTCCCGAAAATCCTCAGCCCCAAAAATTTTTCCAAGCGCCGCGCGGGATTGAGCGGCGCAATTTTTATGAGTTCCTCATTGCGATGCTCATCGATGAATGCAAGGCGCTGTTGCATTTGACGGTAGATCGACACGTCGGAGTATAAACTGCCGGCGATGCTCAACAACCACAGCACTCCGATCAAAATCAGCGGCGCGAAATATTTTTTGAGGTCGATGTTTAGCCGATCGAGCGCCGCAGTCGAGGCGATCATCAGAAAGATCGCCGACATAAAGCACGAGCGCAGCGGGAACTCCGGCGAGAACAGCATTATCGTCGGCACCAACAGCCCCGCCGTCAAAAAAATTTTTATATCTCCGCGCGGATTTTTGAGCAGGGCGCTCACGATCGGCACGAGCAAAATCAATTCGGAGGCGAGCACATCGACCGCGCATCCGATGTGGTCGAGCAGCACAGTCGTCGTCAGCGCGAAGTCGGGGTGGCTCAACTGCAGTCGATTGAAATTGCCCGGCGCCAACATCAGCAGCGCAAATCCGATCGCGAAGCTCAACAGTCCGAGCGCTTGATCCGCGCGGATTTTTTTTTGTCGAGCGACGAAACATGCGGCGACGAATAATGTGGACGCCGCGCCCGCCTCGTTCGACCAGCCCGCCAACAATCCGACGGGGATCAATAAAAAATTTTTTTCGGGTCGAACGATCAAGAATATGAACAGCAGCTGCAGAACGCTCATCCAGAGGTAATTGCAGGCGCCCGTCAGCCACTGCATCGTGCTGATCCACTCCGGCACCGCCGCCCACAATCCGAAGGCGATCCACAACAGATTCTTCGTCGATAATCGAACGCCGGCAAGCCGCGCGATCAAAACCATCAGCGCCACGAACATCAACGTGTTGGCGACATTGAACCAATCCTTGCCGATCCAAACGAAAATCTGAATGAGCGTGTGCGCGGCAGTCCGCCCGCCCCAAGTCTCGTAGTGCGATCGCTGCGATTCGATCAGATCGGCAATCGAATCGACGCGCTCAATCGTGTCGCTCACGCCGTAGAGAATGTTGCCGACATGCGCCCCGTCCCAAATGAAGGCGTAGGAAAAATCGTCCGCCGCCAACGGCAACAGCGCGTTCCTCACGAAAAAGATCAGAGCGATTATCGACAACGTCAATCTCATCGCGGCACCTCGAGTACTATCGATTGCAGCCCGTAATAATTCGCCACCGCCCGATTGTAATAAAAATTCGGCTCGGGCGACAGCCCCATGATGTGCGAACCGAACTCCGCGTCGACGTAATGATTTAACACGCGCGCGCCCAAAAACTTCTCGAGCGTCGGATCAAATTCCATCGGCGGCACCTTTACACACTCCGAATTTTTTTGAGCGGCGATCAATCGAAACTGATCGCTCAGCCGTCGATCGAATTGATAATCGGCGACGAGGCTGAACAGCATCGATGCGCTCAACATGACGGCGATCGGTCGGACGACCGGCGATAACCGTTCGAGCGAGTCGAGCGCCGCCGTCGACGCGATCAATAAATAAATCGGCGACGCAAAGCCCGCGTAGTCTTTGAACACCGGCGAAAACATCATGGCGGACGGGATCAAGAGGGCGGCGATCAGGAACGGCGCCGACTTTTTCACGGTCGAAGGCGCGAAGGCAAGCGGCAACAGCAAAATTGCTTCGCTCGAAAGAATTTGCAGGAAGGTCGTCGCGTGCTCGATCAAAATTTCGAAGGTCAATCGGAAGTCATCAGGAAAAAGATGAGCCGTCCGAACAAAATTGCCCGGCGCCAAGATCATTAGCGCAAAGCCGATCGCAAAGCTCAACAGTCCGCCGACCGTCGAGGGCGAAAAATTTTTTTGTCGAACGATGAAGTATAGTGCAACGAACAGCGCGGCGATCGCGCCCGCTTCGTTCGACCACCCCGCCAACAATCCGAGCGGGATCAATAGAAAAATTTTTTGAGCGATCAAAAATATGAACATCAACTGCAGAACGCTCATCCAGAGGTAATTGCAGGCGCCCGTCAGCCACAACATCCCGTACATAAATTGCGGCGTCGCCGCCCACAATCCGAAGACGATCCATAAAATGTTTTTCGTCGACAGTCGAGCGCCGGCAAGCCGAACGATCAAAAAAATCAGCGCGGCGAACATCAGAGTGTTGACGATGTCGAAATAAAATTTTCCAATCCAAATAAAAAACTGCACGAGGCTGTGCGCGATCGTTCGACCGCCCCATGCAAAATAATGATTCCACTGCGAATGAATGATGTCGGCAATCGAGTCGACGCGATCATCGATCGGGCTGCCGACGACCAAGTTGCCCGCGTCCGTCCACACGAACGCATAACAATAATCGTCGAAGGCAAGCGGCGTCATAAGATTGCGCGCGAAAAACCAGCCGAGCACTCCGACGAAAATAATCCGCGCGGAGCTCAATCGAGCACAACGCCGTGGTCGGCAAGCAGCTCCGCGATCGAGTCGAGACTGCGAAAGTTTTGCGGCGTCAAATCGGTGCCGGCAAGCTCGACGTCAAACTCCTCCTCGAGCATCGCAAACAACTCCTGCAGGTCGATCGAGTCGATCAGCCCGTCGCTGATAAAATCGTCGCTCGCCTCGTAATCGTGCTCGGGATGCAACGTCTTGAGCATCTCCAAAATTTTTTCCAAATCAAATCACCTCGTCGGGCAATTTATATATCAGGCGCGGGGCGTTGTCAACTCGAAATTTTGTGCTATACTAAAACCAAAACGGAGGCGCGTATGTCAAAGAACATCGTCACGCTGACGGGCGTCAAGAAACTTTACAAGATGGGCTCGGAAATCGTCGCCGCGCTAAACGGCGTTGATCTCAAAATCGACGAGGGGGAGTTCGTGGCGCTGATGGGTCCCTCGGGCTCGGGCAAGTCGACGCTGATGAACATTCTAGGCTGTCTGGATCGACCGACGAAGGGCTCGTATAAACTGCTCGAGCAGGAGGTCAGCGGGCTCAACGATGATCAATTGGCTGCGATTCGCAACAAAACGATCGGCTTCGTGTTTCAGAATTTCAATCTGCTGCCGAAGTTGACGTCGCTTGAGAACGTGGCGCTGCCGGCGGTGTACGCGGGGCTCAACTCGAGCATGCGACTGAAGTTGGCGATGGAGGCGCTTGAAAAAGTATCGTTGGCGGATCGCGCTGAGCATTTGCCTTCGGAGCTGAGCGGCGGTCAACGCCAACGCGTGGCGATCGCTCGGGCAATAGCAATGCGCCCGTCAATCATCATGGCGGACGAGCCGACGGGCAATCTCGACACGAAATCGACGGGGGAGATAATGGAGATATTCAAAGACCTGCACTCGAGCGGCTCAACGATCATCCTCGTCACGCACGAGCCGGACATTGCGCAGGCGGCGGCTCGACAGATACTCGTCAAGGACGGCAAGATCACGAAGGACATTTTGACCGCGCACTCCGAAGAGACCATCGACATCGTTTGAGCTCCGCACAGAGCTTTCGGGGTTCGGAAAAAATTTTTTTCTCCCGCCCGCCCACCCTGAAAAAAATTTTTTCAAAAAGGGGCGTCGCCAACGCAGGGTGGGAACCGCAGGATTGGTTGGGCGCTGCGTTCGACGGGTGGGAGCGTCGGCGGCGCCCCATTAGACGGAGCCCGCAAGGAACAAAAGGCGTGTGGGAGAATTTGATTGGAGGAAAAAATTTTGATCGATAAAAAATCCGTTGAGCTATTGGCGCCCGCCGGCACGTGGGACGCTTTCACCGCCGCCATTGATGCCGGCGCCGACGCCGTTTATCTCGGCGGCAAACATTTTAATATGCGCGTGCATCGCAACGATTTCAATCTCGACGACGCCGACCTCAAGCGCGCCGTCGCCTACGCTCACGAGCACGGCGTCAAACTTTACATCACCATCAACAATCTCATCAGCGCAGAGGAGCTTCCCGCACTCGAAAATTATCTTGCTTTCCTCAATGATCTTCGCCCCGATGCGATTCTCGTTCAGGACTTCGCCGTCGTCAAGCTCGTCCGCGATATGAACCTCAGCCTGCCGATGCACGCCTCGATTATGATGAACATTCACAGCGCGCCCGCCATCGAAACGCTCAAAACTTTCGGCATCACGCGCGTGGTCGTCAGCCGCGAACTCAGCCTCGAGCAAGTCAAGCTCCTCAAAATGCAGACCGGCATCGAGACCGAGTACTTCGTCCACGGCGACATGTGCATCAGCGAGAGCGGGCAATGCATTCACTCCGGCGTGCTGTTCGGGCAAAGCGGCAACCGCGGGCGCTGCCTCAAGCCGTGCCGCTGGTCGTTCCGATTGATCGACGAGGCGACCGGCGAGGTGCTCGACGATTTTGCGCATCGACTTGCGCTCAACGATATGTGCATGCTCCGCAATATCCCCGAGCTTATCGCCGCTGACATCAGCTCGTTCAAAATCGAGGGGCGTATGCGCCCGCCCGAGTTCATTCATCGCATCGTCAGCATCTACCGCCGCGCGATTGATCGATATTGCGCCGATCCGACGGGTTATGCGCTCGACGACGCCGATTGGAAAAATATTTACGAGAATCGGGCGCGCGATTTCACCACGACGTTTGCGTTCAATCGACCGACGCGGCTTGATATCGGTTGGAGCGGTGCGCGCGAGCCGAGATTTTTTTCGAAAGCAATGCCCGAGCCCGCCGTCGACGATCCGAACGCCGTTGAGATTTTCGCCGACGAACGTTCGATCCGCGCGGAGTCGAAGCCGTTGTTATCGGTTCGCGTCTCGAGCGTCGATGCCGCCAAAGCCGCGGTTGATAACGGAGCGGACGTCGTTTATGTCGGCGGCGAAGTATTTCGACCGTTGAAGCCTCTGACGATCGCTCAACTGGTCGAGGCGATTGAGTACGCGCATTCGCTCAACAAAAAAATCGTGCTCAACACGCCGCGCACGACTTATCGGCGCGAACTCGACGAGCTCAACGCCTTGCTGACGACGGTCGACGATTTTGACGAGCGCCCCGACGGAGTGATGGTGAGCAACCTCGGCGCGTTGAATGTCGCCAAAAAATTTTCGTTGCCGATTCAAACCGACGTCTCGTTCAATCTGTTCAATCCGGCGGCGGCGGCGCTCATAAAAAGTTTAGGCGCATCGATGGCGGCGGCGGCGCTCGAGTTGTCCTTCAGCCAATTGCGGAGTCTGGTGGAGCAATCGCCGTTGCCAATCGAAGTGATCATCCACGGCTCGATCGAGTCGATGATCTGCGAACACAACTTTGCGGCGATGGCGCTCGACTTCAACGATCTCGGCGACTCCGCGCGGAGCGATCGACAGTACGCTTTGGTCGACGAGGCGGGCGAAGTTCATTCTCAGCGGCTCGATCAATACGGGCGGGCGCATCTGTATTTCGGGCGCGACCTGTGCTTATATCCTTACGTCGAAAAATTTTTGGGGGCGGCGGCGCTTCGGATCGACGGGCAATTATATTCTTCGGAGCAAATTGCGCGGCTCGTGTCGATCTATCGCGGCGCGCTCGACGGTCGAAAATGTGATGAACGGTTGCGGCTTGACGGCGAGCGACCGATCGGCGTGGGCGTTTACCGCTTTCGTCAAAGCAAAAACAGTTGATGCGAGAGTTTTTATGCGCGGCGTTGGCGGTGGCGGCGCTGATTTTCATCGTGCTGTCGATGCCGGCGCCGAACGAAAAATTTTGGGCGCATCGATGCGATTCGCTTGAAAAATTTCGGCTGATGTCGAGCAAATACGCGGGGCTGGAGATCGACGCGACGTTTTATCCCGAGGAGCCGCGCGGAAGTCGATTCGACGTGTCGCACGACAAAAAAGAAGCCGTCGAATATCCGCTCGAGATTTTTATGGCGGAGATCGCGGCGATCGACAATCCGATCTGGTTTGATTTCAAGAATTTAACGGAGGAGAATGCGTCGTTGGCGCTCGAGGAGCTTGACGGTCTGCTCGAGCAATACGGCGTGGAGCGCGGGCGATTCATCGTCGAGAGCCACGCTTACGAGCAGCTGGGCGCCTTTCGAGCGCGGGGCTATTACACGGCGTACGAGGTGCCGGTGCACGCGTCGGCGTACGGCGATGAAATCGTTCGGGACGAAAATTTTTTGTTCGCGAACCCGGGAATGGTGGAGTATTTTTGTCGGCTGGTGAAGGAAGCGGCGGCGAGCGGCAACATCGACGCAGTGACATTCCCTCTGACGTACTATCGGCTGGTGAAGCACGCGGACGTGCCGACAGAGCTGCTGACGTGGGACACGCACGGGGAGCGGTGGTGGGATTTTTACACGCGGAAGAAGTTACGGGCGATGCTGTTCGATGAGCGGGTGCGAGTGATTTTGGTCGACACGCCGACGGAGTTCGATCGCTGATGGATCGGGCGAAAAAATTTTTGGAGGAAGGTCGTGCGGAGGATGCGCTCGAGCGCTTGAAAACAATTCTTCCGACGGTCGATCCGATTGATCGATGGCGCGTGCATGAGTTGATCGGCGCGGCGTTTTACGATCTTGCCGATCCCGACGGCGCCGCTCAAGCGTATTTCAATGCCGCGCAATGTGATCGCTATCTGCGCGCGCAACGGCAGCACTACTCGAATTATTTGTTTGCGCTGCATTACCTTCCGCACGTCGACTCCGCCGAACTTGCCGCCGAGCATTTTTTTTACGACGAGCTGTTTCGAGATGTTGAGCGAGTCGATCTAAAAGCCGAGCGTCGAGCGAAAATCGCCGTGGGATATTTGGCGCCGCATTTTGCCGAGGGAGCCGCCGCACGATTTTACGAGCCGCTCATAAAACTTTACGATCGGACAAAATTTACGGTGCGGTGCTTCACGCCGGTCGATGAAGAGGCGCTTGCGTCGGCGGGCTTGGACATTCTGTTTGATCTCGGCGGGCATTCGGAGGGCGGCGCAACGTTGCCGTTGATGGCGCGCCGTTTTGCGCCGATTCAAATCACGGGGCTCGGCTGGATCGACACGACGGGCTTGACGGCGATCGATTACATTCTCACCGACGATTTTTTGACTCCGCGCGGATC
>CAMKFB010000056.1 GCA_946411735.1 uncultured Selenomonadales bacterium
CCTTCATTCGTGCGCGCGATTCGATCGACGGCATCAACATTGAGACGATGGGTCAACGCAACGACAACGGCGATTACTTCGATCAAATCTCGTTGGATGTGCAGTCGACGGGCGGCGGCAATATCGATATCAACGTGGTCGGCGGGACGACCAACGGTCATGCGATGCCGGGCGATATCTTCTTGGACGGCGAAGGCATTAGGAGTGTCGCATCCGACGGCAAGCGCGGCAATGTCACGATTACGGCGACGGGGCAAATTCGCGGCATGAACGGCGCAACCGGCAAGAAGATTGTGTTCACCAGTGAGAACGCGGGCGTCGGCACCGATCGAAAGACGCCGATACGCTTTGACGCGTCCAACGCGGTCGAGGTCAACGCGAAGAACGACGTCTACATTGCGAGCCCCTACAACGGCACGCTCAAGCTCGGTCGAGTCAAGAGCGACGACGGCGAAGTCTTCATCACCAAGACGGGAATGTACGGCGCGATTGCTCAATCGGCGGATTATCAGTCGGGCGTGGAGGTCGCCGACACCAATGAACTCATTCGTCAGTGGGTCGACCAAGGCGTGATCGCTCCGACCGCGGATTACGAGGGTAAATACGTCGGCGGGCTCAAAAAGGCGGTCACCGATTACGAGACCCAAATCAAGGAGGAGTATGCGCAATACGAGTCCGGTAAGACCGCGTATCAAAACCTCAAGAAGGTGGCGAAGGAGGAATATGCCGAATACGAGAAGATCAAGGGCGGTTACAACGATTATCGCGACGAGGTGGACGCCGACTTCACGGAATATCTCGACGAGACCGAGCGCATTCGCAATCAGCTCGAGACGGATTATTCGACGATGCAAAAATATCGGGCGCGTGCGAATGCGTATCGCGCGGATCCGAAGAGTAATAATTCTTTGACCAACGGTCAGATGAAACGGTTGGCAACTTATGAGTCGAAATTCGTGGGCTGCGAGAACGCCAACGATTATTACATCCTCAACGCACGCACCTTGGTCGAGAATGAGGATTATCAGAAATTCATCGGCTATACCGAACTCGACGAGTACATGTTGTCGACGCGCCAAGGGCAATTGATGAACAAGTACCAAGACTATGCAAGCGTCGATAAGTATCTGGAGAAGACCGACGGCTATGCCAAGGAACAAAAGTTCGGCGCGTACGCAAGCGCGGAGGCGTACCTTAAAGACGACGCTCGGTACAAAGAGTTGGTGGCGGCGCGCGATAACCCCAAGTTCTCGAGCACGTTGGAAGATATGTTGGCACAAGCGGAAGTTGAGCGCGCGGCGGCGGAGTATCAAGTCAAGTCAAGGCATCTCTACCTCGATAACAAGCGTATCAAATGATTTGAGCATTAAATTTTTACTTCGAACGTCCGAAAATTTTTCTCGGGCGTTCATTTTTTTTTGTTGCATCGACATGATATAATTCCTCATTCTTATTGAAAGGATTGATCCTTATGAGTTTGCTTCGGAAATTCAAGCGGCAACTCCCCTCGAGGGACGCCGTCCGAAAAATTCTCTTCGGTTTAACCGCGTTCAGTCTCTTCACCTCACACGCTCACGCATCAGAGATAACCGATAAGGACGGCGCCTCCCTGATCAATCCCGACGAATCCGTTCATAACCTCTACGCTCAGGAGCTCGACGGCAACCTCGCTCGCAGCGTCTACGACGATTTCAACCTCGACCAAAACGAAATCGCCAATATGCATTTCAATCAGCGCGGCGGCTCCACCTACGCATTCAATCTCGTCAACTTCGTCAATGCGCACGTCGATATCAACGGTACCCTCAACGCGATTCGCGATGGCGCCGTCGACGGTAACCTCTACTTCCTCTCGCCCGAAGGCATTGCGGTTGGAGCAAGCGGCGTCATTAACGCCGGCGGCTTCACCGCTTACGCCGTCGATTCCTCCGATTTCAAAGACCTTCGCGACGGCGATATGGATGACCTCCGTACGCAGCTCGCTACCAACATCAATAACGGTTTCCTCGAGCCATCCGATAAATCCGTCGAGATCAACGGCGTCATTAACGCCCGCAATCGCATCGCGCTCCGCGGTCAGGAGATCACCGTCGGTAAGGACGCTTGGCTCAACGCTCAGTCCGATATCAATTTCAGCGGCCTCGTCAACGCAGGCTCCACCGTCAATACCCTCGAAAACCTTAATATGACCGTCGACCCCGAAGGCTCAGGCGATATTTTTATCTCCGTCTCCGCTGAACACGTCGCCGACGACAGCATCCTCGATAACATCAGCGGCACCGCACCCACCGTCTGGCTCGGCAATAAATCTACCACCCTCAAGCCCGCCATCACCGTCAACGGCGCACTCTCCGCCACAGGCGATATCAGCCTCGCCGCCAACTCCAATACCCAATTCTCAGAGGGCTCCATCCTTAACCTCATCGGCACCGTCAAGGCGGGACTCCTCAGTCAGTCCGGCATCGATATCGACGCCGATTGGGTCGACAAAACCAATAACGCTACCATCACCGTCGACGGCATCATCAACGCCGGCGGCAATATCTCTCTCGACGCCAACGCCTCTACCACCGTCAAAATCGTTAACGAAACCCCGGGCAAGCGCACCGGCATATCTAACCTCATCCCCACGCTCTCCGTCGTCTACGCCCAATCCGATAATAACGCCGTCGTCGACGTCAACGGCGAAATTACCGCCGGCGGCAACGTCACCGCTAACGCCAATGCCAAGTCCTCTCTGTTAATCACTTCCTCCTCCACCTCGAGCGCCGCAGAAGGCGTTCAATCCTCTGTACTCTATACCGCCGTCGGCATCGCCAACGTCGATAATAAATCCGAAATCTCCTTCGATAACACCGTCAGCGCCGGCGGCAACTTCTCCGCTAACGCCTCGGGCAATTACAGCGTCATCAACTCCGTCAGCTCCTCCATTCCCGATTCTTCTTTCCTCGCCACCGCCGTCGGCGTCAATGCCGGCAATAATTTCGTCAACGTCAATATCAACGATGACATCACTGCCGGCGGCGCCATCGATATCAACGCCGATAATAAGAACGTCACCAGCCGCCTCTCCGTCAACACCAACGTCGGCAAGCGCAATTCCGTCATAGCCAATCCCTTCGAAGTCAAGGGCGACGGCTTCTCCGACGCTCTCTTCGGCGCTCTCGGCAATTGGGTCGCCTCCAATGACTTCATCAATAATCATTCCTTCAATCTCTCCAACAGCGGCGAAGGCAATAATAACCTCGCCTCCAACATCCTCAGCGGCGACGTGTTCAAGGCGGGGCTGTCGGTCGCCGTTCTCGCCGACGATCACGATGCCAACGTTAATGTCGCCGACGGCGTCAAACTCACCGCCAACAACGACCTCAAACTCAACGCCAATCTCACTACCGCCATGCTCCACTCCGACGTCTCCGGCGCTTTCAACAATCATAAGGAGGGATCCGATACCAAATTCGGTATCGGCGGCGCTCTCAATATCTCCAACGTCGATAAAAATGCCAACGTCATCGTCGGAAAAAACGCCGCTCTCTCAGGTAATAACGTCGCCGTCAACTCCAACGCTCACGCCGATTACGATCAGTTCATCGCCGAGATGAATACCGTCAAAAACGCTTGGCAAAATCTCATCGACACCTGCAAGGAGTTCGGGCTCGACTTTACCACCGGCGCCACTGACGAGGTCGAGGACGCCATCAACGACCTCGACGGCATCTCCGATAAACTCGAGTACGCTCAAAAGATGGCCGAGATCCGGGACAAAATCAACGAGCGCTATAACGATTACTCCTTCCAACAATTCACCTCAACCCTCACCGACGGCGCCAACATTTACACTTCTCTCAAAGCCGCACTCAAGACCACGCTCGGCGTTCTCGACCCTGCCAATTACGTAAATTTCTACGCCCGTTCCTACATTCAGGACGATAAGAGCTCCGACGCCGCCTCCAACGCCGATATCGCTGGCTCCATTCAAATCCTCGGGCTCGATGTCAACGCTCTCACTCTCATGGGCGAAGGCGTTAACGTCATCGCCAAGCAGACCGCCGATATCACCTCCAACGCCGGCACCGATATCGTTGAGCTCACAGGCGTCGGCGGCAAATACCTCGCCGCTGCCGACCTCGGCGCCGGCACAGGCATCGGCGCCTCCGTCGTCATCAACGGCGTCGATTCTTACGCCACTACCGCCATCGGTAAGAACAATCAGCTCAACGCCAACACCCTTAACGTCACCGCCGATAATCAGCTCGACCAAATCGGCATCATCTACGGCTCCGGCATGGCGGGCTCGATCGGCGTCAGCGGCATGATGAATATGCTCTACGGCGATTCCTTCGCCCTCGCTTCCATCGACGACCAATCCACCATCAACGCTCCCTCCGCACTCAACGTCAAGTCCAATAACGATACCAACATCATCGCCGTCACCGGCGGCGTCACTCTCGGCGATAAGTCCACCGCCGCTGCTGTCGGCGCCGGCTTCAACTTCAATAATTTCGACGTCCACTCCTTTGCCACCATCGCCGATAACTCCTCCGATCAGAACGTCAGCGACACCATACTCTCCCAAGACGAAATCGCTCTCATCACCAACGGCATCGATGCCGATATCCAAGCCGGCAAAATCAATTCCGACGAGCGCGATCTTGCCATCGCCGAAGCCACCTCCGCTTTCAAGAAAAATAAGCTCGCCAACTATCACGCACTCGACGTCGAGTCCAAGCGCATCGACGCCGTTAAAGCTCTTCGCACCACTTTGGATGACCATCAGATCAATCTCCTCGGCACCGCCTCCACCGCCAAGGGCTACATCAACGCCGGCGATATCACCATCGACGCCAACACCGACGGCACCGTTAACTCCGTCGCCATCGAAGGTTCTTACATCGGCGACAGTCTCACCGCCTTCGATTCCGTCAACAAGATTCTAAACGGCGCCGAAGACCTCTCCATCATCGGCAATTCCATGCTCAGCTACCCGGGCAATAAACTCTCTAAAACACTCGGCGGTAAAGCTTCGGGCTGGCTCAAGCGCGGCGGTAATCAGAACAACGGCGGCAACCCCGGCGACGCCGGCAATAATCCCGCTCAAAACGGCGAAGGCATGCAAGGGCAGCTCCACGATGACGAACTCGAGGGCGGCGAAGTCGAGCAGGACGAGGACGATATCGACAACGATTTTGAAGGCGAAGGGGAGCAAGACCCCCTCGGGATCGAGCGCGAAACCTCCAACATCAAAATCCAAATCGCAGGCGCAGGCTCCATTGCCATCAACCTCGGCGACGGCGATACCGTTGCTCTCATCGACAACAACAACCTCTCCGTCAACAACCTTAACGTCAACGTCAACGACGACCTTTATAACGGCGCTTACTCCGGCGGCGCCGCCCTTCAATGGCAGGGCAAAAATCAGTCCAAGACCAACGTTACCGTCGGCGCCGCTGCCGCCGTCAACGAAGGCGATCGCAAGGTCGATGCCCTTATCGCCAACTCCAACATCATCTCCAATCAAAACGGCGATCTCAACCTCTCCGCCTCTAAGGACGGCGTCGATGTCGCTGCCGCCTCCGGCTTGGCTATCGCCGTCACCGATTCCGGCGGCACCACCGTCAATGTCGCCGCGGGCGTCGGCATCAACCTCGCCGATAACGACGTTCGCGCCATGATCGTCAACTCCGACTCCGCCAACAACGTGTCCAAATTCAACAACCTTAACGTCCACGCCGAATCAGGCGACGTTCAGGTTGCAGGCGGCGCCGATGTTGCCGTCGCCTTCGCCACCGGCGGCTCCGTTCTTACCGCCACCGCCTCTTATATGATGAGCGACATCGACAACGACCTCCAAGCCGGCATCTTCAACGGCACTCATCACGCCTACAACGTCGACATCTCCACCGTCAAGAGCGATACTCAAGTCAATGCCGCTCTCTCCGTCGGCGTTTCCTCCTCCAACGACACCGATTACAACGCCTCCAATTTGACCAACCCTTACTCCTTCACCGGCACCATCACTCTCGACGATTACACCTCCACCTCTGATGCTTTCGTCGATAGCGCCGTCATACATTCCTACTCCGTCAACCTCCTCAACGATCAGAAGTCCAACGCCAACTCCAAACGTCAAACTCTGCTCGACCAAGGACTCGACATCACCGGCTCCACTTACCTCGGCGACAAGGCTAAGGATTTCGTCAACCCCGATGAGCTCAACGGCTCCGTCATCGTCGGCGCCGCCGTCGGCGCTCAGACCGCCGTCACCTTCAACAATAACGGATCCGCCGTTCCCGTCGGCGCCTCCATCGCTCTTAACTACATCGACGTCGACGACAACGTTTCCATCAAAGATTCCACCATCAACTCTGACGTCCTCGTCGCCGATTCCATCGATAAACTCTCTCTCGTCAACGTCTCCGCCGGCATCGCCGCCTCCTATTCCGGTCAAGCCGATAAGGACTCTCAGCTGCCCCCTCAACCGCCCGCCAATCAGCAAGCTCAACTCATTCACAACGGCAACGCCTACAGTCAAAAAACTCTCGGCTCCGTCGGTTGGAACGTCGGCAGCATCGATAACGCCGTCAACATCTCGGGCTCCAACATCAATTCTCACACCGTCGACATCAACTCCGACAATCAATCCAACGCCGTCAACGTCGCCGGCGAAATTTCACTCGGTGATGCCTTGACCGTCGGACTCGGGCTCGCTTCCAACGAGCTCAACTGCTCCGTCCAAGCCAACCTCAACAACTCCACCTTCTACGGCTTCGAACACGCTGTCAATTCCGTCGACATCGACTCCAACAACCTTTCCAACGTCGTCGAAGTCGCCGCCTGCCTCAACGTTTCTACCTCCTCCTCCGTACTCAACGCCAACATCGCCACCAACAAGGGCTCCAACAACACCGTCGCCAACATCGACCGCCTCAACGCCTTCAACATCGATTGGCTCAACGTCAACTCCGTCGATCGCGCTCTCAAAATCACCGTCGCCGGCGACCTCAACCTCGCCTCCAATTGGTCCCTCGGCGCCGGCGTTGCCTACTCTCGCATCGGCACCGACGACAATCAAGAATTTCTCGCCGCCACCATCCGCAACTCCAATATCCACGCTCGGCAGGGCTCCAACATTTCTCTCAACGCTCAAGACCAATCCTCTCTTTCCACCACCGCCGCCGGCATCGCCGTCGTTTTCGACCAATCCAAGTCCGGTAACGTCAACTACCAATTCAACATGCGCGGCGCCGGCGCTGCTTCCTACATCGATAAGGACGTCGACGCGGGGCTCCATAACTCCAACATCTTCGGCAAGCCCGACCTCGACATCAACGCCAAGTCCGCTCCCGACATTACCAACGTCGCCGCTCTCTTTTCGGGCTCCAACAAAGCTTACATCACTGCCGCCGTCGGCGTTGCTTCTTCTCACATCAATCAACACACCGACGCCTTCTTCAAAAACGACGCGCTCAACGAAACCGCCAACGAGTTCGCCAACTTCAACCTCCGCGCGGAGTCCAAGCAGGAGATTGCCTCGGGCGTTGGCGCGGGCGCCATCGAACTCCAAGACACTTCCATCTTGACCGCTGCGGGCTCAGGATCCTACGTCGACATCGCCTCCAACACCAACGCCAACGTCAACAACATCAACGCCAATGCCGCCAAGAACTTCGGCGTCGTCGCTCAATCCGACGACATCCTATCCAATTACGCCGGCACCATCGAAATCTCAGGCGGCACCGTCGGGCTCGGTGTCTCCGCCTCCAACAATAACATCTCCGGCGACACCTCTGCCAAGGTTACGGGCTCCACTCTCAACGTCACAGGCTCCGAACTCGACGCCGACCTCATCTCCGTCCATCACGCCATCAACGACGGCATTCTCATCGACCAAGCCGTCACCAAAAATACCTGGACTGCGGGGCGCCTCGCCGACAATCGATCCTCCGATAAGCTCTCGGGCATCGTCGTCGACGCCAGCTCCACTCACGGCTTGAGCAACGACCTTGCTTCCATCGCCGTTCAGTTCGCCGATCACGGCATCAGCGTCGCCGGATCGCTCAACTTCTCCGACATCGGCGGCTCCACCTCTGCCGCTTTCGACAATTCCTCCAACGGCACCTCATCCAACTTCAACCTCGGCGCCTACGACTTCACCAACAAAGGCGGCTTCATCGGCGGTGCCGCCGGCGCTTCTTGCTTTGCCGCGGGCGTTTCCTCCGATTGGACCACCGTCGAGCGCGCCGTCAGCGCTTCCGTCGATAACTCCGCCACTGATGCTCTCGAGATCAAAGCCAACAATTTCAACGTCGAGGCTCTCAGCAAGCAAGGCATTTCCGATTGGATGTTGAGCGCGGCGGGCGCCGTCTCTCAAGACCTGGCGCTCGAGACCGCCGACAACCTTGCAAGGAATTACAATATCTCGACCACCACCACCAAGATCGGCAACGTCAACGTCAACTTCACCGGCGACGCCAACATCCGCGCGGAGCATCTCGTCGACGCCAACATCTTGAATACCAACGCCGGCTTGTCCGTTGCCACCAATCCCGAGGCGGGCATGGCGGGCGCTCTCAACACAGGCATTGCGGTTACCATCGACGAGTCCACCGTCAAAAACGATATCAATAACTCTCAGCTGATCGGCTCCGACAACTCCGCCGCCAACATCCACGCCGTCAACCACAGTCGCATCAATAACGACCTCTACTCGATCGGCGCGGCGCCGGCTCTGTTGAGCGCGGGCATCGCCGGCGACATCTCCGTCAACAGCCTCGAGACCTCCACCGTCAACAACATCGTCGACAGCTCCGTTAATGCCGCCACCATCGCCGTCAACACCAAAGACACCGTCGATATCGAAGTCGACGGCGGCGCGGGGGCGATCGGCACGCTTGCGGGCGTCGGCGCGGCGGTCAACGTCAACACCATCAACAACTCCACCAACGCCAACCTTCAAAACGCCAACCTTCAGGCGACCGACGCTCTTACCATCAACACCAAGGAGGATCGCAACTTCTACAGCACTCTCGTTGCCGCGGGACTCGGCGGCGTGGGCGCGGGCGTCAACGTCATGGTCACCACCGTCAACAGCGACCTTCGCTCCATCGACAGCGCTTTCACTCGCAATCTCGTCAACGGGCACATCGACAAGGCGAATGAGGACATCCTCAACACCGACAACATCTACGGGCTCAACGATGATGAAAAGGCAGCGCTCCAAGCTCAAAACGCCGCCATTCGCGTCTCGACCGACTTCAAAGCGCGCGAGGGCGTACTGACCAATGTGGCGGGCTCGACCTTGAAAGCCGGCGGCGCGCTCAAGATTAATTCCACCGAGCAAAACGACGGCGACATCGTCAACGGCAGCGCAAGCGCGGGCGGCGTGGGCGTTGCGGTCGGCGACAACATCTTGCACATCGGGCATCAGACCAAGACTCTCTTGACCACATCGGATATTGCAGGCGGCTCGGTCGAGATCGGCGCAACGCAAACTCAAGCCGATAAAGGACTCGAGACCGAAGTCTACGAAGTTGGCGTGGGCTTGCTCGAGATCGGCGTCGGATATAACTCCATCCTGCTCAGCGGCGAAACGCGCGTCGATGTCAAAGGCAGCACCGTCAAGGGCACGGACGGCGACGTCAACATCACCGCGCTCGACGACGCCAAGACCAACGTTTACAACTTCGGTCTCGATATCTCCGTGGTCGGCATTCCCATTACCGCCGGCAAGAGCGTCAACGAAAGCGCCACTCGCGTTGTCGTCGACCGTCAACCTCTCGATCCGAGCGGCTACGTCTACAGCGATCTGTCGGCGACCGACATCTTGGAGCTCAAGGCGCGCAGTGCAAACGAGTCGAACGTCGAGGTGACGGGTATCAGTGGCGGCGGCTTGACGGTAGCGGTAACAACAGCGACCGCGCGCGACAACAATAAGGCGTCGGTTGTGGTCAACGGCGGTCGAAATAAGTTTGCGGGCTCGACCGTCAATCTGACGGCTGAATCCGATCCGCTGTTGAACACCGATGCGCCGGCAGGGTCGGTTCAGATTTTGGGCTTCACCTACGTGGACGCGGATGCGGAGATGAAAGGCGGCGCCGAAGTCGAGGTTGGCAACGGCAATACCTTCGATGCGTCGAGAGTGAATTACTCGGCGACAACCGGCACGGCGGGCATTACGACGGCGGAAGCGAAAATGAAGTCGATCAACGGCGGCGGCATCTCGATCGATACCGAGCCCAATACTGCCGAGATCACCACCGAAACGACGACAAGCGTCAAGGTCGGCAGTCAGACGTACGAAAACAGCCCCGCGATCACGGTCGAGAGCGTGTCGCAGATCGGTCGAGACGCTTACGCCAACGGCTATACGATCGGATTGGGCGTGTCGAGCGGTCGAGACAAAGCCGAAGTCGATGCAAACGATAAGGTTGTGGTCGAGCTCGGTTCGGACAACGCGATCGAAAACAAGGCAAGCAGCTTGACGATTACGGCAGTCAACAACAACCTGACCGATTTGAAGGCGACGGGCGGCACGGGCGGCGTGCCCGATATCGCCTCGATGTCGACGACCGAGAACGATAACAACACCGACGTGACGGCGAAGCTCGACGGCAAGTGGACGGTGGACGGCGCGGTTGCGATCAATGCCTCGTCGACCGATACCGTTCGAGGCTATGTCCGTCAAGGGCACGGCGGCTTGGCGGGAGGCTCGCGCATTCGCGCGTATGACGATATCAACGGTACGACGACGGCGACGATCGGTCCGACCGCTTTGATCACAGCCGGATCGATCGAAGTCACCGCTACGAATACCGTCAAGACGGATGGCTACCGTGGCGAAGAATCTTACACGCTGGCGGATTATTATGGCGGCGGCTTGACGATTGACGGCGCAACGACCGAGCTCAACGTCGATAAGAAGGCGTATGCGGATGTCGGCAGCGGCGCGTCGATCACCACCACGGGCGCGCAGACCTATACCGCGCTCAGCGCCGGCGACGTGACGAACAAAGCGAATGTGTCGGGCGGCGGCTTAATCAGCAGTGAGCACACCGACGCCGACACTTCATTCAAGACCGATAATCAGGTGCGCTTCGCCAAAAACTCCAAGGTGACCGCCACCGACGACAGCGCCATCACCGTCAAGGCAAGCGACCTGCTCA
Organism: uncultured Selenomonadales bacterium; assembly: GCA_946411735.1. GTDB lineage: Bacteria > Bacillota > Negativicutes > Selenomonadales > Selenomonadaceae > Quinella. Next base: position 11,163 of record CAMKFB010000056.1, read on the forward strand.
ACCTTGAGAGCGCATCGCTTGGCACCAACGGCGGTGTGGTCGGGCTGATGTTCAATTACACGACCAACGACATCGAGCGTAAAAACATCATCGACGTGAAGGGCACGCTCGAGACGGCGGGCACGGTCGACATGGAAGCGGGCGGCACGAAGGACGCGTTCTTCGAAGACAAGGTTCGACAGATTTACGTCAAGACGAGTACCGAATCCAACAACTACACGCTGCTGCATTTGAGCATCCCCTCGGCGGCTTACAGCTTGACGGAGAACAACACCATCAACGTGGACGGTGCGATCACGAGCGGTCGCGACATCAACCTGCGCGCGGACGGCGGCAAGGTGGAAGTGCTTCACAGCAGTCGATCGGGGCTGTACACGAACTTGGAGAAATACACCGGCGATGGCGTGCCCGATCTGAGCAACGCGGGCGATTCGGTTGAGACGGGCACCTGCGAGAAAAACCTGTTGGGCAAAAGCGACGACGATCAGACCAATTACATCAGCGTGAACGGGACGCTGCGCGCGGGCAATTCGACCAAGGACGTGAAGGTGGACATCAGCGGCACGGTGGTCCCCGCCGATTATTACATCAGCGGCACGCGCAACAGCGGCACTCTGACGGTTACCTCCGACATCGACGTGAATTACACGCTCGACAGCTACGATTACACCACCGAGCTCAAGGATCGACGGGACGCGCTGATCAACTTGGTCAAGCAATACACGACGGGCGCGGCGACGACCGAGGATAACACGGCGGCGGTAGCGGGCTTGCTGACGGAGCTCGAGCGGATCGAAGAGAAGATGCGCGAGCTTGGAATGATGGTTAGCGAGGGCGGTCGCGAATCGATAATCACCGGCGGCATGGAGATCAGTCGCGTGAAGTTGGGCGACATCTCGTTGAGCGGCGGCAACATCAATCTTAACACGACATCGGTCAAGGGCGGCGGCGCGCTGATAGCCGAGGGCGCGCCGAACCTGACGATCACAAACACGTCGAACGCTTATCTGAGCGTGGGCGCTGTGAAGCTTGGCGGCGAAAGCGGCAACGTGAAATTGCGCGGGCGCCCCGTGCTGACGGGCGATACGAGTCTGGCGCCGACCCTGACGGTGGAATCGGCGATAACGAGCGGGGCGGGCAATGTGGTGATCCTCAACAACCCGACGATCGCGAGCGTGACGGTGGTCGATAAGAGCAACAGCGCCTTGAGCGGCACTTACACTCCGCATCCCGACCTTCGTATTGCGGGCTCGATCAACAACGTCAACGGCGACGTGACGATCCGCAACACGCGCGGCGACATCGACATAGCCTCCGAATACGATCGCAACGACGACGGCGTATTGATCGTGCAGAACACCGTCAACGTCAACGGCAAGAACGTGTACATCGAAGCGAACGGCACGCTCAATCAGGGCTACGTGGAGGGCATGGTGAATGTGGGCGGCACGCCCGAGTCCATTCTCCGCGCGGAGGCGACCGCGGCTCAAAACACGGCGCGCAACAAACTGGATCGGTCGAAGGAGAAATCCACCTACACGTCGACTGCCGCCACCAACGTGAGCGCGGGCACCGACAACGGGCGCATTTCGGGCAATAACATCTACATAGCGGCGCTCGACATCAACATCAACGGGGTGATTCAGGCGGGCTACGAAACTTACAGCGCGACGGTCAACGACGCCGACGTGACGACGCTCAAAACCGAGCTTGCCGCCAACAACACCGACGCGCTCAACGCTCGAATGCGTGACGCGAGCGGTCGATATGCGGTCAACGACGCGGGCGCTCAATTCGACAGCGCCAAGGGCTATTACAACTACGAACTGCCCGTCTACTACGACGCTTCCGCCGACAAGCTGTTGACTGAACCGCTCGAGACGGGCGGCGGCAAAGTGTATCTGAGCGGTCGAATCGGCTCGACGGGGAGCGGTCGAATATTCGCCGCCAACGGCTATGCGACCATCGCCCTCACCAACAACACCGAGCTCCCCATCGAGGTTGGCAACATCATCAACAACAACCGCCGCGGCAAGATTACCATCATCGACACCGCCGCCGACACCCTCACCGAATACACGCCCGGGCAGACGCGCCGGCTCCGCAACTACTCACAACAGTTGAAGGATCATTTTGCGGACGGCATGATGTACGACACCGCCCTTGTCTCGAACAACAACCTCAACCGACTCAACCCCGCCACCTCCACTTATTACACCACCATTTATACGCCCATCACGGGGCTCCGCTACAATTGGACTCAAGGCGAATCGACGATGACGCACGAAGTGTACCATCGCACGCAGGACGGCTGGGGCATCTTGTTCACGGACTTCCTCTTCGGAGCGGTGATAACGGGCGACGCGAAAACGCAAGTTGAGAGTTGGGAGCGCACGCAAACATCGACCACGGAGGAAAGCCCGTCGACGTTGGGCACGGGCGGCTACTTCACGGACGCGCGCAATCTCGACACCAACCTCAATCTGAAGGCGGAATCGGTACGGACGAGCCGCCAAGGACCGACGGTCATCGCCAAGGACACGAAAGTCTCCTCGTACGTGCTGGTCAACAAGTACACCTTCACACTGGACTGGTCGTATCTGACGGGCACGGTGCAATCGTACAACTTCGACAGCAACGGCGCTCGAGACATCACATTGGGCTTCGTTGGTCGCCCGACGGCGCCGATATCGATCAACTCAAAGGGCAACGTATATTTGAAGGGCGACATCGGAATGAGCGACGCGGACGCGCAGCTCAACATTTGGAGCAACAACGGTGCAATCCGTCAGACGGACGACACCTACCTTCGTACGGGCAATCTGACAGTCCGCGCGCACAACGGGATCAACGGCTTGAAAGTGGAGAGCATAGGTCGCCTGCAGAGCGACGGCAGCTACGAAGACAGCGTGGAGCTTGACGTGATAAACCTTGGCGGCGAGGACGTGGACATCAAAGTGACAGGCGGTACGGCGAACGGGCATGCGCTCAACGGCGATGTGTATTTGAGGAATCTGATAAACGCCTCGAGCGACGACACGCGCGGCGATCTCAAGGTGACGGCGACGGGCTCGATAGTGGGTGCTTCGGGCGCGACGGGTCACGACATAGTACTGACGAGCGACAACGGCGCGGTGGGCACGAGCGGCAATCAATTGGCGATGCGTCTGGACGCGTCGGGGGCGGTGGACGTGACGGCGTCTGGCGACATCAACATAGGCACGGCGTACGACAAGCCTTTGACGATTGGTCGACTGTCGAGCGCGAACGGTCGAGTGTTCATCACGAAGAACGGTCTGCACTCGAGTCTGGAGCAATCGTCGACGTATCAATCGGGCGTGAAGAAGACGGACGACGAGACGCTGATCCGGCAATGGATCGATCAAGGGCTGATAGCGCCGACTGCGGATTACCCCGGCGAATACTTGACGAAGTTGAATACGGCGGTGAGGGATTACGAGACGGCGATTGCAAACGAGTACGCAAGCTACGAATCCGGCAAGGAAGCGTATGCGGCGCTGAAGACGACGGCGGCTTCGGAGTATGCGGCGTACCTTGAGGTGAACGCGACGTACACGACGTTTTCGTCGAACATCAACCGCAACGAGTTCCAACCGTACTTGCAGGCGACGAACGCGATCCGCACGCAACGCGGGCGAGTATGCGACGATGGAGGATTACCGCCGACAGAGCGCGGAGGACGCCTTTATGGCAGAGATCTTGGAGGATGACCTTCGAGCGTTGGAGGAAAAATATGCGGGCTACGCGAGCGCGAACGATTATTACATAGCGAACGCGAAGGAGCTGGTAACGGCGGCGAATCCCGAGTACGCGAAGTTCATAGGATTTACAACGTTGAGCGATTACCTTGCGACGACGCGAGAGGGGCAATTGCGCGCGAAGTACAGTGGCTACGCGAGTGCGGAGGAATATTTGGCGACGACGGCGGGCTATGCGCTGGAGCAGAAATACGGTGCGTATGACAGCGCGGCTTCGTATTTGGCGACGGACGCTCAATATGCGGCGCTGAAAGCGGAGCGCGACAATGTGAGCACGAAGGAATATGATTACACGGCGGAAGAATTGTTGGCGCAAGCGGCAATCGAATATGCGGCGACGGCGTACAACGTGGACGCGAAGGGCTTCTACATTGACAACGTACGAATCAAAGACTTGACGATTAAGGAGGCAGACTGATGAACGAGGAACTGACAATGCAGGGCGCAACGATAGAGGGCACATCCGAATCGGACAACTTCACGTTGAGCTCGAGCGACATCACGCTAACGAGCGGAGCGGGCGACGACACGATTGAAGTGATGACTTCGGGCAATGTGATAAATGCGGGCGCGGGTTCGAATGTGGTGCACGTCTTGTCGGACGTCAACAGCGTTACGTTGGGCGACGGCGCCAACACGATAATGCCGTTGGCTTCCGGGGTGACGGTGCGCGCGGGCGACGGTGCGAATTTTATCCGGTACGCGGGCACGGACAACGTGATACGGTTGGGCGACGGCGGCAACACGGTGCGCGCGCTCTACTACGATTCGGACGCGGAAGTTCAGCCGTTCGTCGACGACAATGCACGGGCGCGGATAGTGACGGGCACGGGCGCGGATA
>CAMKFB010000057.1 GCA_946411735.1 uncultured Selenomonadales bacterium
CGGAGGAGCGATGATCCGGAGCCGGGAGAATTGCCTGGTCGACAGTCGCCGTTTGACCTGCGAGTGATGGGGAGGAGACTATTTTGATCGCTGATCGATAGTTTCATTTGCCTCCGCGCAGGGGGCATTTTCAATTTGCACGCTCATACATTCCACTTGCATCGATCGCGATCGGTGCTTTTTTTCTGCCTTGTGCATTGAATTTCGGTTTGATATAATTATTTTCAAAAGCAATCGGATGGTGAGACCCTTGATCAAAATAATTTTCTCCGACATGGACGGCACGCTCCTCGACGATAACAGCCGACTGCCTGCCGGCTTCGACGAGATGATGAGCGAGCTGAAATCGCGCGGTGTGATCTTTGCGCCGGCGAGCGGTCGGCAATATTTTTCGCTGTTGAGATCGTTCGGCAAGTATGCGGACGAATTTTTGTTTGTCGCCGAGAACGGCACGTTGGTGATGCGCAATCGGCGCGAGATTTTCTCCAAGGCGATGAGGCAAGCGGAGGCGCTCGAAATTCTGTCGACGCGACTCGACGGCGGCGAAGTGTTTCGAGTGTATTGCGGCAAGAAGAATGCGTATTTCCTCGAGTCGCAGATCAAGCCGGAAAATCTTGCCGAGCTGGAAAAATATTTTACGCAGAACATCACGGTCGAGAAGTTCACGGACGTCGATGACGAGCCGCTGAAGATGTCGTTTTTCGACGCCAACGCCACGGTCGCCGAGACGGTTTATCCGATCCTCAGTGAAAAATTTGGGCGCGAGTTGCAGGTGGTGTTGAGCAGCGACTATTGGGTTGATGTGATGGCGCCCGGGATCAACAAGGGCGTGGCAGTCGAGAACGTTCAGCGGCTGTTGGGGATCAAGCCGGAGGAATGCGCGGCATTTGGCGATTATCTCAACGACGCGGAGATGATGACAGCGGTCGGTTACGGGTTTGCGATGGCGAATGCACATCTCGACTTGAAAAAGCTCGCGCGCTACGAGACGACCGACAACAACTCGAGCGGCGTATTGGTCGGCATCCGACGGCTGATTGACGAGGGGCTGATTTGATGATCACGGCGATATTCCCCGCCGCCGGTCAAAGTCGGCGAATGCAATCGACCGTCAATAAAAATTTTATGACGCTCGAGGGCGTGCCGATTTTGCTCCGAACGTTGCGGACGTTTTCAATGACGGCGGTGAATGATTTTATAGTGGTGGTCGCCGCCGACGAGCTCGATCAGACTCGACGGCTGCTCGACGCCGAAAAAAATTTAAAGCCGTGCAAAATCGTAGCGGGCGGGAGCGAAAGGCAGTATTCGATCGCCAACGCGCTGAAGTTTTTGTCGGAGGCGACGGAGATAATTTTGGTGCACGATGCGGCGCGCCCGTTGATATCGCTCGAGACGATTGAGGCGGTGATCGACTCCGCGCGGAGGTTCGGAGGCGCGATCGCGGCGGTGCCGGCGAAGAACACGATCAAAGTTATCGACGGCGAGGGCTTTGTCGAGAACACGCCGCCGCGCGCGACGCTGGTCGAGGTGCAGACGCCTCAAGGATTTCGGCGCGAAATTTTATTGGAGGCGTATGCACGAGCGGCGCGGGACGGCTTTTTGGGGACGGACGACGCGTCGCTGGTCGAGCGGATCGGCGGGCGAGTCAAGGTCGTGACGAGCGACTATCGAAACATCAAAATCACGACGCCGGAGGATTTACAGATAGCGGCGGCATTGATGGGGGGCGCGGGCGATGATGCGGATTGGCAACGGCTATGACGTGCATCGATTGGTCGAGGGTCGACGGCTGATAATAGGCGGCGTCGCGATCGATTATCCGCGCGGATTGCTCGGGCATTCGGATGCGGACGTGTTGATCCACGCGATCATCGACGCGATGTTGGGAGCGGCGGCGCTGGGCGATATCGGCAAAATTTTTCCCGACAGCGATCCTTCGCTCAAGGACATCGACAGCGGCGTGATGCTCCGACAAGTCAATCGACTGTTGAAAGAAAAAAATTATGCGCTCATCAACGTCGACTCGATCGTGGTGGCGCAACGGCCGAAGTTGGCGCCGCACATTCAAGCGATGCGCCGACGGTTGGCGGAGCTGCTCGAGATCGACGTCGATCGGATCAGCGTGAAGGCGAAGACCGAAGAAGGGTTGGGCTTCACCGGCGCGGGCGAAGGGATTGCGGCGCATGCGGTCGTGCTGATCGAGGTGGTCAGTCGATGAATTTTCTTTCGCGATTGCGCAAGGATATTCGAGTGATATTCGAGCGCGATCCGGCGGCGAAAAGCACGTTGGAAGTCTTGTTATGCTACTCGGGGCTGCACGCGATCTGGCTGCATCGGATATCGCACGCACTGTTCACTCGCGGCTGGATCGTGATGGCGCGGCTTGTGTCGAATTTCGGACGGTTCCTGACGGGGATCGAGATTCACCCGGGCGCGACGATAGGCGACGGGCTTTTTATTGATCACGGCACGGGGATCGTGATCGGAGAGACGGCGGAGATCGGGCGCAACGTGACGCTGTATCAGGGCGTGACGCTCGGAGGCACCGGCAAGGAGAAGGGCAAGCGGCATCCGACGATTGGCAACAATGTGGTGGTGGCCAGCGGCGCTAAAGTGCTCGGCTCGTTCAAAGTGGGCGATCACGCAAAAATCGGCGCGGGCTCGGTGGTGCTGAGGGAGGTGCCGCCGTATGCGACGGTGGTGGGCATCCCGGGTCGGATCGTGGTGCTGCACGGCAAGCGCGTGCACAGCGAGGAGGAGGCGCGCAAAGTGCTGGAGGAGATATGCGAGGAGCGCGGCTACGACATCAACAATCCCGAGACGCGGCGGGAGCTCAAGGAGGAGCTGGACGTAGATTTGGATCATGACATTCTGCCCGATCCCGAGCGGGAAATGATCGAGGTAATGTCGCGGCAGGTGCAGCGTCTCGAGCAGCGAATCAGAGATTTGGAGAAGCAGTTGGAGGCGGCGCGGTCGGCGATCACCGCGGAGTCTTTGCGGACGTCGAAAATTGAGCGGCGGCTCGAAAAGAAAGTGTCGCTGAAAAAATAAAAACGGAGTGACGACTATGTTGAAAGTTTATAACACAATGACGCGCCGAAAGGAGGATTTTCATCCGCTCGAGACCGGCAAGGTGAGCATCTACTGCTGCGGCGTCACGCCCTACAACGAGCCGCACATCGGCAACGCCCGCCCCTTCGTCACGTGGGATGTGATTCGCCGCGTGTTCGCCAAGAAGGGCTATGCCGTCAAATACATTCAAAACTTTACCGACGTCGACGACAAAATTATCGCCGCCGCGCAACACGAGCACATCACCTGGCGCGAGATTGCCGACAGGTACATTGAGTCGTATTTTCGAGCGATGGATGCGCTCAACGTCAAGCGCGCCGACGCTTATCCGCGCGTCTCCGAGACGATGACCGATATCATTGATATGATTCAGACGCTCATCGACAAGGGCTTCGCGTACGAAGTTTTCAACGGCGATGTCTATTTCGAGGTCGAGAAGGACGCCGATTACGGCAAGCTGAGCGGGCGGCATTTGGACGACAACGAGGCGGGCGCGCGCGTTGAGATTGATGGTCGGAAGAAACATCCGATGGATTTTGCATTGTGGAAGGCGGCGAAGCCCGGTGAGCCCGCGTGGCCGAGTCCCTGGGGGAACGGTCGACCGGGCTGGCACATCGAGTGTTCGGCGATGTCGTTGAAATTCCTCGGCAAGAAATTTGATTTCCACGGCGGCGGCTCCGATTTGATTTTCCCGCATCACGAAAACGAGATCGCTCAATCGCAATGCGCAATCGGCGATCCCAATTCGTTCGCGCAATACTGGCTGCACAACGGCTTCATCACCATCGACAACGAAAAAATGTCGAAGTCGGCGGGCAATTTCTTCACCGTCAAGGACATTCTCGAGAAATACCCGGGCGAGATCGTCCGCTTTTTCCTGCTGCAGACGCATTATCGCAGTCCGCTCGACTTCAGCGAGGAGCGCGTCAGGGAGGCGCATGCGGCGTATTCTCGATTGGAGACGTCGAAGGATTATCTGTTCGATCTGATCAAGAAATGCGATGCTTCGGACGTGAATCGCGCGGATCGGTCGGAGGCGGCGATCACGGTGTCGAAAGCGGGCGGCTTGGCGGAGATGGCGGAGCGGCTGTTGACGGCGTTCTACTACGCGCTCGACGACGACTTCAACACCGCGCTGGCAATCAGCCACATGTTCGAGCTGTCGAAGGAGATCAACATTTACTACCACGACGCGGTGGGCAATCCGACGCCGATATCGGACATCGACGAAAAAATCATCTACCGTGTGCGCGACATTTATATGGAGATGGCGGGCATCATCGGGATATTCGAGAAGGCGGTGCGCGCGGTATCGGAGGCGGCGGAGTTCAAGCTGATCGACGATCTGATGGAGATCATCATAGCCAATCGACAAGCGGCGCGCGAGGCAAAAAATTGGGAGGTCGCCGACGGCATTCGAGATCGATTGAAGATGGCGGGCATCATTCTCGAGGACACGCCGCAAGGAGTGCGTTGGAAACGGAGCGGGCAATGATCGACTTCGTCGGCGATCTCGACGTCAAGGATATATCGCCGTTGGTGTTGGCGCATGTCGGCGACGCGTACTTCCATCTTTACGTGCGCGTTCGATTGCTTGAGCGGGAGCGCCGAGTGCATGAACTTCATGAGCGGAGCGCGGAGATTGTCTCTGCCGTCAATCAGGCGCATGCGTATCGAGCGATCGAGGAGCGCTTGACGGACGAGGAGCGCGATTTTTTTCGGCGCGGGCGCAATGCGAAAAGTCATTTGTCGCGAAGTGCGACGGCGGCGGAGTATCACACGAGCACGGGCTTTGAGGCGCTGCTCGGCGCGCTTTTTCTTCGACGGGATTACGAGCGGCTCAACGAGATTGCCGCCGCCGCCTTCGATGTGCTCGACGGCGAATCGAAGTTGCGATCGTAGAGCAGCGCCGCGATCATTATTACGAAGCATGATCCGAGGTTGTGTACGAGCGCGCCGGTCGTGGGAGTCAACATGCCCTTGACCGACATCACGATTGCAACGAAGTTGATCGCCATCGACAGGCTGATGCTGAAGAATATCGTCTTGCGCGTCGCATTCGCCAGCCGTTTCAAATACGGCAGTCGCGACACATCATCCGTCATCAGCGCGATATCCGCCGCGTCCACCGCGATGTCCGAGCCCATAGCTCCCATTGCGATTCCGACGTCGGCGGTTTTTAATGCCGGCGCATCGTTCACTCCGTCGCCCACCATGCATACGATTGCGCCCTCCGCGCGGAGATTTTCAAGCCGCTTGACTTTGTCCTCCGGCAGCAGCTCCGATTGCACGTCTTCAATTCCGACCGCTCGAGCGAAATGCGCCGCCGTCCGTCGATTATCACCCGTCAATAGTACCGATCGCGTTCCAAGCGCGCCCAGCTCCGAGATTATTTCTCTCGACTCCACGCGGATCACATCGGACAATCCGATCGCGCCCAATATTTTTTCCTCGTCGCCGATCAAAACGACTGCCTTGCCCTGATATCGCAGCTCGTTTATTTTTTTTCGGTCGTCCTCGTCGAGCGCCGTTCGTTTGTCAGTCAAAAACTGTTCGTTGCCGATGAAATATCGCTTGCCGTCGAGCTCGGCGGCAATGCCCCGTCCTGCCGTCATCTCAAAATTATCGATCGGCGGCAACGTGCCATCGACCGCTTTGACGATCGCTCGCCCCAACGGATGTTCGCTCTTCGATTCCAGCGCCGCCGCCTTCATTAAAATTTCTTCCTTCGATTCCGCGCCGAATGTGATCACGTCGCTCACCTTCAACGCGCCGTGCGTCAACGTCCCCGTCTTGTCGAACGCCATCACGCTCACTTTCGACATCGCCTCCAGCGCCGCCCCCGATTTGATCACCACGCCGTGCTTCGTCGCTTGACCGATTGCCGCCATCACCGCCGTCGGCGTCGCCAACACCAACGCGCACGGGCAAAACACCACCAGCACCGTCACCGCGCGCACCACATCACTCGTCGCAACGTACGTCGCCGCCGCTATCAACAGCGCCGCCGGCACCAATCGGCTCGCCCATATGTCCGCAATCCTCTGCAGCGGCGCTTTTTTATTTTCCGCTTCCTTCACCAAGCGGATCAGCTTTTGTATCGACGAGTCCTCGCCCGTTTTCTCCGCGCGGATGTCGATCGAGCCGAACCGATTGATCGTCCCGCCGAAGACGCCTTCGCCGACCGTCTTATCGACCGGCAACGATTCTCCCGTCATAATCGATTGATCGATCGAAGTCCGCCCGTCGATGATCACCCCGTCGATCGGAATCGTTTCGCCCGGCAGCACTCTCAGCACGTCGCCGATCGTTATCCGCTCGACTGAAATGATCTCCGCGCCGCTCGATGTGATCTTCCTCCCCGTCGTCGGCGTCAACGAGATCAGATTGTGGAGCCCGCGCTTCGCTCTGTGGACGGTGAAGTGCTCGAGTTTTTCGCCCAGCGCCATGATGAATGCCACTTCGCCCGCCGCGAATAAATCTCCGATTGCGATTGCCGCAATCATCGCTATCGACATCAGCAGCGCCGACGTGATCCGCTTAAGCCCCTCGCCGTTGAGCAGTTCATGCGCCGCCCAATAAAAGATCGGCGCGCCACTGATTGCCACGCTCAACCACGCCGGATCGAACGGCAAGCCCTCTGACCACACGAAACTTGCGACCAAGCACAGCCCCGAAATGAGCGTCGCCGGCGTCGATTCGCACCACTCCAAAATTTTTTCCAACATCGCCGTTGCCTCCTTCGATGATATCAATTATAATCATTATAAAATTTTTTTCGTCGAACGGAACGGTTGAAACGCGCCGAGCGGCGGTATCGAACGATTTCGGAGGAGTGAGCGGAAATGGATCGGAGGCAAAGAAAAACCCGCGCGGCGATCTTCAAGGCGTTCACTTCGCTGTTGAGTCGCAAGTCGTACTACAAGATCACGGTGCAGGAAATCATCGACGCGGCGGACGTCGGGCGCTCGACCTTCTACGATCATTTCGAGACCAAGGACGCGCTGCTCGAGACGCTCTGTCGAGAACTGTTCGATCACATCGCGCAATCGTTGAGCGACAAGGACTGTTCGGGCTGCCGATTCACCTCGGGCGGCGAAAACACCTCGGCGTTCTGCCACATTCTCTATCATTTGCAGTCGGACGAGCGCTACATTCTGCGGCTGTTGGCGCGGGAGCGCAACGAGACATTCATCGAGTGCTTCAAACAGAATATGAACGGGCTGTTGCGCGACGAAAAATTTTTCAATCCGAAGTGGCGTTCGCTCGACGTGCCGGAGAATTTTTTGATCGACTACATCTCGTCGAGTTTCGTCAACACGATCCAATGGTGGGTGCGCAATAAGATGTCGTGCGACCCGCCGACGGTGGACAAATATTTTCGCTCGATGATGAGCGTCATAATATAAACAGGAGTGAGGAGTTAAATCTTGGCGAGGATTTCAAAGAAAATCAGAAAAAAAATCACCCCCAAGCCGACGGAGCAGTCGCAGCAAAAAGAAAAAGTCGGCAAAGACTATCTGCTGATCGGCGTAATCGTGTTTACGTTCATCATAATGGTGGTCGGCTGGCCGACGATATCGAACTTGAGCCGCGCGTTGTACTTCACGCTGCTGCTGTCGCTGTCGATGACTTACACGCAGCGGCACTACGATCTCAACGAAATTCAAGACCTGTGGGTGCGGCGAATCGGCACGGCGGCGATGGGCACGGCGGTGGCGCTGTTCATGCTTTCGTTGTACTATCAATTCATAGCGGGCTGACGGGAGGCAAAAATATGGATGCGATAAAAATCAGCGACAACATTTATTGGGTGGGCGCGGTCGACTGGTCGATGAGGAATTTTCACGGCTACGAGACGGGGCGCGGCACGACCTACAACGCGTACTTGATCATCGACGAGAAGATTACGTTGATCGACACGGTGAAGGCGCCGTTCAAAGACGAATTGATCGGGCGGATTTCGAGCGTGATCGATCCGTCGAAGATCGATGTGATCGTCTCGAGCCACGTCGAGCCGGATCATTCGAGTGCGCTGCCGTTCGTAGCGGCGCAGGCTCCGAAGGCGGAGATCATAACGAGCGCGCCCAATGGTTTGAAGGGCTTGACGGCGCGGTACGGACAATTGAATTATCGGGCGGTGAAGGCGGGCGATTCGCTCTCGATTGGGAGTCGGACGCTTCAATTTGTGCCGACGCCGATGCTGCATTGGCCGGATTCGATGGTTACGTATTGTCCCGAGGAGAAAATTTTATTCTCGAATGATGCGTTCGGGGAGCATTACGCGACGGCTCGACGGTTTGACGACGAAAACGATCTCGAGACGATCATGTTCGAGGCGAAGAAGTACTACGCGAATATCCTGATGCCGTTCGGCAAGCAGGCACAAGCGGCGTTGAAGGCGCTGGGCGGGCTCGAGATGAGAATGATAGCGACGGGGCATGGCGTGATCTGGCGTCGGAACATCGATCGGATCGTGGAGGCATATCGGCAGTGGTCCGGCGGCGCGGTGGAGGATCGAGCGGTCGTGGTATTCGATTCGATGTGGGGCTCGACAGAGATGATGGCGAAGGCGATCGTCGAAGCGTTTGCGTCGAAAGGGATCGCGGCGGCGTATTACGATATCAAACACAACGCGATGAGCGACATAATGACGGACGTGTTCACGAGCAAGTACTTGGCGGTGGGCAGCCCGACGATCAACAATCAGATGATGCCGACGATAGCGGCGTTCCTGTGCTATCTGAAGGGCTTGCGACCGCTCAATCATTTGGGATTTGCGTTCGGCTCGTACGGTTGGGGCGGGCAATCGATCGGATTGGTCGAAGACGAGCTCCGCGCGGCGGGCGTCGAGATCGTGCTCGAGAAGCAGCGGCTGACGAACATTCCGTCGGCGGATCAATTGGCGGCGCTCTCGACGGCGATCACGTCTCTGATCGGATAAAATTTTTTGCAACAAAAAAAGCCGTGCCCGACTTTAGGACGCGGCTTTTAAATTTCTTGTGGCAATGGTCGTCAATTACTTGCGTTTTTCGATGAGAGTCCAGACGTGCGGCTTATTGATGCCGTGCTGAGTGCTCGACGACTCACGCGCGGGGCATCCTCCTCCCGTTTGCGGCTTGCCGAGACTCGCCGGACGAGTCTCCGTCCGCCCGCAATACTTGCACTGATAAACGTTGGTTCCCGTCGCCATGCATTTACCCCCTTCCGTCATTTGACATCAGCTTTGTCATTCTTGGAGAGTTTGCTGATACCGTAGGCGGCAACACCGAGCGCAGTCAACAGTGCCGCGCCCTTGGTAATGGTTTTATTGCTCTCCTCGTGCTCGCGCGCCAGCTGATCGCCGACCGCCCTGTACTGATTGACTTCGTTCTCGTTATCTTCTTTGATCGAGTCGACGAGCATCTGCCCCAAAATGTCAAGCATACAATCACCTCCTTTCCTGTTCGAGCGAAGGCTCAATTATTTTTTTTCGACGAGCTTACTGATGCCGAACGCGGCGAGCGCACCAAGCACTCCGATTTTGGCGATGTTGCCCGCCATCTTGGAGTCCGACTCTTGCATTTTTGCAGAAACTCCCGCTGCGATCTCGCGCTCCTGCCGGCGCTTCTGATCTTCGGAATCCGAGATGTCCACGACTTTTTCCGCAACGTCGAGAAGTGTACCGAGCATAGTTATCCCTCCTTCCGATCCAAAAATCGTTCGCGAAGCTCATTGACCATCGCGACGTACTGTTGACGACATTTATTGTAATTCCGCGAGAATGTCGTCGCCGAAAATGCTGCGGAGTCTCTCGCGGGCTTTTGATTTCACCTCGTCGTCAATGTACATTTGAGCCATCACGATTGCCACGCCGATCGCACTCGCGTCGTCGGAGTAGCCGATTATCGGAGTAAAATCCGGAATCAGATCAAACGGCGAAATGAAATATCCCAGCGCCGCAAATATTCCTGCTTTGACTTTCATCGGGCAATTGGGATTTTCCGTGACATAATAAAGTTGCAACGCCTGATAGAGTAATCCGATCCCTGCCTTCTTGACTGTGGTCTTGATCTTATTCCAAAATCTCCCGTCCGAATATTTGCCGCTGTACTTGCCCAGATCAACTTCCTTTCCGTCGACATTCATCCCGAGTGTCTCCAACGAAGCTTCTTTCTTCGCTATGTCGACCATACACATCACCTCCTTTTAATTATGAATTAATATAACAACTAAAGTTATGTTTGTCAAGCACTTTATAAATTTGGTTAGTACAACAAAAGCGCGCCGTCCTTTATCATAAAACCAAATGACGAAGGACGTGATGTCGATGCTCGAGAATAACGAGTTCAATACGGATATAGGTCAGAGGATACGCAATGTGCGCGAGGCGCTTGGCAAGACGCGCGAACAGATTGCGGAGGCGGCGGGCATATCGGCGCAGTTTTTGTTTTACATCGAGACGGGGCGCAAGAGCATGTCGGCGAAAACGATCGTAAGCCTATCGAAGGCGCTCAACGTCTCGACGGATTATCTGTTGCTCGGCGACAGAGAAATTGCGGGAGCCGCCGCTTCGATGGCTAAAATGGTTCCGATAATGCCGTTGACGATGCGGATCGCCAAGACGCTCGAGGGACTCTCAAAAGAAAAACTCAAGTTGGCGGAGAAATTCTTGGAGGACTTCTCGATCGGCGCTCGAAAGAAATAATTTTACAATCAAAAACCGCCGTCCTTATCGACGACGGTTGATTTTTTTTTAGCGACGTTCAGCAATCCGCCATGGTCTTGCCGGGACCGACGAGCCGTTCAAAGTCGTCGATGAATTTATTGATGGCGGAGGTGATCGCCTCGTTCTTGACGAGCGCGAAGATCACATCGGGCGAAGCGGTCGAGGCGCCGATGCCGTACTCGGCAAGGTCGAGCAACTGCTGAGAATTTTTGAAGCTGGCGGCGAGCACTTCGGCTTTGAAATTATTGTTTTTGAAGATGTCGTGGATGTGCTGCGCGATCTGAACGCCGTCGTAGCCCATGTTGTCAATGCGATTGATGTAGGGCGCGGCGTAGGAGGCGCCGGATTTGGCGGCGAGGAACGCCTGCAGCGGAGTGTAGATCGCCGTCGCCGTGATGTTGATGCCTTCCGCGCGGAGCATGCGCATCGCCTTAAAACCTTCCTCGACGGAGGGGATTTTGACGTAGGTGTTGTCGCCGAGCTCCTTGACGATGCGGTGAGCGTCGGCGACCATGCCCTCAGCCGTCCGCGCAATCACCTGCACGTGGAGCTCCGCGTCGGCGCCGATGAACTCTCTGATCTCGTGGAGAACCTCATAGGGATTGCGCCCGCTTGCGGCGAGGATAGTGGGGTTGGTGGTGACGCCGTCGACCGGATAGAACTCGTAGATGCGCTTAATCTGCTCGATGTGAGCGTCGTCGATGATCAGTTTCATGCTACTTCCTCCTTACAAAGTCTGCTCGGTTCGATCGATGATGTCGTCCTGCGTCGCCTTCGACAACGCATTGAAGAACGCGCTGTAGCCCGCCACCCGCACGATCAAATCCTTGTGCCGCTCCGGATGCAGTTGCGCATCGAGCAGCGTCGCGCGGTCGACGATATTATATTGCACGTGATAGCCGTGCAGCCGATTGAAGAACGTCCGAATCAGCATGATCAGCTTCTGACGGTTTTCTTCCTTCGACAGCACCTGCGGCGTCATTTTCTGATTGAGCAACACGCCGCCCGTGATCTTCGCCGTCGGCAACTTCGACACCGATTTGAACACCGCCGTCGGACCGTTCTTGTCGGCATTATGCGCCGGCGAGCATCCCTCCGCCAACGGCTCCCGCGCCTTTCGACCGTTGGGCGTCGCCATTGTTCCCATGCCTTGTCCGACATTGGCGCTGATCGACGACGTCCCGCCGTAGCGAATCCCGCCGATCGGTCCGCGCTTATATCGCGTGTTCGGATAACGCTTGACCTCGTCGAGATACGGCGCGTACGCCTCCACAATCAGATTGTCGACATAATCATCGTCGTTGCCGTATTTGGGCGCGTCGTTTATCAACATATCCTGCACCCGCCGACTCTCCTCCGACTCAAAATTATCGACCAGCGCCGACCACAACTGCTCGGGCGTAATTTTTTTCTCCTCGAACACCAACTTTTTGATCGCCGCAAGCGAATCCGCCATATCCGCTATGCCCACCTGCAGCCCGCTGATGTAATCGTAGACCGCGCCGCCCGCGTTGATCGTCTTACCGCGCGCAATGCAATCGTCCGTCAGCGTCGAGCAGAGAATGTCGGGAACCTCGTGCTCGGTCGCCTCGTCGATCGCGTTCTCGACGATCGCGCTGTACTTTGTCATCTCGCGAATCGTCTTATCCCAAGCCGACATAAGCTGCTCGAAACTCGTCATATCCTTGAACCGACCCGAGCCTTCGACGAAACGCTTGCCGCTCGTCATATCGACGCCGTCATTCATCGTGCACATCAGCAGGCGCGGGAAGTTGAGATAACTCATGCCCGTGCAACGATAGCCCCACTTGCCCGGCACCGCGCACTCGACGCAACCGATCGCGCTGTAATTGTAAGCGTCCTCCTCGGCGACGCCCCAATCGACGAATGACGGGATGATAATCTCATCGTTGTTGAGCGCGGGCATGCCGAAGCCGAGCCGCATCACCTCAATGCACTCCGACATAAATTTTTTGTCGATGCCGGCGTGGTATCGAACAGTCAAATTCGGTTGCGTCAAACGGGTCTGCGCAATGCTGTGCATCACGAGGAACGACAGTTCGTTGACGGCGTCCTTTTTGTCGACGGTCTGACCGCCGATCGTCACGTTCTGATACATCGGCGAGCCCGCGCTCGAGAGCGAATGCCCTTGGGAGCGGATTTTTTGAACGGTGAGCGACTTGATCCAAAGGTTGGCAAGCAACTCGACGACTTGAGCGTCGGTGATCCGCGCGGAGTCGATATCGCGCTTGTAGTAAGGATACATAAATTGATCGAAACGACCGTAGGACAGCGAATGCCCGTTGGACTCAATCTGCAACGTGACGTGGATCAACCAGACTGCTTGGATCGCCTCACGGAAGGACTCGGCGGGCTGATACGGCACCTTTCGACAGATGCGCGCGATCTCCTCGAGCTCCGCCTTGCGATTGGGATCGGTCTCCTTCGACGCCATTTCGGAGGCAAGTGTTGAATAGCGCTCGGCGAATTTCTTGACGGCATCGATGACGATCAACACGGCTTTATAAAACTGATATTTGTCGATCGACGCGGGATCGGAGAGGTCGAGATCGGCTTTTAATTGTCGAGCGCGGTTCTCGAAACCGATCAAGCCCTCGCGAAGTAGCCGCTCATAATTGACGGCGATATGCGCGGGACCGGCGTTGAGCTTGCCTTCCATGCCGAGCGACGGCAACACATCAAGAACTTCGTCGGGCAAAAGCGCAACGCCGCGATCGTGCAGACAATTGTTCTTCCAATAGGGCGCGATCTCGCGGAGGATTTTCTTATCGGCGTCGGTGACGTAGAAAACATCGCCGTCGCGCTTCTCGAACTTGTCAAGCTCGTCGATGATGAATTTCATCGTGTACTCGGGAAAGACCGGCGCGTTGTAATTTTTCGTGGCTTGGTTGCCGACGATGAGCGTCTGCGGCTCGATATAGATCGTCATGTTTTCGAGAATGTGCTCGAGCCCGCGCGCCCGCTTGATCACATTCGGCTGCGCCTCGTTGGCGCGATAAGCCTCGGTGACGAGCACGGCGCGCTCGGCATCGACGAACGGCTTCTCGTTGAGGACGCTCTCCCGAAAATCCTTCATGCGCGGCGTGAGCTCGCCAAACAGTTCTTTGTTCTCAGCCATATCAATACTCCTTTCGATTTGGTTTGATATATAATAATATATGATTTCGATATCAAAAATCAATCGATTGGGGGAAAATTTATGAGCGGGCGCATTTTTAACATCCAAAAGTTTGCGATCAATGACGGGGCGGGCATTCGGACGGTCGTTTTTTTCAAGGGCTGTCCGTTGCGCTGCGGTTGGTGCGCCAACCCCGAAAGTCAAGACCTCGACTGCGAAGACATCTCGGACGAAAAAAAGTACAGCCGCCCTTGGACGGTCGAGGATATCATGCGCGTGGTCATGCAGGACGAGCCGTTTTATGAGGAGTCGGGCGGCGGCGTGACGCTCAGCGGCGGCGAAGCGATGATGCAACCGGAGTTTGCACTCGAGCTGTTGAAGGCGTTGAAGGCGCGCGGCATCCACACGGCGATCGAGACGACGGGATTTGCGTCGCCGGCGGTGTTCGATCGGATTATTGAGCACATCGATCTGCTGCTGTTCGACATCAAGCATTGGGACGAGGCGGCGCATGAGCGCGGCACTCGAGTGTCGAACGCGCCGATCCTTCGCAACATGAAACATGCGATCGAGATTGGCAAGGAAGTGTTACCGCGTCTGCCGGTGATCCCGCATTACAATGATTCGCTCGACGATGCGCGCGGCTTTGTTCGACGGCTGAAGGAAGTCGGAGCGTCGAGAGTGCAGCTGTTGCCGTTTCATCAGTTCGGTGAAAAAAAATATTCGACGTTGCATCGAACATACGAGTATGCGGGAGTCAAAGCGTTGCACTCCGAGGATTTGCGCGACTTCCAAAAAGTTTTTATTGACGAGGGGATTGACGCGTTCTTTTGACATTTTCGTTGACAACGTTAATAACTCTAGTTATAATTTATGTTGGCGATATAATCATAGTCTGATTAAAATCTCATGTAAGATTGGAGGTGATACAAT
Source organism: uncultured Selenomonadales bacterium (assembly GCA_946411735.1). Classification (GTDB taxonomy): domain Bacteria; phylum Bacillota; class Negativicutes; order Selenomonadales; family Selenomonadaceae; genus Quinella. The sequence continues at coordinate 14,853 of CAMKFB010000057.1, forward strand.
GAAGAAAGTGATTTGCACGGGAGTACTGGCGATGATCGCTGCGGCGGGAGCATTGCTTCTGACGAGCGACAAGTCGGCAAGCGCCTATGTTGAATATCCTCCCGGCACTTATCAGTGTGCCGATTGTGGAGTGATCGAGAGAGTAAGGAGCAGAGGCTCTGTTCTGAATGAACGAG
>CAMKFB010000058.1 GCA_946411735.1 uncultured Selenomonadales bacterium
CGATCGCTCCGCGCGGAGCCTCGTCGAGCGGCAGCGGCTCATAATCGAAGACGCGCTTGTATTTGTAGGCGAAGGCATTGGGCACATCAGACTCCGTCAGCGGGCGACCGCCGATCCCGCGCTCACATCGATTGCCCGTAAAATATTTGCCGCCGTCGGGGAAGGTCTGACGCGTGATCAAACACTTGTTGCCGCAACCCTTGCATCGATATGACTTCGTCTCGACCTTGAAAGCCTGCAATTGATCCGCCGACAGCACCGTCGACAGCTGATCGGATTGATTTTCCAACGAGAGGATCGCCGCGCCGTACGCGCCCATCAGCCCCGCGATATCGGGACGGATCACTTCGCGCCCGATCAGTTTTTCCATCGACCGAAGCACCGCGTCATTGTAAAACGTCCCGCCCTGCACCACGATGTGATCGCCCAGCGTCGACACGTCCTTCAACTGCATCACTTTGAACAGCGCGTTTTTGATTACCGACAGCGCAATCCCCGCCGAGATGTCCTCGACGCCCGCGCCGTCCTTTTGCGCCTGTTTGACTTTCGAGTTCATAAAGACCGTGCAGCGCGTGCCGAGATCGACCGGTGCCTTTGATGTGAGCGCCTTCGACGCAAACTCCGCCGCCGTCATGTGCAGCCCTTGAGCAAAATTTTCGATGAACGAACCGCATCCCGCCGAGCACGCCTCGTTCAATGTAATGTTGCCGATTGAGCCGCGATCGACGAAGAAGCATTTCATATCCTGACCGCCGATGTCGAGCACGAACGTCACCTCGGGGCAAAACTCCTGCGCCGCGCGGAGGTGCGCGAACGTCTCGACCTCGGAGCCGTCGGCGTGAAGCGCCGCTTTGACGATCGCTTCGCCGTAGCCCGTCGTGTACACGCTCCCGATCGTCGCCGTCGAGGGCATTGCCGCGTAAAGTTTTTTGAACGCCTCGACCACGGAAGTCAGCGGCGACCCGCCGTTGCTCCCGTATGATGTGAACAGCAGCTCCTTATTCTTGCCGATCGCCACGATTTTCGTCGTCGTCGAGCCCGCGTCAATCCCCACATAAATTTTTCCGACGTACTTTTGGAGCTCTCCGCGCGGAACTTTATTTTTTTCGTGCCGCGCCTTGAATTTTCGATAATCCTCCTCATTCTCGAACGGAACGAAATCCGCATGGCGCGTTTCGTGAGCCGCCGCATCGTTGACTTTTTCGATCGCCGTCGCCAAAGTCTTTGTGTCGATCGAGCGCGCCTCGTCGCTCAACGCCGCTCCCATCGCCACAAAATAATTGCCGTCCTCCACGTCGACCACATGATCCGAGTCGAGATTGAGCGTCTCGACGAATCGCTTTTTAAGCTCCGTCAAAAAATGCAGCGGTCCTCCGAGGAAGGCAACGCTGCCGTCGATCGGGCGACCCTGCGCAAGATTGCCGATCGTCTGATTGACCACCGCTTGGAAGATCGACAGCGCAATGTCCGCCTTCTTTGCGCCGTCATTCATCAGCGCCTGAATGTCGGTCTTCGCAAACACGCCGCAACGCGACGCAATCGTGTAGATTTGCCTGCCCTTTTCGGCAAGCGCGTTCAAACCGGCGGCGTCGGTCGAAAGCAGCGCCGCCATGTGGTCGATGAACGAGCCCGTCCCGCCCGCGCACACGCCGTTCATCCTCTGCTCGGGCGCCGCGCCGAAGTAAGTGATCTTGGCGTCTTCGCCGCCGAGCTCGACAACGGTGTCGGTCGACGGAATAAATTTTTTGACGGCGGTCGAGCACGCGATCACCTCTTGGACGAAGGGCAGCGAGATTTTCTTGGCGATGCCCATGCCCGCCGAGCCGGTGAGCGCAAAGTTGAAAGTCTTCTCGCCGACAAAATTCTTGAGCGTCTCGAGATTGCTCGCAAGCGATTTGCCGATCTCGGAGAAGTGGCGGGAATAATTCTTGCACACGAGTCGGTTCGCCTCGTCGAGCACGACCAGCTTGATCGTGGTCGAGCCGATATCTATTCCAACGTTCATAAAAAAATCACCTCATCGCTGTAATTTTATAGCAATCGAGGTGAAAAAGCAACGCCGCAACCATTGAAAAAGTTCTCGTCGCGCAGGCGAGAACTCAATTTATGTTATCAAAAATATTCGCGTCTGTTGTTTGCTTCTTTTTAAAAGAAGTGGCGGAGGGGGTGGGATTCGAACCCACGGTGGCTGTTGACCACACTTGATTTCGAGTCAAGCACCTTCAACCGCTCGGACACTCCTCCGCGTCGAAGGGAATTATATCATGCCGATCATTAAAGTCAATAATTTTTTTCGGACTGCAATCTTTTTTTGCGTCAAACACTTGCCGTTGCAAATATTTTTTGCTACACTGTCGAAAGTTTCAACAGAGGAGTGAGTGATGTGAAGAAAAAATTGTCCGCGCTCTTGTGCGGCGCGCTCATGGCATTCGGCTCGATCGCAATGGCGTCGATCAACGGCGACAGGATCATGCTCGGCGACATCAAGCCCGGCGACCCCATCAGCGCCGTCAAAAATATCTACGGCGAGCCGCTTCGGATCGTCGGCGAGAAATGGCTCTACAAGGGCTTCTACATCGAGGTCGACGACGACCGCCCCAATTACGTCGAGGAGATTGCCACCGAGGATTCGGGCTTCGCGACCCAAGACGGAATTATTGTCGGCATGAGCGAGAACGCGCTCAACGACAGCTACGGCAAGGCCGATAAGATTGAGCGCGACGACGGCAAGGTCGAGTACACTTATTACAGCCGCGATGCCCGCGAGAAAATTCAATTCGACGTTCGCAACGGCATCATCGTCAAAATTTCTTGCGAGCGCAATTGATTTCCGAACGATAATAAAATTTTTGTGAGGAGGAGTTTTAACATCCTCCCTTTTTTTTGAATTACTTTCGGAGGTGGAGCGTTGAACGCTAAAAAATTTCTGTCATCCTTGGCGTTGAGCGTCGCTTTGATGTCGACGGCTTTTGCCGCCGCTCCCGACGACGAACTTTCGATTATGGCCGCCGAACAACGTCGAGAGGCGCCGTCCGATGTCGACGAGCTTGATCAATCGACGCCGGTCGAGCCGCCCGTCCGTCGCGAAAATCCTCAACCGATCTCCGAGCCGCCACCAGTCGAGAACACTCAACCGATTGCCAATCACCCTGCCGTCGAAAACACAAAGCCGATTTCCAATCAGCCGACGGTCGGGCTCCCCAATCCCATGCAATCATTCGGCTCGTTCGAGGAGGTTGTCGATGAGCTCGGTTACATTCCGCTCTACGTCCCGAAGGGAACCGGCTACAATCTCAATTATATGGCGACGATTGGCGGCACGGTCGGCGAATTGCGCTACAGTCGGCGTTGGGAGACCGAGGTCAATCTCGTCGTTCGAACCTACAAGCGCCCCAAGGGCGAGGAGCTGCGCGATATCAGCGGCATCCACGGCGTCAAGTGGCGCGTCGATTTGAGCGGCGGCACTCCGATTTATCTGGCGCGCATCAGCGAAAATTCCAACGCCGCCGCGTGGGCGATCGGGCAATACACCTTCGCCGCCACCGCCGACAATTTGAGTTTCGCCGCCTTCCGCACTCTCGTGTTCGACGAGCTTGCCGATCTTTCGAGCCATTATTATGTTGAGACCGATTGAGGACGCGCTCATGATCAAAAAACTTTTTATGGTCGTCGCGCTCGGGCTGTCGATGCTCGCGACGGGCTGCTCGACGGAGGAAGCCGACGAGGCGGAGGAAGTTGTTTACGTTTATAATTGGGGCGATTACGTTGATCCGGCGACGCTTGAGATGTTCGAGGAGGAGACCGGCATTCACGTCATCTACGACGAGTTTGACACCAACGAGAGCATGTATCCGCGCGTGTCGGCGGGCGCCGTGCATTACGATGTGATTTGCCCGTCGGATTATATGATTCATAAGATGATCGAGAATAATTTGCTCCAACCGTTGGATTTTGAGAAGTTGCCGAATGCGCGGCAGTACATCGGGCAAAAATTTTTCGAGCAGGCGCGGGCGTTCGATCCCGAAAATCGATATTCGGTGCCGTATTGTTGGGGGACGGTCGGGATAATATACGACACGACGCGGGTCGAGGAGCCAATCAACAGTTGGGCGGTACTCTGGGACGAAAAATATCGCGACGAAATTTTGATGTTGGATTCGCCGCGCGATGCGTTGATGGTGCCGCTCAAGCTCAAGGGGTATTCGATGAACTCGACGGACATGGCGGAGCTGAACGAGGCGCGCGATATGTTGATCGAGCAGAAGCCGCTGGTGCAGGCGTATGTGGTCGACGAAGTCAAAGACAAGATGATCGGCGGCGAGGCGCAATTGGCGGTGGTGTTCAGCGGCGAGGCGTTAATGATCGCGTTGGCGAATGAGGACATGGAGTTTGTGGTGCCGAAGGAGGGCACAAACTTTTGGATTGACGGTTGGGTGTTGACGCGCGACGCGGAGAATGTCGACAACGCGCATAAGTTCATCGATTTCATGTGTCGACCGGACATTGCGGCGATCAACTTTGATTACTTGGGCTATTCGACGCCGAACACGGCGGTGCGCGATCTCGAGGAGGACGAGAACATAAAAAATTCGCCGGTTGCCTTCCCCGATCCCGAGGTTTATGAGAATCAGGAGACGTACAAATATCTCGGCGAACAGCAGGATCGGATTTACAACGACCTTTGGATTCAGGTGAAGGTCAACTGAGCGGAGCGGAAATAAATTTGTTGCCGCGCATCAAAAAACGCCACGGAAAATTCGCCGCCGCCCCCGCGTAATCGACGTTGATCCTCCGCGCGGAGTCGATCTCGACGGGGCGATCGGTCGTCTCGATAAAAATTTCGTCGCCGCATAAATCGACGCCGTAATGCGCCATCGTGATCCCCATCGCTTGAGTGAGTTTGCCGGGACCGTTGCAGAGCTCCTCGAGCGATTTTTTATTCCGACGACGCATCATCAGATCAATGCCGTCGCTCGGCTCGAGCGCGCGAATCAAAACAGCCTCCGGCACATCAACCGCATTCGCCGTCACGTTGAAGCAAATGTGCATGCCGTAAATCAAATAAATGTAGGCGCGCCCGCCGGCGGCGTATTGAATCTCCGTGCGCTTGGTGCGCCCTTTGAAGGAATGAGCCGCCGCATCGACCGCGCCCATATATGCCTCCGCCTCGACAATGAGCCCGCCGGTCACGCCGTCCGCCGAGCGATGAATCAATTTCTTGCCGATCAGTTCTCGAGCCACCGTCAAACCGTCGCGCACATAAAAATTCCTGTCGAGTTTCATGTCAGACGCCTCTGAAGAAATGCCCGCGTGTAATTTTTGAGCCGTCCTCGACGATCGGACGCCCGTCGAGCGCCGCGCGGAATTTTTTTACGGTCGAGCGCAACTCCTCCGTCGACATCGCCCGCCCGTCGATCCGCAATCGATCAACGCCGCGCAACTCCTCAAGCCGATCCGCCATCGACAGCACTCGACTGTTGAGCACATGCGCCCGACAGTTTTGATCCGTCACGAGCGGGAACTCGGCGCTCATTCGATCGCGCAACGCAAATTTTTTCCTCTCGCATATCCGATTGCAACCCGCAAAACTCCCGATCGGACAATAGAACATGATCATCAGCTCCGCTCGTCCGCCCACGATGCACTCAACCGGCAGCTCCGCGCGGAGCTTTTTTATTTGCTCGACCGTCAGCTCCGGCGACAACGTCACGCCCGCCGCTCCCATCCTTCCCAGTTCGGCGATCGTCGTCGAGTTGAACGCGATCAACGAGAAGTCGGTGAAGATCGGCAGCCGCGTCAACCGTCGCGCAAGTCGGAGCGTGCCGATGTTATGAACGTAAATGCCGTCGGCGTCCCCGACCACGCGGAGTATTTCTTCGACGCTCGATTGTTCGGAGTTGCGAATCAGGCGCGGCGTGCCGATATAAATTTTTTTGCCCAACGACCTCGCCCGCTCGATCGCCCGCCGATGATCCTCAACCGTCAGCATTCTATGATTGAACGTGTCGCCGCCAAAAATTATCCCGTCCGCGTCCTCGACCGCATCAAATTTTTCAATGCCGTCAATCGCAACGAGCAACTCTTGAGCACCACTCTTTGATCGTCCGCGCGGAACCGTCGCCGTCGGTGCCGATATCGAGCGCCGTGCCTTCGTAAATTTTTTAAGACGCGCACACTCCAACTGCTCAATCGCCCGCCGTCGCACATCGTTCAATTCGCTGATCGGAATCATCAGATCGCCGTCGAGATCAACCGTCAAGCCCTCGAGCACGAACTCCGTCGTGCCCAGCCGCCCGATCTGCTTTTCCAACAAACTTTTGTCGAGCGGTCGATGCTCCGCCGCCGTCGCCGGCGATTTCGTTTCTGCCGCCCCGACATTCCCGTCGGGATCAACGAACTTCAGCGCCAACGGTCGATCAATCCGCGCGGAGATTTCGGCTCGCAACGGTATCTTATTGAACGTCGGCTCCGCAAAAAATTTTTGTGCATGCTCCGCCAATCGCGCATCGAATATCTTGAACGCCCGATCGTGCACGCGGACGCCCTTCGTGTTCTCAACCGTCATCGTCACCAAATCGCCGCGCCTTTTGATGTGGTCGACCGTGAAATTGATCCGCCCGCCCACTTTGACCCATATCTCGAGCTGATCGCCGACGTTGATCTCCTCCGTCGCCTTGAGCGTCACGCTCCGAGCGTCCACCGCCGTCACGCGTCCCACCGGCAGTCCCCGATTGTTCGGTTTCTTGTCGCTGATCATCGTCCGATCGATCCGACCGTCGAGATATGCCGTCGTGAAGTCCCGATTAAATATTTGCGCCAGCCGTCGATGCTCCTCCGCCGTCGCCGCGTAATCCTCCGAGCGCTCAACGCATCGATCCAGCGCCCGCCGATACGTCTCCACCACTACCGCCACATACTCCGGTCGTTTCATTCGCCCCTCGATCTTGAGACTGTCCACGCCCGCCGCCGCCAGCTCCGACAGCCGATCGATCGCGTTCAAATCCTTCGGCGACAAAATGTATTTGCCCGCCTCCACCGTCGAGCCGTCGTCGGCGATCAGATCGTACGGCAGCCGACACGGTTGAGCGCATCGCCCGCGATTGCCCGACCGCGCTCCGATCATCGACGACATCAGGCATTGCCCCGAGGTGCATACGCACAGCGCTCCGTGCACAAACACTTCGATCTCAATCGATGAGCCTTCGACAATTGTTCTAATCTCGTCGAGCGACAGCTCCCGCGCCAATACCACTCGATCGAAGCCCAGCTCAGCCGCCGCGCGGACGCCCTCGAGATTGTGTATCGTCATTTGCGTCGAGGCGTGCCGCGGGATTTGCGGGATCAATTCGCGCGCCCGCGCCGCCACTCCCAAATCTTGAATGATGAGCGCGTCCACGTCGAGCGCCCCGAGTTTCAACAAGTATTCGTCGAGCGCCGCAAGTTCGTCGTCGGCGACGATCGTATTCACCGTGATGTGCACCGCCACTCCGTGCAAGTGCGCGTATCGAACGGCGGCGGCAAGCTCCTCGTCCGAAAAATTGTCCGCGAACGCGCGCGCCCCGAACGATTTCCCCGCCAAATATACCGCGTCCGCTCCCGCATTCACCGCCGCGCGGAGCGATTCCACGCTCCCAACAGGCGCCAGCAATTCAATCCTCTTCATTATCAACCTCCATCAGCCGTTGAAATGCCTCGTCAAATTGACGCAGCCGCTCATCCTCGCGGTTGAAAAACGGCAGACCGATCACTCGCCCGCCTTCCGCCCCGTCCAGCTCCGACAAAAATTTTTCCTTCCAAGCGTCGTGCTCAATCAGATGGCGCCCCTTCGGCTCCACAAACACCTGCACCCGCCTCTGCCGACCGCCGCGCTTCAAAAATATCACATAATCCGGCTCGAATCGCCGCCCGCTCTCAAATTCATATATCGGCAACGCCCGCTCGTTACGTACCACATACACCTCGTCATAAATCGCCCGCAACTCCGACATCCGTTGCCTCATATAATCGATGAACGCCCGCTCCTCCGACGTGCCCCAACCTTCCTCGTACGCAAACCAATCCTCCGATGCCGCCGCGCCGATCGGCTCAAGCGTCGTATCGCTCGACACGCGAATCGTCTTGTCGCCGAATATTTTATTCAACGGCTCCGCGCGGAATTGCTCCGACCCGCGATACAATATCTCCGCCGTCTCCAAATACGACGCCAGCTCTTTGATAACTCTAAACGCCGCTCGATACATCGTCCGACCGTCAAGCGCACGCACCCGAACCTCGATCGACACGCCACCCAAATATTCCTCCGACTCGATAAACTCCCGCGTCGAGCTCAGCCCCTCGAACTTCAGCCGCAATCGATCAAAGCGGAAGATCGGAAATTTTATCAGCGCTCGATGCACCGCCGCATAATTTTCCGCCGCCATCTCCCGCATCGTCAATCGTCTCATCACAGGCTCCGCCGCGCCCTCGGCAACCGCGTTCAGCGCCCGATCCTCTATCAGCGACTCTTCGCCCGTCGCCCCGCTCGTCGATGTAAACGAATAAATTTTGACTCGCCCGAGTTCAAACTTCGACCGAAAATCCGTCTCCGCGTCCGCAATCCGTTTGTTCATCAACACCGTCCCGTCTCGATAAATTGCCTCCCGCTTGAACGATTCCTTCAGTCGATAATGCAACTCTCGCGTCTCGTCGAGCTCCAAGCCGATCTCACGCAACGCCCGCCGCAACTCCGTGATGTAGCGCCGATCATTTTGGCAGTGATAGTACAACACCTCGCACAGCCGCATCTCGTTGTCCAAATCTCCGTCGAATTTCCGTCGATACGCCGACCGATCGTCGATCGAAAACGGATAATATCGCGCACCGCGTCCGATCAGTTGCGCTTCGCTGATCGTCGTCGGCGATATCTTTTTGCCCGACTGCCGCGTCTCGTACAGCCTCACGATGTCAAACAAATTCAGCACATCCCAACCTTCGTTGAGCTTGTCGACCGCAAAGATCGCCCGATACTGATTGTCTGTCCGCTCCAGACTGTTGAATATATCCGCCGTCGCACTCCGATCATTCGCCGAGATGCATCGATGCTCCGCAAACTCCGACCGCAGCTCCTCCGTCAATTCCTCCGGCGAAATTTTGTCTCTGATCATTTCAAGCGTCGGGTACAGATCAAAAATTTCCTCCAATCGCCGCGCCGTCAAGTTTCGGATCGTTTCGATGAACGCCGCCATGTTGTTCGCGCTCTCGTCGACCAGCCGCGACTTGAATAATATCACCGGCTTCACCCGCAATCCGCGCGCCGCGAATACTTTCATTCGATATTGGCTCAACACGCACGCCGCCAACTCCCGCTCCTCAAGCTCCACGTCTGCCTTCAACGCCATTATGTCCTTCGACCAGCCGTCTCGATAAAATTTCGTCAGCGGATAATCATACACGATCTTGTCCTCGTACGCCGCGCGGATCGCAGGATTTTCCAAATCGCACGTCGCCGTGAACTCCAACAAAATATTTTCCGCGTTCGGCTCGAATATATTTTTTACCGTCGACTCCCACGTCTGATGCGCCTCCGCCGTACCCTTCGTTTTCTTGTCGACATTCAAGTGATGCGCCTCGTCGGAGATCAGCACCAACTTGTAATCCTTGAAATCCTCGAACCGCATCGCATTCTCGCGCACCTCGTTGAAAAGACTGTTGAGCGCCTGTATCGTCGTGAAGTGTATGTTGATCGCGTCGGCGTCCGCGTCGTTGAAGTTGTCCACCGCGCGAATCTCAACCCGCTCCCCGTCGATCACCACCGAATCCGCAAACAAATATTTCTCCGAGCCCCGCTCGATGAAGTTGTCCCGCGTCTTCGCCAGTATATTCGTCAGGTGCACGAAGAACAGGAAATGCCGATAGCCGCGCCGATACAGATACAGCATCAGCCCCGCCATCAGCAGCGTCTTGCCCGAGCCCGTCGCCATGTGAAACAGCACTTGCAGCGGGCGCCGCCGACTTTGATCCTCGAAACTGCCGATAAAATTTTCCAGCGCCTCTTTTTGGTACGGGCGCAGTTCGTGTTTCAAATTCTCGTTGACGAACGGCGGCAGCGGCTCCAAAAATTTTTTTTTGCGCAGCACCTCCAGCTCCTCGTACAAATACATCGTCGATCGCCTCCACATTTATGTTTTTCAGTTTATCATATGCTATAATCGACCGCGAAAAATTTTTTTGAAGGGAAGATATTTATGTCAGAGCAAACGCTTATCCGATTCTCCGTCGATAAAAATCTGCGCCGTGAAGTCGCCGGTATCTATAAATCACTCGGGCTGGACTTGCATACGGCGCTCCGCATGTTTTTGGTGCAAAGCAAAATCGAGCGCGGCTTGCCTTTCAGCGTCAAACTGCCGGAACCCTCAAGAGCCGAGGCGTGGGAGGCTTTCATGGAATTACGACGTCAAGCCGCCGACGTGCCGGAGATGTCTCTCGAGGAGATCAACAAAGAAATTGCAGAGGCTCGCTCCGAAAGAAGGCGTCAAGCGTGAGCGTTTATGCCGTTATCGATACCAACGTTTTGATTTCTGCCCTTCTGTCAAAGAAACCTGATGCGGCTACCGTCAAAATCATTAAGGCAATTACCGACGGAAAAATTATCCCGCTGATTCATGAAGAGATTCTTGCCGAATACGAAGACGTTCTCCACCGCGATAAGTTTCATCTCCAACCCGCGACCATTCAAACGGTGATGCGGGCTTTCAGGATTTACGGCGTTGAAGTCGCTCCGCAAAAATCCGATGAAACATTTTCCGATCCCGACGATTTGATTTTTTACGAGATTGCTTTAGCCCAACAGGATCGGTCGGCGTATCTTGTCACCGGCAATCAACGTCATTATCCCGATCGAAATTTCATTGTCACACCCGCGCATATGATTCATATCTTGGAGAGTTCCTCCGATTAAGTTTTGCCGCCGTAGAAGCTCCGCGTGAAGCGCTTGGCGTCGTCGTCGATCGCAAACTCCGCGTCGTCGATGTCGCTCACGCTCACGTAGAGCATATTTTTGTCCATTATATCCATCAGCGCCTGCTTTTTGTCGTCGGTCGAGAGCGCATCGAACTCTTTGTTGGCGGTCGCGGTGTTGACGCGGTAATCGATATAGCCGGCGTCGATCATTCGAGCCAAGATGTTTTTGAGCGCGGCGCCGTCCGAGGCGCTTTCGATCTCGTCGACGAACTTTTGATTGAGCGGCGCCATTTCGCAATACACGAACGAGCCGCCGCCCGTCCAACCGACCGCCTCCGATATGCCCGACCGATCGCCTTCGATCACCTTGACCAGCCGCGGCACGGAGATTGTTTCGAGGTAATTCATCTGTTCGATGCCGATGAAGCGGCGGCGCATTTTGAGCGCGACGGCGGCGGTTGTTGCCGAGCCCATAAAGAAGTCGAGCACGAGATCGCCCTCGACGGTTGCCAATTGCATGATTCGTTGAAGGAGCCTTTCGGGCTTGGGGGTGGAGAAAATTTCGGGGAAGCCGAAGGCAAGGTGTTCGCGCTTTGCCTCTTGATTGTCGCCGACATCCGCGCGGAGCCAGATCGTTTTTGACACCACGCCCTGTTTGACTTCCGATAAAAATGTTTTTACTCGCGGCACTCCATCCCCGTCATCATGAAACCAGATCCGATTGTCGGCGAGGAGCTCATAAAATCTTTCTTTGGACGTCATCCACGAACGAGTTCCGGGCGGATAAACGATCCTCCCCGACGGCAGTGTGATCGGATAATCGTATGCGGCACTGTAAGTTTTGGCGGAGAAATCAACGGACTGCCACGGTCCGCGCGGATCGCCATCGGGATTTTTATAGCGGGCGTTCATCTCTGTCGTCCGCGGCAAAAGATTAGGGCGCCATCTGTTTTTATCCTTCGCGTAGATCAAAATGAAGTCGTGAGAATCCGACAGCCAACGCGCGTCATTTTGGAGCGAATACTTCTTCTCCCAAATCACCGTCGCCACAAAGTTGTCCCGCCCGAACAACTCGTCGCACAAAACTTTGAGATACGCCTGCTCATTGTCGTCGCATTGAATGAAAATCGAACCGTCGCTCCTCAACAGCCGCCGCGCAATCTCCAGCCGATTCTTCATAAAAACCATCCACGTTGAGTGATTGAACCGATCGTTGTAGCCGAACGAGTCGGAGCCGGTGTTATAAGGCGGGTCGATGTAAATCAGCTTGACGCGCCCCTCGAAGCGCGCCGCCAAAGAACTTAGCGCGATCAGATTATTGCCCTTAACGATCAGATTATCCTCCGCGCGGAACTCGGTAGTCGGCTCGCAACCGTCGGTCGAATAGCGCCGCGCGCCGATCAAAACCTTCGGCTCGAGAAGCATGTCAACATCCTCGGGCGCAAGCGTGGTGTTGTAAAAAACTTCCTGCCGGCGCTGATCCTCCCGCGTCTGCCCTCCGTTGAACACGCAATCCTTATAGGGAAAAACGAGCGCCACATCCCGACGGTTGGAAATAAATGCGCCGCGCCCGTCGACCAGCCCAATCTTATTCTTGTAGATGGTGTAGGATTTGGGCAGATACTCATGAAAAATTTTTTGCTCTGCCATAAGACGACTCCTCTAATGATTTTTTTATGAATTATATCAACTCATCATCAGGATGTCATCAACATTGGAAAAAAAATGCTGCTCCGCGCGGAGCAGCAAATGATGCAGGCAGGAATCATTCTTCGACTTCCTCGACGACCTCGGGCTCCTGCAGACCGAAGTAGACGTTGGCGACATTCTTGACGTCGATCTTGTAAGTGTCGGTGCCGACCTGGGCGATGATGGCGGGCTCTTCGCCCTCGAGATTGACGCCGCGCACGACGCCCTTCATGGGCAGATAGACTTGATCGCCGTTCTCGTCGAAGGTTTTCGGCACGGGCTGATCCCACTCGATATCCATGCCGATGAGATTGCCGAGCTGTCCGAGGAGCGCGGAGCGGTTGGAGCTGGAAACGTTGACGCCGGTGTCGACGAAAGAGTTGGCGGGCGTGGTGGTCGAAGCGGCAGCGTCGTCGGCGTTGTAGAGGCGGTCAATGTCGCTGAGCTTGAGGTTGTAAGTTTTCGGACCGGAAACGACGCTGACGGTGGGCTCCTCGTCGTCGATGTTGACGCCGCTGATCGAGCCGGTCAAACTTTGCGTGAGGGGGTTGCCTTCCTCGTCGACTTCGCCGGTCTCGACGGTCCAATCGACCTTCATGCCGATCATCGAGCTGAGCTGACGGATATTGACAGAGGAGCTCATGCCGTCGACGACGGCGGAGAGGTCCTCGAGATTGCTGGCGACGTTGGTCATCTGCTCGAGCGCGGAGAATTGAGCAAGCTCGGCAACGAAGGCGCTGTTATCCTGCGGGTCGAGGGGGTCCTGGTACTTCATTTGAGCGACGAGCAGTTGAAGGAAGGCGTCCTTATCGAGGTCGTCGTTTTTCTTGACGGCTTTATGAAGTTCGGCGTACTCGGCGGCGTCCTGCGTGATGCCGTCGACGGTGATGGTGTTAAGCATATTGGCCATGGTGATCACTCCTAATCAGACTTTATAATCGACGCCGCCGTCGGAGGCAACGTTCTCGACGGGCTGAGCGACATCGACGGATTGAGCGGCGGTCGGGGCGGTCGATTGAGCGCCGCCGTCATTGCGATTGCCGCCGCGAACTCTTTCGACGCGTTGAGCGTTGCGACGGTTTTGCTGCCACGCCTGACGACCTTTGCCGTTCATGAGCGAGCCGCCGTCGGCAAGTCCGGCGTAAACTTCAACGTTGTCGACCTTGAGCCCCTGGTTGGCGAGCTCCTGTTTAAGATTGACGAGGGAATTTTCGATGATGGCGCGAACGGCGGCGTTATCGGAGTGGAAGGATGCGTTGACGGTGCCTTCGGCGGTGACCGAGACGCGCAACGTGAGTTCGCCGAGGTGTTCGGGCTTGAGGTGAATAATCATCTCGGTATTCTGCGCGGTGCGGATCATGCGAGCGTTCTCGACGATCTGACCGGCGATGTTGAAGTCGTCGCGGAGCTGCTGCGCGAAGGCGGTATTGGGCGTGGAGGGTTGAGCCTGCGCGGCGGGCTGAGGCGTGTTGAGATTATTGACGGGCGCGCCGAAGTTTTGAGTAAAGGATTCGCCGGGCAATTGAGCGGCGGCTTGACCTTCGAACATGGGCGCGGACATTTGAGTTGCGGTCGACTGTTGAAGTACGTTTTGAGCGGGCGCGTT
>CAMKFB010000059.1 GCA_946411735.1 uncultured Selenomonadales bacterium
TGAAGCCCATGGCCAGCAGGTTGAATCCGTCCTCCGTCAGCCAGTACATCTTGCGATTGCGCCCGCCGTCGTCGACGTACTTATCTTTGATGAAGAACTGCGAGATGCGCTCATTTTTGAGCGTATGTTGATTTGACGGGCTTTCTTCGGTATCGACGGCTTTGAGATCGGTAATGATGTTTTCGATGTCGCGGGTGACGTTGCGGTGTTCCTTATCGAAGAAGGTGGCGACGGTGCGGGAATCGGTGACGACGATGTCATTGCGGATGACGACGATGTCGTTCATAAATCATTCTCCTTTCGAGTGCACTGGGTTAACAGTGATTTATGCTAAATCAGCATACAACAGGACAAAAAAAATCCCTCGGATCGCATTGAAGTGCTTGCGACAGCGCAGGGAGCATGTCCGCCTTGAATTTATACGTGCCGTTCTCATAACGGCAATAGACGGAAGCGTTTATGAATCCTAATTGCTGCGCCATGCTCCCTTGCGAGAGACCGAGTTGTTCGCGGCGTTTTTTGATGAATTCTAAATCGAATCGTCGTTCCATCGAATCATCTCCCTTATTCTAAAATCGCAATTGGATTATAGTATTCTAAAACCGCAATGTCAATTCTTTTTTAGAATAAAGCTTTTGTTTCTAAAATAGAAATGCTATAATACAATAAAAAAAAGGGAGGTGTTCATGATGACGACAGCAGAAAGGATACGTAATTTAAGATTGGCAAAACGGGCAACGCAACAAGAATTGGGCAACAGTATCAAGATGACGCAGAGTGTAGTGAATCGGATTGAACGCGGAACACGTCCCATTCGTGATGATGAATTAAAGGCATTGGCGCGGTACTTCGGCGTCTCCACCGACTACCTCCTCGGCAACGACGCCCCTGCCACGCGCGACCAAAATCTTCAAATGTACGAGCGCCTCCCCGACGCCGATCGCGCCGCCGTCAACCGCATGATCGCCGCCCTCTTCGCTCAAGCTCACGCATAAAAAAAACGCCCCGCGGAGGAGCTTATGGAATATGTTTACGAAACGCCGCTCGGCACGCTGAAGATTTACGCCGCCGGCGGACGATGGTCGCTGTTCGTGCTCGACGACGTCTACGGGCAATACGACGATCCCGTCGCCGCCGCTGACGACGTCGCGCTCCACGTCACCGGCAATGCGGATTTCGATCTCACCGAGATTGAGGTTCCATCGGGGCTGGACGGTTGGGATAAAATACGGTGCCGTCGGACGTGAAACGGCTGAGGATACGAATGCAGTCGGAGAACTGCTCAATGTTGCAATGCGGTTCGCGCAGCCGCTCTATCAGCCGATCGTGATACAGCACCGCTATCTCCTGTTGCTTCTTCTTCAAAATCTCTTCCACAATTACCACCTCCGCCGACATTATACCACATAAAAAAGGGAGCGTCCCGCCCCCAATCATTTTTATTTCGTCGCCCGCTCAATCTCCGCGATCACCAACCGCTGCAGCCACGGCGGGGGCGTCCTCGAGCCGTCGCACCAATTCTGCACCGTCCGATACGGCGCTCCCAACAAATCTGCCAGCGCCTTGATCGTCAAGCCCGCCGCCCGCCGCGCCTCGTTTATCGCATTACCCATGGGAACGCCGTCCTTTCGTCGCTTGCAACACGATATCCGCCAAGAACACGCCGCTGACCAAGCCGATCGACCAATCACGGAAGGAAGTATCGTCGTTGACAACGAAAGCAACCAACAACCACGCGACGAGGATCAAAAGTTTAACTTTCATAATCGAGCAAAGGAGCGGAACAGCGGCTTAAGGGCGGTGAAGGATTGAAGAGCCGCCCCCGCAAAGCCGATTGTTATTTCAGCTTGCGCCGCAACCGTCGGAGCGATTGAAGCAGGATGTCCGACAAACCGAGTTTGCTGTTGAGCCAGCCCATTAGCGTGCCCCACGCTACCAGCCCTTCAACGATTTCGGTCAAGTCGCTGAACCACTCCATTGCTGTCAACCCCCTTTCTGATTACCAGTATACACTCATTGAAGGTGCTTGTCAACCCATTGGGGGTATTTTTTTGTACAAAAAAAGGAGCCCCTTGCGGAGGCTCAAGAGAAGAAATCGGAGACGCCGCGGGCAATGGCGCGCGCGAAGTCGCCTTGGCGATCGAGGAGCAGTCGAGCATCGGCGTCGTTGTCGATGAAGGCAGTCTCGACGAGGACGGCGGGCATGTCGGTGGCGCGCAACACGTAGAAGTCGCCCGCCTTCAACCCCCGATCCAACGTCCCCACGCTTTCAATTATCTGCCGCTGAATGCACCGCGCCAACCGTTCCCCCGCGCTCGAGCAGTACCAAGTTTCGATGCCGCGAGTGCAGCCGTCGAAGGAATTGCAATGGATAGAGACAAAGGCATCGGCGCGCCAATGATTGGCGGCATCGCAAAGCCGGGTAAGATCGTCGTGTTGAGCGCGGCGGACGTGATAACCCGCGTCGGCAAGATAATCGCCTGCCGCTTCGCCGATCCGCGCGACCACATCCGCTTCGTTAAGCTCGAGGCGCGCGTTGCCCGCGCCGGGATCGCGCGCGCGATCGTGCCCGGGATTGATGAAAATCTTCATGGCAGTCATTCTCCGGCGACGGTGTCCCAAGTGGCGGCGCCGAGAGTGAAGGCGTGAGCGCCGAGCCCGTCGAAGAAGATGAGCGAGCCGTCGACGGTGGAGAAATCGGCGGCTTTGAAGTAGGACAGCTGCTCCTCTGCCACAGAATCAATGCCCGCTTCGCAATTGCTGAGGCGCTCTGCAAAGCCGTCCATCTCGTCAAGATTGGCATCAATGCGATCGAGTCGGTCTTTGATGTCGGCGATATCGCCGGAGGAATTGTCGGTGATGGAGGCAAGCTCGTCGCGGCAAGAGGCCAATTCGGTTTTGAGGATGGCGATGTCGTCTTTAATTTGGTCGAGCCCGTCGACGGTGAGGAAGACGGTGTGGGCGCCGGACACGGTGTCCTCGAGAGTGAAGCCCTCGACGTCGCCCGCAAACGACAGCTCCGAATTATCCATCGAGTGGATTTTGCGCCAGAGGTAATCGACTTTGATTGGAAAGCTTCAAGAGATTCTTTGGTGACGTACCAAGCGTAAAATTCTTGTTTCATTACAAGCCCGCGAGTAATGGCACTCACTGAAGAGAGAGTTTGATTTGAGATTCGATGAAGGGCGTGACAAGTTGAGGATCGAATTGAAAGAAGCGCTCTTCGCCCAAGCGGATCGATGAATATCCTTGTCGTCGGTGATGAAGATCGTATCGCCCACTGCCGTCGCGTGTTAAAGCCTTTTGACACTTTCGAGTGCTTATTGTACAATCCGCGAGGGGTGGTGAAATTGAATGATGTACAGAGACCTTTGATCTCGGTGGTCGTTCCGATCTACAAGGTCGAACGATACATCAAGCAGTGCCTTGAAAGTGTACTCAATCAGACGCTCGGCGACTTCGAACTGATTCTTGTCGATGACTGTTCGCC
This sequence comes from uncultured Selenomonadales bacterium, assembly GCA_946411735.1. GTDB lineage: Bacteria > Bacillota > Negativicutes > Selenomonadales > Selenomonadaceae > Quinella. The sequence continues at coordinate 3,491 of CAMKFB010000059.1, forward strand.
TGATCATTCCGTTGATATCTGTCAGCAATTCGCTCAAGCTGATCCGAGAATTTCAGTCGTTCGTCACGATCATAATCAGGGACTCGGCGCTGCTCGAAACACCGGACTTGAACACGTGCACGGCAAGTATGTCTTTTTTCTCGACAGTGATGATATGATTTTTGACAACGCGTTCGAGATTTTTTATCGGACGGCGGAGGCAAACGACGCCGACATTGTTCATTGCTCGTCGATGTTGGAGAGATTTGACGACGGTACCGTCAAAGTCACCAAAGACAAATCGCCCTTCGACGGCTTTCTTCCGTTTGAGCGCAACCGTCGGCTGAAATCCTGTTATGTCGATAAAAATATTTGGCCCATGGTCTGGCTGAATTTTTATCGACGAGATTTTTTGGAGCGGTATAATATAAAATTTCCATGCATACTGTCAGAAGATGAACCGTTCAGCATCGCGCTATACTGTTGGGCGGAGAGGTTTTATTGCATTCCCGATTATTTGTATGTTTATAACCGTCGCGCGAACTCGATCTCGAAGGCGAATGATGTCGAGCGGACGGTCAAAGGCGTGCGGTCGATGCTCGACGGTTGGAATTACCTGATTCGACTGTTTGAGCGAGTGCCGCACGATGTCGTATCGCCACAGATACAGAACGATTGTATTCAGGCGTTCTTTGAGAGTATGATACAAGGATATATTTTGTGTCTTTACGATTCGTCGGAAGCAGTCGAGAGTGCCGGTGCGTTCGAAACGCTCCGACAAGCAATTGGGGAGCGCGGGGCGATCGACGAACGATTGGCGGCGCATTTGTTGCAGGGGTTCTGCATTCAGAAGTCGCTCAACAATTTGATTGCGCGCTCGTTGATGAGCGAGAACCGACAGTTGAGATTAATGCTCGACACTTTAGGCGCGGCGTTGCCGTCGATGATGTCAATCCTCCGAGCCCTTCAGAGCACATCGAAGCGCGTGCTGTTGATGAGCGTGCCGGTGCATGGCAATTTGGGCGATCAAGCGATCACGGTAGGCGAGCAGTTTGTTTTGAAAAAGATTTTTCCTAAACATGAGATTGTCGAAATCCCGACACCGTATCTGTCGGGATATTTGGGCGAAACATTTTCGAGCTTGGGCTTTGAGAGGAGCGTGCGACCGACAGATTTAATATTTATTCACGGCGGCGGCAATCTCGGAACACTCTGGGGGAATGAAGAGCGCGTGCATCAAAGGCTGATCGCGCGGTTTTCTCGAAACAGGATCATAATCCTGCCGCAGAGTATATTTTTCGATCGGACGACGCAGGAGGAGTTGACGCGCGCGAGCGTTGAGATATACAACGGGCATAGGGATTTGCATTTGGTCTGTCGTGATGAAGTCAGTTTTGCGGTGGCGGCGGAATTATTTCCAAGAGTGAAAAGGTATCTTGCGCCGGACAGTGTGACGATGCTGATGGGAACTTGGGACGGTCGAGAACAGCCGCGCGACGGAGTCTTGTTCGTACTTCGGCATGACAAGGAGCGTTTTGATCACACGGCACTGATTGAAAAATTGCAGGCACATCTTGACGCACGAAAAGTGACTTACGAATTTGCGGACACGATTGTGAACGGGACGGTCGAAGCGGGCGAACGAGCTGAAAAGGTTGAAGCACTCTTATCGAGAATACGACGAGCGCGATTGGTGGTGACAGATCGATATCACGGCTTGATATTTTCTGCGGTGACTCGGACGCCGGCGGTGGTGATGCGATCGTTTGACACGAAAATTGCCTCGGGGATTAAATGGTTTGAGGGTTCGGATGGCATCTGTTATGCTGACGGCAGCGAAATTGACGAAATCGAGAATTTTATTGACGGTTGGCTTGACGGACGGTTGGAACGCGTGCATTTTGACGGCGCACATTTACGCGATTTACTGCTCGACACATTGAAGAAGATCGTCAGTCGTTGATAAAAAAAGCGGTCGCCCGCTGTCGGCAACCGCCTTGATGAATGCCTTTATATCAGTAGAGACCGCTGACGCCCTCGCTGAGACTGATGAAAATATTTTTCTTCTGAGTGTAAGCGTTGAGGATCATCTTGTGGGTTTCGCGCCCGATGCCCGACTTCTTGTAGCCGCCGAAGGGCGAACCCGCCGGCAAGTCATTGTAAGCGTTGATCCACATGCGCCCCGTCTCGATCGAGCGCGCAACGCGCAACGCCCGATTGATGTCCTTCGTCCAGACCGCGCCGCCAAGTCCGTACTCACTGTCGTTGGCCATCTTGATCACTTCGTCCTCGTCGTGGAACTTGATCACCACCGCCACCGGTCCGAAAATCTCTTCGCACGCAACTCGCATCTTATTGTCGACATCCGCGATCAACGTCGGCTGCATGAAGGCGCCGTTCTCGCCGCCCTCGACAACCGCTGCCGCGCCGCCCGTCAAAACTTGCGCGCCCTCGTTCTTACCGATCGCAACGTAGTCGAGTATTTTTTGAAGCTGCCGCTTGTCGATCTGACTGCCCATCTGAGTGTCTTTTTCCCAGGGCAAGCCCACTTTGACGCTCTCGAATTTTTTCTTGAGCGCATCGACAAATTTATCGTAGAAAGTGTCCTGCACGAAAATCCTCGAGCCCGCACAGCACACCTGCCCCTGGTTGAAAAGAATGCCCACGCACGCGCCGTCGACCGCCTTGTCGAAATTGCAGTCGTCGAAATAAATGTTGGCAGATTTGCCGCCAAGCTCGAGCGTCGCCGGGATCAACTTTTTCGCCGCCGCCTCCGCTACGGAGTAGCCGACTTCCGTCGAGCCCGTGAACGCAAGTTTTCTGATGTCGGGATGGTCAAGAATGTATTGACCGCTCGAGCCGCCGCCGCCCGTAATGATGTTGAGCACGCCCGCCGGCAGCTCCTTCTCGATCAGTTTCATGAACTCGAGGATCGACAGGGAGGTTGTCGACGACGGCTTGAAGATGATACAGTTGCCCGCCGCCAGCGCCGGCGCCAACTTCCACGCGCCCATCAGGAAGGGGAAATTCCACGGGACGATTTGCCCGACCACGCCGATCGGCTCGTTGAGGATGAGGCTCAATTTGTCGTCGGCAAGCATCGACGCGCTTCCTTCCTCCGAGCGAATCACGCCGGCGAAGTAGCGGAAGTGATCGGAGCTGAGCGGCACGTCGACGTTTAGAGTCTCGCGAATGGGTTTGCCGTTGTCAAGCGTCTCGATCATCGCAAGGTGCTCGGCGTTGGCGTCGATGATGTCGGCGATCTTGAGCAGGATCGTCGCGCGTTCGATGACGCTGACTTTCTTCCACGCCGGAAATGCCGCCCACGCCGCGCGAACCGCCTCGTCAACGTCCGCCTTCGACGCCGCCGCGCACTCGGTCATGAACTCGCCGTTGGCGGGATTGTAGACCTTGAAAATCTTGCCGCCCTCGGCGTCGCGCCATTGCCCGTTGATGTAGAGTTGATAGCGATCCTGCCATATTTTCTTCACAGCAGTCATTTGATTCACTCCTTCGCGATTGATGATCGCATTATACATTGCTCGAGCCGATCCATGTCAAGAAAATTTTTCCCGTCGCTCAATCGCTCCGCGCGGAGCATTTTTTTATTGCAATTTGGCGGTCGAAAATATAAACTGAACGCCAAATTCGATGTAGGAGGCGAGGGCTTACGATTCCCGTTGCTATCAGCACTCTGTTCAGTATTGGCAGCGCGATCAAGACCGCGACCGAGGCGATTAAGACCGTCGACAGCGTCGTTGAGACCGTCGATAAGTTCACCGGCGCCGATAATGCCGCCGACGATTACGTCAATCGCCTGATGACCGGTACCATCATAAAAATTCGTGAGGCGCGTTTTGAGACCGAGCGCAGTCTCGATCGGCTCCGTCGAACAAAAAATTATATCTCAAGCGGAACCATGGCGCGCTTCGTCGAGCAATTCTCGCGCGTCAAGCCCGTCGAGTTCAAACATCACGCCCGCTCCGCCGACGAAGTCATTCAACAGTCCGAAATCGAGTCGATGTTCGAGAACGTCAAAATCAGTCGCGACGAGGCTCGCAAATTTCAAGACGAGGGCAAGCAAATCTGTTCTTACCTCGACGCCATCAAAGACCGCACCGATCAGACCAACGCCCGCCTGTTGAGTCTCGAAAACAAATTGAGCAGCGCCGTCGATGACATGGAATTCGTGCTCGAGCGACACGGCGACGACGGCAGCAAGCTCCCCAATGCCGCCGTCGAGCAGATGTACCACGCTTTTCAAATCGCCAAGAAGATTAATGAGATTATCAACACGCCGTTGCTCGCCGATAACGTCAAGCCTCTTTAAATCAATCGGCGCCGCGCGGAGGCTTTTTTTCTTATTGCAATTTGGCGGTCGAAAATATAAACTTACACGTCGAAGGAGGGAAGGGCACGGAGCATTTTTTTTATTACAGCGACCGCGCCCGCATTGCCAATGAACGATACCGTCAACGACCCCGCCAAGGTTTATCCCTGGTACCTCAAGCTGAAGTTCATCGTTTGCTCCGGCTTCGGCGTCTTTATGTTTATCTTCCCGATCCCCGACGGCGACACCGCTTCCACCGGCGTCAACATCCTCACGCAACTGCTCGACGAGGCCGTCCGTGAGTACGCGCATTGGTCGCTGTTCATGTTCGTCGCCGCATCCGCGCTCGGCGCTCTGATGTGCCAATTCCGGCGACCGGAGTTCGTCACGCGCATCGATTGGCTCCGCGATCTGTTTTGCATCTCGACGCCCTATCTCATCACCCGCCTGTTCGCGCTGTTCGTGATGATCTGCGTCAGTTTCGAGGTCGGTCCCGAAGTCATCCGATCCGAGGACATCGGTCAACAAATGGCGTCGCTGTCCTACACCCTGATCGCGCTGGCGTTCGTGTTGAGCTTCGTGCTTCCGTTCTTGACGGAGTCGGGCATCATGGAGTTCACCGGCATCATCCTCAAGCCGCTCGTCCGACCGCTGTTTTGCGTCCCCGGGCGCGCTTCCGTCGATCTGATCACATCGTGGCTGGCGTCGTCGAACACCGCCGTGCTGATCACCGCCGAGCAGTACCGCGCGGGATATTATTCGATGCGCGAATCGGCAACCATCATGACAAACTTCTCGTTGGTGTCGATCCCGTTCTGCATGGTCGTCGCCGAAACGCTCAAGCTCAGCGAATACTTCGTCCCGATGTACGCGATCGTCACCGGCATCGGCTTATTCCTTGCGATCATCGCTCCACGCTTCTGGCCGCTCGGATCGATCCCCGACTCCTACGCCGTCGAGAAAAAAATAAATGAGGACGTCCCGCAAAATATCTCCCTGTTCGATTGGGCAATCCAAGGCGCGCTCGAGCGCATCAAACTGTTTCGCCTCGATATGGCGCTGGCCAGCGGCGGCATCATGGCGGTCGGCATCATCTTCGACCTGATCCCCATCGTCATCTCGTGGGGGACGGTCGGCACCTATCTTGCCGGCGAAACTTCGATCTTCCAATGGCTGTCATATCCGATGGGCATGTATTTGAGCGTGCTCGGCGTCGAGGACGCTTTCAAAATGGCGCCCGCCACGCTCGTCGGCTTCATCGACATGTTCATCCCCTGCCTGATCACCGCCGTCGACGCGCCCATCAAGACGCGCTTCATCGTCGCGGTGCTGTCGCTGGTGCAAATCATCTACCTGACGGAGGTCGGCTCAATCATCGTCAAAGCGAACGTCGGGCTCGACATCAAACGGCTGTTCGGCATTTTCATCGAGCGCACGCTGATTGCGCTGCCGATTATCGTCTTTTTCGCCAACATGTTATTCTGACAGAAAGGTTGTGAGTGAATGGCAATAAAGCTATCGAAGGGGCAAAAAATCGATCTGACGCGAAACAATCCGCTGCTCAACCGAGTGCTCGTTGGGCTGGGCTGGACGGCGGATCGACGGATTGACATCGACACCGCCGCGTTTTTGCTCCGCGCGGACGGCAAGGTTCAATCCGACGAGGATTTTGTGTTTTACGGCAATCTCAAGCACAAGAGCGGTTCGGTCGAGCACGGCACGAGCGGCGGCGCGACGGACAAAGAGCAGATTCACGTCGATCTGGGTCGAGTGCCGGCGGATGTGGAGCGGATTGATTTCACGGCGACGATTTACGACGCCCTCAACCGTCGACAGAATTTCGGCATGGTCAAGGATGCTTACATTCGAGTTGCCGACGAGAGTTCGGGGCAAGAGCTGATCCGCTTCAATCTGGGCGATCAGTTTACGGTCGAGACGGCGATTGTGGTCGGCGAGTTGTATCGACACAAGGGTAATTGGAAGTTCAATGCGATCGGCGCGGGCTTCAGCGGGGGGCTGCCGGCGCTGTGTAAAAATTTCGGGGTGGAAGTGTCGGAGGATGATTCTTCGGGCGCTCGACCTTCCGATCCGCCGCCGGCTCCTCCTCGACCGACGCCGCCGCCGCCGGCAAAACCGCCCGTTGCCTCGAAAAAATCTGCGCCCTCGACCAAGAGGAGCGGTCCGCTCAACATGGGGCGCGGAGCTTCCGACAATCGCTCTTCGATCAATCCTCCGCCGGTCGATCCTCCGCCGGTCGATCCCGCGCCGAGCGCTCCGCCCAAGCCGAAAAAAATTGAGCTTCGCAAGGGGCAAAAGGTCAATCTGGTCAAGAGCGGCAAAAGCTACGGCGAGATTGTTATCAATCTCAACTGGTCGCAACAGTCTCAACCGTCGCGCTCGAGCGGGAGCGTGTTCGATCGCTTTTTCAGTTCCTCGGGCAAACCGATCAGCCTTGGGAATATTTTCGGCGGCTCGAACAGCGGAATCGATCTCGACCTGGGCTGCCTTTACGAGTTGTATGACGGTTCGAAGGGTGCGATCCAAGCGCTCGGCAAAAATTTCGGTTCGCTCGACACGCCACCTTATATTATGCTCGACGGCGACGATCGGACGGGCGCGGTTGCGGGCGGCGAGACGATTCGCGTCAACGGCAAGTTCGCCGACAAGATCAAGCGGATTCTGGTTTACACGTTCATCTACGACGGCGTGGCGAATTGGCGCGAGGCGGACGGAGTGGTGACGGTCAAATGCGCGGGCGCGCCGGACATTCTCGTTCGGATGGACGAGTACGGCTCGGACAAACTGCTTTGCGGGATCGCCTTGATCGAGAACACGGGCTCGGCGTTCAGCGTTGAGAAGGTCGTCGAGTTTTTTGACAGTCAAAGCTATTTGGATCAGCGATTCAATTGGGGCTTGCGCTGGAGCACGGGTCGGAAATAAATTTTCGTTGCGCGCAATCGGCGCAAGGTGTAGAATACGATCGATGGTTTTAATGCGAATTTCGATGAGGAGTGAAGATCAATGGCAGTAAGTTTGTCGAAGGGTCAGAAGGTCAGCTTGACGAAGGACAATCCGAATCTGAAGAACATCCTGGTCGGGCTGGGTTGGGATTTGAAGCGCTACGACGGCGGCTACGATTTCGATTTGGACGCGTCGGCGTTTCTTCTCGGCGCGAACGGCAAGGTGACGAGCGACGACGATTTTGTATTTTATAATCAGCCGAAGCATCCGTCGGGGGCAGTGGAATCGCTTGGAGACAATCGCACGGGCGCGGGCGAAGGCGATGACGAGCAGATCAAGATCGATCTGTCGAAGGTGCCGGCGAGCATTGACAAGATCGATTTCACGGTGACGATCCACGAGGCGAAGGAGCGCAATCAGACCTTCGGTCAAGTTGAGAATTCCTACATTCGAGTGGTGGACGAGGCGACGGGCAAGGAAATGGTTCGCTACGAGCTGGGCGAGGATTTTTCGATTGAGACGGCGGTCGTGGTCGGAGAGATTTATCGCAAGAACGGCGAATGGCGCTTCAACGCTATCGGCGCGGGCTTTGAAGGCGGCTTGGCGGCGCTGGGCAGGAATTACGGCGTCAACTTGTAAGATAGCCGCGCAACGGTCGATGAGGTTAACGCGAATTTCAGTGAGGAGTGAAAACCATGCCGGGTGTTAGTTTGATTAAGGGACAAAAAGTCAGCTTGATGAAGGACAATCCGAACCTGAGGAATATTTTGGTCGGGCTGGGCTGGGACGTGAAGCGCTACGACGGCGGCTATGACTTCGATCTGGACGCGGCGGCGTTCCTGTTGGGCGCCAACGGCAAGGTGACGAGCGACGAGGACTTTGTGTTCTACAATCAGTTGAAGCATCCGTCGGGTGCGGTCGAGCACATGGGCGACAACCTGACGGGCGAGGGCGAAGGCGACGACGAAGAGATACGGATCGACCTGTCGAAGGTGCCGGCGAATATCGAGAAGATCGACTTCACGGTGACGATTTACGAGGCGAAGGAGCGCAATCAGACTTTCGGTCAAGTTGAGAACGCCTACATTCGAGTGATCGACGAGGTGACGGGCAAGGAGCTGATCCGCTACGATCTGGGCGAGGATTTCTCGATCGAGACGGCGGTGGTGGTCGGCGAAATTTACCGCCGGAACGGCGAATGGCGTTTCAACGCGATTGGTTCGGGCTGGGAAGGCGGCTTGGCGGCGTTGGGCAGGAATTACGGCGTCAACGTGTAAGATGTTCACCGGATTGATAGGGGAGGTCGGGCGGCTCAAGAGTTTGACGCGCGGCGTACTCGAGATCGAGTGTCGACAGGTGCTCGAGGGTTTGAAGGTTGGCGACAGCATCTCGGTGAACGGGATATGCTTGACGGCGACGGCGTTCGACGATAAGAGTTTCCGCGCGGATGTCATGCCGGAGACGATTCGACGGACTTCGCTTGAGGGCTTGAGCGTCGGAGCGAAAGTCAATTTGGAGCGTGCGTTGCGGGTCGGCGATCGATTGGATGGTCACATCGTGAGCGGTCACATTGACGGCGTGGGGCGAATAATATCGCTCCGCGCGGAGGGCAATGCGTGCGTGGTGGAGATATCCGCCGATCGATCGATCCTTCGACAGATTGTGGAGAAGGGTTCGGTAGCGCTCGACGGGATGAGCTTGACGGTGATCGGCGTGAGCGATCGGAGTTTTAAGGTATCGCTGATCCCGCACACGATGTCGGCGACGAACTTCGTCGATAAAAAGGTCGGCAATCCGATCAACATCGAGACTGATATAATAGGGAAGTACGTTGAGCGGCTGATGTCGTTTGATAGCTCGTCGGTACTGACGAAAGAATTTCTGACGGCGAACGACTTTTAAATAATAATTTTTTATGATGAGCAGCGGTTGAATACAGCCGCTGTATTTTTGTTACGTTGAAGGCAATTGTGTTTGACAGTGTGTGAGCGATCGGCTAAGATCAGCGGCGGAGTGTTTCTTTCGATTGAGGAAGGGAGTGGTCTTATGGCTGAGTTTATCAATACCACATCGAACACGCTCGTGAGCGGCACGGCGGACGCCGATTCGATCTTCAATGTCGGCGACAGTGTGACGGTCGATGTGGGTGACGGCAACGATTCCGTCTTCAACGGCGGCGGTTTTTTCGACTCGATTGCCGGCAGTATGATTTTTGGAGGTTCGCTGTCGGCTATCGATGCGGGCGCGGGTGACGATTACATCACCAATTCGTCTGAAGGCGTGACGATTGACGGTGGCGCCAATGCCGATTACATCTACAACTTGAATGCGACCGTTCCCTACACGGAAGACGGGCTGAACCTTACGTCGATTACCACGAGCGGTGCGCGTTCTTCCCTGAGCGGCGGCTCGGACAACGACACCATCATTAACGTCGAGGCGGATAGCGTGACGATGCTCGGCGGCGCGGGTGCGGATTCGCTCACCAACACAATGGGCAGAAACGCTGTCATTGACGCGGGCGAAGACGACGATTACGTCAACAACTCCGGCGCAAACGCTTCCATTGACGGCGGACTTGGAGAGGATCTCGTCGACAACAGCGCCGAAAATGTGACGATACGCGGCGGCGACGGCTATGACAACATCCACAACAGCAGCCTTGGCACGGGCGCGTACATCGACGCCGGCGACGCTGATGATACCGTCAGGAATTACGGCGCGACGGTTACGGTTGACGCGGGCGAAGGCGACAATTACGTCGAAAACTACGGAGGGGCGGTTGAGATCAATGCGGGCGACGGCTCCGATTCGATTCTCAACAATGCCGACGATGCGACGATCACTACCGGCGACGGTGAGGACTCGATTGTGATTGGCTCGGGCGTTTCGCTCGTCCGTCTCGTCGACATTGACATTGCCGCCGACAAAATTTCCTTCGCTCGATCGTTGGAGGCGGGCTCGTTCGATTATGAGATTGGTGCCGACGGACTTGACCTTCACAGCTCCGAGATGAGCCTCTTCTTCTCGAACATCGACAGTCTTACGACGGATTTCTTGAATTACACCGTCGATAATGCCGGCACCGTCAATTCGATCAGAGACCTGCTCGGCATGAGCGACGACGCGACCGTTGAGCCAATCACCGTTGATGTCGTCAACGCCAACGTCACATTGTCGGATTCAACGGCTTCAATCGGAGTGTTCGTCGTCGACGGCTCATCGAATTTCGACAGCGATACGTTTTATGACGCCGCGTTCAAACTCTCGACCGACACTCTCTCAACTGATGTGGTCGTCGGCGATATCACTGCCGATCACGTCTACTCCGCGCGGAGTGATGGCGGACGAC
>CAMKFB010000060.1 GCA_946411735.1 uncultured Selenomonadales bacterium
TGACCGACCGCAATGCTATCACCGCATCACGCAAGATGTCCTCGACGAATTTGGGATTGTCATACGCCGCCTCCGTCACATATTTTTCGTCCTCGCGTTTGAGAAGCGGCACGAGCGGCGACGATGCTTGCGCCTCAAGCAGCGCCGTCAATCCGTCGATCGTGATCGTCGGAGCTCCGCCGAAGCTCAACAGCACACTGCACACGCTCCGCTGATTGTGCGCGCCCACCGTCGAGATCGCCCGACTGCACGGACATAGCGTCGTGAACGGCACGCTCAGCCCCAATTGAAACGCCGTTCGCCCCTCGACCAGCGACGCTGCCAATGTGCAATCCACGTCGAGCAGCGATTTCCGACCGCTCACCGGCGCTTGCCGCTCCACAAAATATTTGAAGTCGAGTCGTATGTACGCGGCGGAGGTCTGCAGTCTTTCAATCGCCGCGCGGAGGATCGTGTCGAGCGTGCGGAAGGCAATCGGCTTGTTCGTCCAATCGTTGAGAATGCCCATCAGCCGACTCATATGCGTGCCGCGTAATTTTTCGTCGAGTGCCACCGTGAATCGGACGTGCGCTTGGACGGGTTGCACGCGCCCGCCGTCGTCAATCAAAAAAGGCAGGCACACGCCGCTGACGCCTGTCTGCTGAATCGGGATGCCGCGATTATCGGGTTGGTTTTGAACATCGATCATAATTTTTTCTCCCTTTCCTTAAGTTCTTTGAGCATGGCGACATAAGCCGCGTACCTTTGCTCGAGGATCGATCCGTCGGCGACGGCGGCTTTGACGGCGCAATCGGGCTCGTGGGAGTGAGAGCACGGATTGAAACGGCACCACGCGGAGTGATGATGAAACTCGGGAAAATAATGCGCGAGATTTTTGTCATCGACGCCCGCATCTGCAAGCTCTACGGCGCTGAAGCCCGGCGTGTCGACCAGATAGCCGCCCGCAAATTTTATCAGCTCGGCGACGCGCGTCGTATTCTTGCCGCGCCGAATGCGATTACTTATCGAGCCGACCAACTGATTGATCGACGGATCGACGGCGTTCAGGATTGACGACTTGCCGACGCCCGAAGGACCGGTAAAGACCGTGACGCGATCAATCAGTTGAGCGCGAAGGCGGTCGATGCCTTCCCCGCTCCGCGCGGAGACTCTGATGATGCGGTAGAGGCTCGAGTACTCGTCGAGAAAATGAGCGGCGTCGTCGATGAGATCGATTTTGTTGACGCAAATGATGATGTGCTCGACGGCGGCGGCTTCGGCAAGCACGAGAAAACGATTGAGCAGGAGCGGGTGGAGATCGGGCTCGGCGGCGGCGAAGGTCAGGACGATCTGATCAATGTTGGCGGCGGCGGGACGGATTAAGAGATTTTTTCGATCGACGACGCGTTTGATGACGCCCGAGCCGTCGTCGAGGAGCGTGATCTCAACGAAGTCGCCTGGGCAGACCGTTATCAGTCGCTTGTCGCGCTTGAGCAGACCGCGCAACGAACACGGAATCAGTCGACCATCGATCTCGACGAAGAAAAAGCTGTTATGAAATTTTATGACGCGCCCGATCATTTCCCTGACGTGATCATCGGCACAACCACCGTCAATATCATTGCTCCGATCCCGATCGCCGCCGCCAAGAACATCTGATGCGCATATTTGTTGACGGAATCCATTTTTGTTTCCAGCTGATCGATTTTTTTCTCGATCCGTTCGATTTTCTTATCGTTCTCTTGGCGATATTCACTCATCGCCGCCGCGTTCTCTTGGCGAAGCGCTCTTACCTCCGCCGCACGCATTTCGTTCTGCTGACGCATTTCCGCTTTAAAGTCCCGCATCTCTTGAATGAATGCATCCAACTTCGTGTCGATGCTGACCTGTTTTTTCTCAAGTTCATTGACTCGAGTCTCAAGATTGTTGTCCGACATCGTCATTCACTCCTTTCATCACCGACTTTTCGAGCCCCCGCTCTCGCGCGAAGGCGCTTCCGACGGCGCCTCCGACTCTTGATCCAAGCCGTAAAGCTCCGGCTCCGTCCCGGGCACAAAACTCCTCACGGGCTCATCGCGCTCCTCCGTCGAATCCGACTGCTTATCAACGTCACGATTGTCCGTCTCGTAATACGACGGCTCCTCTGATGTGCTTGCCGAGGGCTCCGGCTCAGGCTCCGCTACCACCAAATCGACCGCCTCGCCGCTGTATAGTTCCGTCCCCGCCGACGGCGTCTGCCTTAACACCGTCCCCGCCGCTTGCGTGCTGATCTGATAGCTGATCGTCCCGATCGTCAAGCCGTGCGCTTCCAAGCCCGTTCGCGCCAAATCAAGCGACGCCCCTTGCAAGTCCGGCACCGAAGTCTTCTTCGCCTTCACCGGCTCCGCGTCACCGTAGCCCGCGCTCGTCGACCCCTCGCCCTTCGACACCGTTATGTCGATCAGCGACCCGCGATTGATTTTCGTCCCCGCCACGGGATCGTGCGACAGCACTGTCCCGGGCTCCTCGTCCGAGTACTTTTCGTAGATCGAGTCAAGGTTGAGCCCCGCCTTCGTGATTACCTCCAGCGCCGCCGATTTCGGCAGCCCTTTCAGATCCGGCATCTCAAGCTCCTCGCCGCCCTTGCTAACGTAAATCGTCACCAGCCGCGACGAGCGCACTGTTTTGCCCGACTCGGGGTCTTGCGACACCACTTGACCCGGCGGCACCGTCCCGTCGTACGTCTCTGCCACGTTCACCCGCAACTTGCCGTCCTCGAGCAGCTGTCGAGCCAACGCCAATTGCTTGCCCTTCACGTCCGGCACCACCACCTCTTCTTGGTTGAAAAAATTGCCGAACGCCAAGAATGAGCCCAGCCCGAAGCCCATCAACAGAAACACCATCAGCCCGACCGCAAACATTTTCGATTGAAAAAATGATTTCTTCGGCGGCTCCGAAGGCGGCGTCGATTTCCTCCGCGCGGAGCGCCTCGACGGAATGTTCGTCTCCGCCCGCGGCAATACCTTCGTCGCGTCGGGATCCTCCGCCTTCGTCAGCCCGAACGTTTTTTCCACCACCGACAGCTCCTGCACCAAATCCGCGCTCGTCGGGCGCGTGTCGGGATTTTTGTTCATCGCCCGCAACACTATCGCCTCGAGCATCGGCGGGATTTTGTGTCGATACGACGTCGGCGGCACCGGCTCCTCTTCGACGTGCTTCATCGCTATCGTCACCGGATTGTCTCCGTTGAACGGCAGCCGCCCCGTCAGCATCTCGTACATCACAATCCCGAGCGAGTACACGTCCGATTTCGGCGTGATCATCGACCCGCGCGCCTGCTCCGGCGAAAAGTAATGCACGCTCCCCATCACCGAGCCCGAGTACGTCATCGTCGACTCCGTCACCGCCCGCGCGATCCCGAAATCCCCGATCTTCGCCCGATTGTCGTCCGTCATCAATATGTTATGCGGTTTGATGTCGCAATGCACTATGTTGTTCGCGTGCGCATGCGCCAGCCCGCTTGCTATGTCCTTTGCTATTCTGACCGCGATCGGGATGTCGAGCGGCGCCTCATTCTTGATCTTCTCTTTGAGCGTCGAGCCCGGCACATACTCCATCACGATAAAGTGATCTTCGCCCTCGAGCCCCACATCGAATATGCTGACGATGTTCGGATGCGATAAGCCCGCCGCCGCTTTAGCCTCTCGATGGAAGCGTTCAATGAACTCGACGTCGTTTTTGTATGCGGCGTGGAGGATTTTGACGGCAACCGTTCGCGCGAGAAGATGATCGTTGGCGCGCCAGACCTCCGCCATGCCGCCCGATCCGATGCATTCCTCGAGCACATACCTGCCGCCCAGGACGCGCTCAGTCATAGTCGTTTCTCCCTCCATTCAAGCAACTCCCAACACTATCACCGTCACGTTGTCCTTGCCGCCGTTGTCGAGCGCCGCGCGGATGAGATCGTCGGCAGGATTGCGACTCGTGCGGATGATGCGCGCAATCTCCTCGTCGTCGACCATATTCGTCAAGCCGTCGGTGCAAAGCAGAAACGCGTCCCTGTGTTCGAGCGCGAAGGAGCCGCTGTCGACTTTCAAATCGAGCATTGCTCCGACCGCCTGCGTCAAATAATTTTTCATCGGATGAATCCGCGCGGCGGCTTGACTTATCTCGCCGTTTCTTACCAGCTCCTCAACGTAAGAATGATCGTCGGTGATCTGTCGAAGGCGCTCGTTGCGAATCCGATAGAGACGACTGTCGCCGACGTGCGCGTAATATGCTCGACGGTCGTCAAGGTGGAGGATCGTGGCGGTCGTGCCCATGCCGTGATACTCCGCCCGCGATTGCGCCGTCTCGAAAATCTGATCGCCCGCTTTGACTATCGACGCCTTCAATACATTTTCATTCCAAGGTCGAGGGGTCGAGTGCAAAAAATTTCCGATCGAGTCGACAAGCATGCGGCTTGCGATTTCGCCCGCCGCTTGACCGCCCATGCCGTCGGCGACCAAATACGTCTCCGGCTCGATTATCGCAAGAGCATCCTCGTTATGTTGGCGAACCAGACCGACATGCGTCGCCTCGTAGTGTTTCGACATCTATTCACTCTCCATTTCGATTATAAAACTTCGTAGACGATGGTCGACGATCCGATTGTGATCTTGTCGCCGTGACGGAGCAGATGTTTTTCGATCGGCTTTTTGTTGACGAACGTGCCGTTGAGACTGTCGGCGTCCCGCAACACGTGCCGATGCCGCTCATAAGAAATGTACGCGTGCACCCTCGAGACCGCATCATCGTCGAGCACCAAATCATTCGAATCACGCCGCCCGATGTACACTTGCCGCTCCCCAAGCACCAGCTCCGGCTTCTCCCGCCCCTTCACGCTCAACGTCGCAATATCATACTCGATCTGCCGCGGGATGATTGTTTTCATCGTCGTCACCAACATTTTTTTGTCGGCGACAATCGTCTGCTCGTCGTCGTCAACCGCCGCGTCCTCAACCAGCGTCTTCGACAGCACATCGTTTTCGAGATCGATCGTGTCCTCATCGATCCTGCCGTCGTCAATGCATTTCGAGCGCACCACGATCGCGTCGTCGCCGTCGAACATCTTTTCGATCCGCACCGACAGGCTCCCGTCCATAAAACAATTCTCCCGAATGATTTTTCGCTCGACCGTTTCATACAGCGCCTTGATCACACGCGCCGCCGACAGTCGATGACAATCCTCCTCGCTCAAAAGTATCGTGTAATCGTTCGGGACGACCAAACCCTCGGGCGTTTTCTTCTGTTGGCGGATCACTTCCCGCTCCAGCGCTTTTATCAGCGCCGACGGCTCCACCGAGCCGCGCTTTTGAAACAGCCCCGCGATTTGTCCGGTAATCACCGATTCGATTTTGGAGAAGCCCAATGACACTGCCTCCCTTTAATTTTTGGCAAATTATATCACAGGCGTCAAATTAAACAAAGCTAAACAAAGCCGTTGCGTTTCAACTGCCGATAGAGTGAATAAAAGGCGAGCGGCAATCCGAGCACGATGCCGATCAGCCGTCCCTTGCCGCCGAGCTCAAAAAAGTCGTCGACGAGCCCGCCAAGGTAAAGACAGACGAGCATGAACGCGGCAAGGTAAAATCCGACGCCCGAAAGAATTGCGAACGCCTTCCACATGGCGGCGCCTCCTTTCGATATTGACATTATGATTTATTATTGGATCAAAGTCAATGAGGAGTGATGCAATGTTGAGAGCGATAGCGACGACGGGGCGACGCGAGCGCGGCGCGGCGATCGAACTTGCGAAGGAGGCGGCGGCTCATTTGGGGCTTGAATACGTCGAGCGGCGCGGGCGATCGATCGAAGAGTTATCACGGGAGTTCGGCGTCGAGGGGATCATCGTGGCAAAAAAAAATTCGCTCCGATTGCTGACAATCGATGAGCGAGGATTTGAGCGGGAGATTTTTTTTCATCCGTCGACGGCGCATTTGAGGATCAAGGCGCTGCGCTCGGGCGCTGCCGATCGAATGATCGAGGCGATGGGCTTGACGGAGGGCATGCGCGTGCTCGATTGCACGCTGGGCTTGGGATCGGATTCGATCGTCTCGAGCTATGTCAGTCGGTGCCAAGTGACGGCGGTCGAGATCAATCCGCTGCTGGCTTATGTGGTCGAGCGCGGGCTTGCAACATTCGACGGCGACAATCGACACGTGCTCGAGGCGATGCGCCGCGTGAAGGTGATCGCCGCCGATTATCTCGACGTGCTCCGCGCGGAGCCGGACGGCGCGTTTGATGTGGTGTACTTCGATCCGATGTTTCGACATGCGCTCGAGCGGAGTTGTTCGATGAATGTGATTCGTCAAGCGGCGGATCATCGACGGGTGACGTCGGAGGCGATCGCGGAGGCTTGTCGCGTTGCTCGACGGCGGGTCGTGTTGAAAGAAAATGCGCGGAGCCTCGAGTTCGATCGGTTGGGCTTTAAAAACTTTGTCGGCGGGCGCTACAGCCCGATCAAATACGGCGTCATTACTATCGATCGATGATCACGCGCTCGACCGTCACGATCAGATCGTCTTGCGGTTTGTCGTCCACGATCGGCGTCACCGTCACCGTCCAACGGTTTTCGACGACGCTCTTCAGCTCGGGCTCGATCAAGAACACCACCGTCATGCCGCCCATGAAGTTTTCAAAGGTCTCGGTGCTATCGACCGCCGCCGACTCATCGTTTTGAATTTCGGCGATTTTGGCGTCGGCAAGAAACACCGCTGCCGTTCGGATTGCCGCCGTCCGATTAATCCGTTGAGCCTCGCGGAAGCCGCTCATCACCAACATTGCCGCCGTCGACACGATCATCGTCAGCAACAGCACTTCCATGTAGGCGAAGCCGCCCGCGCTACTGTATCGTTTCATCCGCTTGGTTTGTCGGACATTCGTATGCGCCCGTAATTCGTCAAAATCAGATAGCGATTAAACGTCCCCTTGGAGATTTTCAAATCATTGCCGGTCTGAGTCAACTCGCCGTTCGCTCGAAACCGAAAACTTTCTTTGAACGGATTCGTTATTTTCACGTCGCGCTCCAAATAATGATTTTCTTTGATCCGCTCCGAGGCATTCAGTTTTCTGACGCAATAATACGGAGTTGATGTGCCGGTGAATACGCGGCACTCGATCGTGGGCGTACTGTAGCCCGTCGGCGTATTAAATTTGAACGTCGCATACTGGTTGAGACGGCTGACGGATTGGGTGTAGTGGAGCATGGAGTGCAGGCATCTGATCTCGTAATCGACGCAGACGTTGTCGAGCGAGCGCGCGAATTTCGGGACGGCGAGCGCAGTCAGAGTGCCGATGATCGACAGCGCTATCACCGTTTCGAGCATTGCCAGCCCGCGCTCACATCGAAAATATTTCATCACGCTCAGCCGCCGGTCGACGCCGCCGCCGGCTTATACACGAACTTACCTGCCGTATTGCCCTCCCCCAACACCGCTCGGGGCGCGTCCTCAACAGTATCAATCGTATACTCGGCGGCAGGGATATTCTGTGCCTCATTAGACCCCATATAACACTTACCGCTCGTCGGCGGCTGAAGTTTGTCGGCGTCGCTAAGATATTTTGAAAGCGTCGAGAGCTTGCCGCCTTTCGCAATCGGAGTACTTTCGCTCATATTGTAGACGGTGATGGCAGTGTCGATTGCAGCGAGATCGCTTTGAATTTTGGCGGTGTTGGCGCGCGTGGTGATGTCGTTGAATCGCGGCACGGCGATCGACGCCAATATCCCTATCACCGTTACCATCAGGATCACTTCGAGCGTCGCAAATTCGCCTTGCCCGATTCTTTTCATCAATATAACCTCCCCGAGGGTCGAAAATTACTTGCGATACGCCGTCACCTGCGTGTAATGCTTCTTGAAAAATTCCTCCGCCACTTGCGGGAACAACGCGTAGCTCAACACGTCCTCGTCCGACGGATTCAGGAAGCCCTTGTTGTTGAGCTCCTCTTTGAATTGATCGAACGTCTCCGCCTTCGCGTCCTCGATCGAGCAATCCTCTATAATCTGATCCTCCGGCACTCCGAGCGTGTTGACGATGAAGCCCCGATCGACCGGCACCGGCGTCCGACCGAACTTGCCGCGCGCCAAATCTTTGAACTCGTTCGGCACCATCTTATAGCGTTCGCCCGTCATCACGTTGAACGTCGCCATCGTCCCGACGATTTGGCTCGACGGCGTTACCAGCGGCGGATAACCCGCATCCGCGCGGACCTTCGGCATCTCGTCGAGCAGGTCTTGATATTTCTCCTCCATGCCCGCCTCTTTCAATTGGTTGGCAAGGTTGGAGAGCATGCCGCCCGGGATTTGGAAGTCGAGCACGTTCGGATTGACGTCGAAATAGCCCTTGAGTCCGAACTCTTCAATGAGCTCCTTCTTGACGCCGAGGAAGTGTTTCGCGATCGGCGTGAGCGCTTGGCGATCGAGCATCTTCTCTTCGTTGCGCGCGTTGGCAATGAACGCCGGCTTGTCGATCGTCTGATGCTCTTGATCCTCGAACATGGCAATAATCGTCTCGGTGCAGGGCTGACTGGTATCGCTCGAGAACGGACTGAGCGCGCAGTCGATGATGTCAACGCCCGCCTCGATCGCCTTGATGTAAGTGGCGTGACCGAAGCCGGAGGTGCAGTGAGTGTGCAGCTCGACGGGGGTATCGCCGAGCGCGGCTTTGAGCTTCGTGACGAGATCGAAGGCGACGTACGGCGCAAGCAAGCCCGACATATCCTTGATGCAGATCGAGTGGCAGCCCATCTCTTTGAGCTCTTTCGCCAGCTCGACAAAAGTCTCGTTGGTGTGCACGGGGCTGATCGTGTAGACCAGGCAGCCTTGAACTTCGGGCTTTTCGGGGCATTCGAGCGCGGCTTTGATGGCGACGCGAAGGTTGCGCACATCATTGAGCGCGTCGAAAATCCTGAACACGCCGATGCCATGTTGCGACGCCTTGCGAACAAATTTCTCGACCACATCATTGGAGTAGTGATTGTAGCCGAGGAGATTTTGCCCGCGCAGGAGCATTTGGATCGGAGTGTTTTTGAGCGCCGCTTTGAGCTTGTCGAGCCGCTCCCACGGATCCTCGTCGAGGAAGCGCAAGCAGGTGTCAAAAGTCGCGCCGCCCCATGCCTCGAGCGCTTTATAGCCGACCGCGTCGAGCGCCTCGAGCATCGGCTCCATCTGACGGAAGCGCATGCGGGTCGCGCACAACGATTGATGTCCGTCGCGCAGAACGGTTTCCATGATTTTGACTTTGTGTTTAGCCATCAACAAAACCCTCCCAACAGTGATCGATTGGATAAAACTTCTGATCGAATTATAGAAACAAAGTTGCGCGCTGTCAATCGTCGAATGATGATCAGATAAAGAAAATTTATCGACCGTCGCTAACGTCGAAGGACGACGCGTTTGACGAAGTACCATAAGAGAATCGTGCCGACGACGGTGACGACCAGCGGCAGCGCGACGAAAAGCGTGAAGGCGAGCATCAGCACGAGCACGAGCGCGACCAAAATGCGCGTGACGATGTGATTGCCGAACAGCCGCGTCCAAAAGCCTTCGGTCGGACGCGCCGCGCGGAAGTTCGATTGGAAATTGAACTGTTGATCGAAGCGCTCTTGAGATTGAGCGTCGATGGTGATGCCTCTGTAGTTGTTGCGCTCGACGGCGGACATCTCTCGAACGCTGCCGTCCTCGACGTTGTGATATCCGCAGAAGGAGCAGCGCGCCGAGCCGCCGAGTTCTTTACCGCATCTTCGACATTGCATGTGGCAACCGTCCTCTCATTGCATTTATTGGTAGCATATTCGACAAAAAAAGGAAAAACCTTGCCTGCGGCGAATTAACTTTTGCGACCAAGATTGAGAGAGGAAGAAGAATGCGTGGCAGATGTATTAAAACGAGCGCGGCAATTCTTTCGAGCGTTGGTATCCGGAATGACGGTGGATGACGCGAAGTACATCTCG
Source organism: uncultured Selenomonadales bacterium (assembly GCA_946411735.1). Classification (GTDB taxonomy): domain Bacteria; phylum Bacillota; class Negativicutes; order Selenomonadales; family Selenomonadaceae; genus Quinella. Next base: position 9,952 of record CAMKFB010000060.1, read on the forward strand.
AACCATTTGTCGGCGACGGAGCAAAAATTATTTTTTTCTATGGACGTGGCGGATCAGTGTCACTCGTTGCGAACGGCGTATGCGATCGAGCGGTACGCGATCGAGGGCAAGGCGGGAGTCGATCGGGAGTTTTTGATACGATGCGCGCTGTTGCATGACGTCGGGCGGAAGAAGGGCGATATGAGCATCAGCGGGAAGGTGCTGGCGGTGCTGGCGATGGAATTTTTTCCGATGCTCGGAGAATGGATGGAGCGGCGCGGCAGTCAATTGATTTACATTTATAAGCACCACGCGGAATTGAGCGGCAAGAAATTGCAGGAGATCGGGCTGTTTCGAGAGGCGAAGATTGTGGCGAAACATCATTCGCCGCCCTCGCCGAACGATCCGAAGGAGCTGAAATTGTTGCGGCTTGCCGACGAAAAATCATGAGTGGAGTGAAGGCTTTTGCAGGAAATTATAATTGCCCTGCCCAAGGGCAAATTATTCAAGCCGTCGGCGGAATTGCTGTCGACGGTCGGTTGGAGCGCCGAGGGGCTCAGCGAAAAATCTCGTAAGTTGGTGATCGCCAACGACGCGCTCAAATTGAAGTTCATCATTACCAAGACGGCGGATGTGCCGACGTACGTCGAATACGGCGCGGCGGATATCGGCATCATCGGCAAGGATGTGATTGCCGAGTCGGGCAAGGATGTTTATGAGCTGCTCGACCTGGGCTTCGGGCGCTGTCATTTGATGATGGCGGTTCCGAAGGAGCGGCGCCGTCCGACGCTTGCCGATTACGCCAACACTCGAGTCGTAACGAAATTTCCCCGCATCGCCGAGGATTTTTTTACGCGGCAAGGCATGCAGATGGAGTATATCAAACTGCACGGCTCGATCGAGCTCGGACCGCTGATCGGGCTGTCGGAGAGCATCGTCGACATCGTCGAGACCGGCACGACGCTGCGCGAGAACAACCTTGAGGAGATCGTCTCGATAATGGATTCGACGGCGCGGCTGATCGTCAATCGCGTCTCGTTCAAATTGAAATTCGATCGGATAAGCCCGATGGTCAAGCGGTTGAAGGAGGTGCTGTCGAATGCGGCTGATTAACTCTGTCGAGGTCGGACGGGAGCGGATCGCTCAACTGTTGAGCAAAAAGAGTTTTGACGAGATCGAGCTGTCGGAGCGGATTCGGGAGGCGAACAAAAAAATTTTCGGGCGCGATCTTTCGGCGGTCGAGATCGTTCGCTTGATCGTCGGAGAAGTGCGCGCACGCGGCGACGACGCCGTCTTTGAATTTACCCGCAAGCTCGACGGGACGATGTTGGACGCGAAAAATATTCTCGTCGATGAAAATGAGATCGACGCCGCCGAACAGATGATCGAGCGGGACATAAAAAATGCCCTCGAGAGGGCGGCGGCGAATATCAAGCGATTCCACGAAGAGCAGATGCCGCGCTCTTGGATCACATATCGCGATCACGGCTCGATCCTCGGACAAACGATCGTACCGTTGGAGCGCGTCGGGATTTACGTGCCGGGCGGGACGGCGGCTTATCCCTCGAGTGTATTGATGAATGCGATTCCCGCGCGGGTGGCGGGCGTCGGCGAAATAATCATGTGCGTGCCGTCGAAGAGCGGGGCGGTCAATCCGAACGTGTTGTATGCGGCGAAGTTGGCGGGCGTCGATCGGATTTACAAGATCGGAGGCGCGCAAGCGATCGCGGCGATGGCGTTCGGGACGGCAACGATCCCGCGCGTCGACAAGATTACGGGACCGGGCAATATTTTCGTGACGCTGGCAAAGAAGGAAGTGTACGGGCATTGCGACATCGACATGCTTGCCGGTCCGAGCGAAATTCTGATAATTGCCGACGAGAGTGCCGATCCGATTTACGCCGCCGCCGACATGCTCAGTCAAGCGGAGCATGATCCGTTGAGCTGCTCGATCGTGATCGCGACGGATGAAGGGTTGGCACATAAGATCGCGGTCGAGGTCGAGCGACAATTGAAAGAGTTGCCGCGAAGGGAGATCGCTCAAGCGGCGATCGAGCGCAACGGTCTCATAATCTCCGCGCGGAACATTGATGAGGCGGTCGAGTTCGCAAACATTTCGGCGCCGGAGCATCTGGAGTTGCTCGTCAAAGAGCCATTCACCGTTCTGCCGAAAATAAAAAATGCCGGCGCGGTATTTCTCGGAGCGTACTCGCCGGAGCCGTTGGGAGATTATTTGGCGGGACCGAATCACGTACTGCCGACGGGCGGGACGGCGCGATACTTCTCGGTGCTCAACGTCGAGACGTTTCTTCGACGGATGAGCGTGATCTCTTACAGTCGGGCGGCGCTGCTCGAGGCGGCGGAGGATATTGAAAAGTTGGCGCGCGCCGAAGGATTGGAGGCGCATGCGCGGGCGATCGAGGAGCGCCGATAAAATTTTTTTGAGCCCACTCGCATTCTTGGGGTGACGGAAAAAATTTTTTTCGCCCACCCACCCAC
>CAMKFB010000061.1 GCA_946411735.1 uncultured Selenomonadales bacterium
GGAGCTGTATCAATACATCCGCTACAGCATACAGAGCAACATCGCGTTGGCGACGGGCGCGACCGACCATATCAACATCATTTTGGAGGGCTCGAAGGAGACGGTGAGCGCGAGCTTATACGTGGGCGGCGGCGACGTGATAGACGCTTCGACGGCGGTGCGCGCGTTTATCTTCGACACCGACGGCGAAAATAAGTTAATCGCGGGCAGCGCGGGTCGAGACGTAATATTTGCGGGCGCGGGCGCAACGGTCGATGCGGGCGCGGGCGTTTCCGATTACGTAGTGCTGTCATCGGGCTCAAGCTCGATCTCCGTCAACGAGGACATTCCCGCGACGATAACGGGCTTGATCGAGGCGTTTAACGCTTACATTGACGGCGCCGCATTTGAGGATGCGCACACGCGGGAGTATGTGGTTTTGTCGAGCGCGAGCAGCGTCTTGGCGTTCGGATTTGAGGCGGGCTTTGACGCCACCGACGATGTGATAATGGTGGACGGCGACGTGAATGCTCTGCAATTCGAGTTCAACGAAATCAAGGATGTTGATGTGCGCGACGGCGCGGGTTTGATGCGCTTAATCGGTAAGGATTCACTTTCGGGCAGCGAGGTGACGAGCACATCACGGACGCCGAATACCGATGTGAGTGTTGACGTGATGCTGAGCGCGGGCGGCAAGCTTATCAAAGCGACGGCGATCAACAGCGGGCGCGCGGCGGCAGCGACGGGCGCGGATCGATATTACGGCGGCGAAGGGTCGAGTTTGACGGGCGTGACGGCGGGCGACGCGTTTGCGCTCGTCGTCGACGGCGACGCGGTCAATTACAGCGTCAGCGGCGACGGCACCTCGATCGTGCGCGTTGACGATGACCGATTGATGTGGACAGGTGAATTGAGCGAATTGGCGGGGGTTAATATTTTTGACCTTGACGAGCCGATTGACGACACGACTTCGGAGGCTCCCGTCGACGACACGACCTCGGAGGCTCCCGCCGACGACACAACGTTTGCACTCGGTACCGAAGGCAAGGATTACATCACGGTGGACGGCGCGGCGCTGATCGACATTTCGAGCGGCGGGCGTGACACGATCGATGTGATATCGGGCGATGTGACGGTGGTGGGCTACGATGTAACGACGCGCTCGGCGTTCACGGGCGAAGGCTATGTGACATTCGACGGCAACGGCTTCAGCGGCGACGGATTTACCGTCAACATCGAAGGCGACCACTCGAAAGGAAACTTCGCGGTGCTCATTCAAAACGATGGCGCGCGTCATTTCTACGGATGGAACGACGCGGAGGGGGTTATCGACGGCAGCGGCTACAATCAGTCGCAATATCTGTCGTCCAAAGGTTGGTCGACAATCGTTGGCGGCGCGGGGAATGATACAATCCGAGCGACGGGCGGCGACATCATTCAACTGTCGAGCGGGCACGATCTGATTAAGATTGACGATGTGATGAAGGGCGAAGTGATGATCGAACTCGGCACGCACTTGACGCATACGACGGTCGAGGGCTTTGTTGATGATGTGGTCAAGGTCGAGGATGTCAACGCGCTCAAAGTCAAGGTGACGGATTACGGGATGCGGCTCCGCGCGGGCAATGCCTTCCTCACCTTGGAGGGCGTGGAGGACACCGTCCGAGTGACGGATGGGGAATCGGAGTTTGTCCTGCGCACCGACTATCGCGACATGCTTCCTGACGTTGATTACGTCATCGAGGACGAGGATCGTATTGTCCGCACGCCCGACGGCGCGCTCGAGATTGATGATGACCTGTTCACGTTCAACGGCGGCGCGGACATCGCCATCAACGGCTTCGACGAACGCTGGCAGTTGCAAGCGGGCGAAGGTATCACGGTCGATCGAGTGACGACGCTCGTCAACGGCACCGTCAAATTCTCTACCAATAACGGCTCACTAAAGCTCCGCAAATAAAGCGGCAGCGCGCGGTGGTTGCATTCGTATGATATAATAAGGAATCACTGTTGAAAGGATCGATATTATGAGAATCAGCACCGTCAAGAAAATCCTCCTCGGATTGACCGCCTTCAGTCTGTTTGTAACGCCCGCCCGCGCGTCGGAGATTACCGATCGGGACGGCAATCCGTTGATCGATCCGACCGCCAACTTCCATAACCTCTACGCTCAAGAGATCGACGGCAGCACCGCGCGGAGCTCTTACGATAAATTCACCCTCGACGAGAACGAGATTGCCAACCTCCACTTCAACGTCGAGGGCGGCTCCGCCTTCGCGATCGATCTAATCAACACCGTCAATCACCGCATCGACATAAACGGAACCGTCAATGCCATCCGTAACGGCGCCATCGACGGCAACCTCTTCTTCCTCTCGCCCGAGGGCATCGCCATCGGTAAGAGCGGCGTCATTAACGCGGGCGCCTTCATCGCGCAGTCCGACGGCGGTTCCATCGAGATAAGAGGCGCCATTAACGCTCGAAACAATATCACCATCAACGCTCAAGAGATCAACATCAACGGCGCCGAGCTGACCGCCAATACCAATCTCGACTTCACCAACCTCGTCAACGCGGGCTCGACCGTCAACAACATCGATAACCTCCGTATGACCGTCGATCCATCAGGCAACGGCGATATCATTATCCGCGCGGAGGCGTCGCTTACGACCAATGTGACCGACAAGGGCATCAACCCCAATGCCTTCAACGACGCCGCGCAAATCGTCATCAACAGCTCCACCCTCAACGCCACCGGCGATATCACCGTCGAGAGCAAAGTCGCCCGCTCCATCAAAGCCAACGCCAATGGGCAAGACAATATCAACGTGCAGGCGATTATGATAAACGCCGGCGTCAGCGACCTCGACAGCGCTTACGCTCAAAAGCTTATCAACGAAAACGGTTTCGAGGCGCCCGAGCCAAACGGCGGCGCCATTACCGATATCGGCTATTCGACGCTCAACGCGGGCGGCGCCGTCAGAATCAGCTCCGTCGAGGAAACTCTTGTCGATTTGATGAACGGCACCAATTATGCCGCCACCGGCGGCGACATCGTCGGCGCTACCGTCATCGCCGTCAACTCCAACGCCAAAACTGTGCTGACACGCTCCACAGTCAACGGCAGCTCCGTCGATATCACCGCTGCTCAAGGCGGCAACGGAATCACCTCGGACATCAATGAAGTCAGCGGCGGCGTCGCCGAGTTCGGCATCGGCTATAACGCCGTCAAGCGCGGCGGCGAAACCCTCGTCAACCTTCGCGGCTCCGACATCACCGCCACCACGGGCGATATCAACCTCCGCGCGGAGGATGATTTCAAAATCAACTTGAAGAATTACTTCGCGCCCGCCGTCGCCGTCGGAACCCCCTCCACCGTCGGTAAATCAACCAATAACGCCGCCGCTCGAGTGCTGCTCGAAAGCTATGCCCGCAATGCCGATAATCTCTCCGCCGCCGGCAACATCAACATCAACGCCGTCAATAACATCGCCACCAACGTCAATGTCAACAACGCCCGCGCCGACGGCACCGCTTCCACCATCGCCAACGTCGTCGACAACGCTCGCGCCAACGTCGCCGTCATAAACAGCGGTCATAAATTTTCGGGCGCCAACATCAATCTCGCTACCGAATACAACCCCGCCGTCACCGTATATATCCAAGATATCTACTCCAAAAGCAACAATCGAAACCAAATGACTTCAACCGCCCGTCTCAACGGCGGCGCTTCCATCGAGGTCTCCAACGCCAATTCCTTCAACGCCCCCGTCGTCAATTACTCCGCCGTCAGCGGCTCCGCCGATCGGCTCGCCGCCGAAGCGTACGTGAGCTCCGTCAACGCCGCCAACGACTTTGTCAATACCGCCGCCGTCTACTCCAACACCGATACCAACATCAAGGTCGGCAGCGAAAAATATGCCGCGGGCGCCAACGTCACCGTCGACAGCTCCAACAACATCAATCGTCACGCCAACGCCAACGGCTATACAATCGGCTCCTCGAGCGACCGCAACGCCGCCAACATCAACGCCGCCGATAAAATCTCCGCCAACATCGGCGCCGATAACGCCATCGAACAATCCGTCGGCAGCCTCACCGTCAACGCCACCGGCGGCGGCGCCTCCAACCTCAAGGCGTCCGTCACGCCCAACGATTCTTATTACAATTATTCCAAGTCGACCGTCGATAATCGCTCGAATATCAACGTCAACGCCACCGTCGGCGGCAAGTGGAGCATCGACAACGCGCTCGCCGTCAATGCCGCCTCCGACATCGCCGCCAATGTCCACGCCCGCCAGGGCAGCGCCGGTTACAATAACGGCGGCGATATCTTCATCAGCAATATCATCGGCGGCACCACCAACGCCGCCCTCGACAGCGGCTCCATCATCAACGCCGCCACTGCCGACATCTCCGCGCGGAGCAATTTCAACGTCGGCGGCTACAACGACGACGAGTCCTACACGGTTGTCAATTACTTCGGTCGACTTACCAAAGAGGATATTAACAGTATGCTCGACGTCGACAAGAAAACTTACGTCGACCTGAACGGCGCACTCGAAACCACAGGCGCCCAATCCTTCACCGCCGACGACGAAGGCAACCTCATCAACGCCGTCAATGCCAACGGCGAAATTTCGACATTGAGCATCGGCAAGAACGCGCTCGAAGCCGCCGCCGTCACCAACGTCGCCGTCGATAATAAAATTCGAGTGGGCACCGACGCGTCGTTGAAGTCGGCGGGTACTTTGAATATGCGCGCAACCGATCTTCTTTCGCTCGAAAGCTCCTCCATCGGCACCAACAGCAACAGTTTCGGCGATTTGGTTAATCTGTCCAAAAACACGCTCGACCGCAAAAACATCGTCGATGTCAGGGGCTCCGTCTACGCCGACAGCAACATCAACGTCGATGTCGGTCGCGCCGCCGTCTTCTATCCGAGCAACGTCAGCATCACCGCCGAGTCCGTCAACAGCGTAATCAGGAACGGTGCACAATCCTCTTACGATTTGACCGAGAACAACGCCATCAACGTCAACGGCTCCATTCAAGGCGCCGGCGACGTCAATATCCGCGCGCTCGGCGCCCCCGTCGAGCTCCAATACAGCATCAAAAATCGCAATCACGAATCGAATTACTATCGACCCGAAGAGCTTTCGGTCGGCGAAGGCTCAAAGTTCAACGGCATCACCGTCAACGGCATCGTCCAAGCGGGCATCGCCCCCGAGGACATCAACATCGACATCACGGGGCGCGTCGTTCCGAGCGATTACAACATCGCCGGCACCGACAACGGCGGTTCGATCAAAGTCACTTCGAACATCGACGTCGACTATACCGAGGGCGATCAGGAACACGCCAAGGAGCTGGTCGCCAAACTCAACGCGCTCAACGTGCTCATCGACCAATATTACACCAACGCTCAATCGGAAGTGAATACGGCGGCGGTGGCGGGCTATGTCGCCGAGCGCGAGCGCGTCAAGCAAAAACTCCGCGAGCTCGGGCTCATGACCTCAGAGGGCAATCAAGAATCCGCGGTTGCCGAGGGGCTCGAAATTCGCTACGTCGAGCTCGGCAACATCTCTTCGCTCGGCGGCAACCTCAACCTCAAAACTTCCACCATCAACGGCAACGGCACGCTCAAGACCGCCGGCGCCCCCAATATCAACATCACTAACACATCGAACGCTTACCTGATCCTCAACGACATTATTCGCGACAGCACCGTCGGCAACATCACAGTCAACGGCAAGACAAAGTACTCGGGCGATGCCGCCTTCGCTTCGTCGCTCAAAATCGACAACGCCGCCGAGCGCGGCTCGGGCAAAATCTCCGTCCGCAACAATCCGGATACCTCCGCCGTCAACGTCACCGCCAAAACCAACGGCTCAACGTCGACTTATACCCCCCGCCCCGATCTCCGATTGAAGGGCTCGATCGAGAATTTCTACGGCGATATATCGCTCGTCAACACCAAGGGCGACATCGACATTGCCGCCGATTACATCACCGACGAGAACGGCACATTGGTCGTCGCCAACGAAGCCAACGTCGTCGGCAAAAATATCCTCATCGAATCGGCGGGCACGCTCAATCAGGGCTATGTCGAGGGCATACTCAACATCGGCAAGTCGCTCGAAAACCTTTACGCCAAAGAGACCGACGGCAAAACCGCCAACGCCCGCAATCACATCAATCCGCTGTTGGCAAGCGACGAGTACAGCACCGTCATCGCCAACAATATCGAGGGCGGCACCAACGACGGGAAAATTTCGGGCTCCAATATTTACATCGCCGCCGATACCATCAATGTCAACGGCATCATCCAGTCGGGCTATGACAATTACATCGTCGATGTCGGCTCCTATGAGTTTACTTACGGTCGACTCAACAGCGTGGTCGGTCCCGTCTATAATTCCGATAAGGGTTATTACGACTACCGCGTGCCCGTCTCTTATGTCGACGGCAAACTCATCGTAGACGATATCGAAACGGGCGGGGGGCAAATTTATCTGAGCGGGCGGATTGTCTCCACCGGCAAGGGGCGTATATTCGCCGCCAACGGTTTCGCCGATATAACTATCAGAAATGATGACGTCGATCGCCCGCTCGAGCTCGGCAGGATCATCAACAACAATCGCGCGGGTAAAATTACCATCGTCGATATCGACAATGACACTTGGACGGAGTACACCCCCGGTCAAACCCGCGTCCTCAATAATTACGCGCAGATACTCAAGGATCATTATGCGGACGACATGCTCTATGACACCGTGCAAACCTCCTCCAATAATCTCGGCAGCGAAACCATGCAATATCAGCCCGCCGTCGGCATGCGCTACAATTGGACGGACGGCAGCGAACAGCGCACCACCGCAAGAGTGTCTTATCAAGGGACGCTCACTGACCCGAAATCCAATATGACGCTTGATTCCAACGAGTGGAATGACTATATGAGAACCGTTACGCCGAACGAGCAAAGGGTCGATTTCGCCTACATCGATAAGGGCACGTTCCTGTCGACCGACAACTCAACCGCCGCAGCCGACAACAATCTCTATCTGACGGCGGAATCGCAACGCCTTAACTACTCTTACGTTGTGCACAAGGGCGGTTTCTTGAATTTCAACAGAAGTTGGGATTACACATTGGAAACGCTCCAGTCTTACGCGTTCAACGTTGACGCGTCCAAGCCCATCACTCTCGGCTTTATCGGGCATAAGAACGGTTCCGTCGATATCACTGCAAAAAATGATGTTATCTTGGCGGGCAATGTGCAGGTCGGCAACAAAGATGCAAACTTAAGTGTCACAAGCAATAACGGCTCGATCACTCAGCTCGACGGCTCCGCCATCCGAACCGAGAGCGCAGAGTTTAAAGCGGCGGGCGATATCAGCGGCATCAATATCGAGTCGCTCGGCTCCGTCAAAAACGGCAACTACACCGATAAGGTCTTCGTCAGAACCTCCACGAGCGCCAATGTCGATGTCAACGTGAGTGGCGGGGGGCTCGACGGGCGCGCCTTGCCGGGCAATGTTTTATTCGTTCCAAGCAGACAACATCTCGGCGATACTCAACGCGGCGATATCACGCTGACCGCCACCGGCAACATCGACATATCCATCTGGTCGTTCATTACGACCGTTCGCAACCTCAAGGCGACCAGCGTCAACGGCTATGTCGGCACCCACGATATACCTTGGTGGCTCGACGCCTCGGGCACGGTCGACATTAACGCGCACGACGATATCAACATCAACGTGCGGGGCGACACGACGCTCACCATCGGGCAAATGAACTCCGAAAAAGGCAGCGTTTTCATCACCGGCGGCACGAACTTCAAGGTCGTTCAATCGCCCGACTATCAGCCCGAAGGCGCCAACATCGACATCAACGAGCAGATTAAGAAATGGGTGGACGCGGGGCTGATCGCGCCGACCGCGGATTACGAGGGCACCTATGTCGGCGGGCTCAAAAAGGCGGTCAACGATTACGCGGCGAATATCGGCGCGGAATATCAGACTTACGCGGCGGGCAAAGCCGATTACGAAAATCTCAAAACCACCGTCACCAACGAATATCAGGAGTATGTGTCGATAAAGGACGGCTATGCGGAGCGCGTCAACGAGGTCGATGAGGTTTTCGAGGATTATCTGTTCGATTCGCGGAGCTTGCGCAATTCGCTCGAGGACGAGTACGCTCGAATGTTGAAGTATCGCGCCACGACCTTCCTCAGCGACAGTCAGCAGAAAACGCTCGCAAAGCTCGAGGCGAAATTCAACGGTTTCGACAGCGCCAATGCTTATTACATCGTGCACGCTGCCGAAGAGCTCGGTAAGGAGGAATATCGACCCTTCATCGGCTACGACGATGTCCATTCGTATATGGCATCGACGCACGAAGGTCAATTGATGGCGAAGTACCAAAACTTCGACAGCGCCGACGCTTATCTGCAGACCACGGCGGGTTATGCGCTGGAGCAGAAATACGGGGCGTATGCGACGGTGGAGGATTTCCTTAACACCGACGCCAAATATCGGGAGTTGGTCGCCGCGCGCGACAACGTCACCTTCCCAAATACCCTTGAGCAGATGCGCACTCAAGAGGCGCTCGAGCGCGAAGCCAATGCCTATAACATCAAATCCGCCCACCTTTACATCGCTAACAAGAAACTCCGCTAAGAAAGGATGTTCGCTATGAGAATCAGCACCGTTAAGAAAATCCTCCTCGGATTGACCGCGTTCAGTTTGTTCGTAACTCCCGCGCAGGCGTCGGAGATAACCGATCGGGACGGCAATTCGCTCATCGATCCAACCGCCAATGTCCATAACCTTTACGCGCAACAGCTCGACGGCACCACCGCCCGCAGTACCTACGACAAATTCAGCCTCTCCGAAAACGAGATCGCCAACATGCATTTCAATCAACAGGGCGGCACGACTTACGCCACCGACCTTATCAACACCGTCAATCACCGCATCGATATCAACGGCACCGTCAATGCAATCAGAAACGGCGCCATCGACGGCAACCTGTTCTTCCTGTCGCCCGAAGGCATTGCCGTTGGTAAGTCGGGCGTCATTAACGCCGGCGCTTTCACCGCGCAGTCCGACGGCGGCTCCATCGACATCAACGGCATCGTCAATGCTCGCAACGGTATCACTCTCCAAGCTCAAAACATCACCCTCGACGGCGCCGCGCTTAACGCCAATACCACCATCGATTTCACCACGCTCGTCAATGCGGGCGATATCGTCAACACCCTCGAGAATCTCCAAATGACCGTCGATCCATCGGGCAACGGCGATATCATCATCCGCGCGGAATCGACGACCACCCTCGATACCTCCAACGACAACAACTCCAACATCAGCCTGCAGGCGATTGTCGTTAACTCCGACGTCAGCGCGCTCGACAGCGCCTACGCTCGAAAACTCATCAACGACGGCGACTACGAGATTACCGCTTCGGCGGGCGGCGCCACTGCCTGTATCGCCGATTCCACGCTCAACGCCGGCGGCAACATCACCATCAATTCCGTCGAGCACATCGACGCCAACCTCGTCAACGGCAGTCAATCCAACGTCGGCGCTACCGTCATCGCCGTCAATCATAACTCTAAAGTCGCCATCGACCACTCCAACATCAGCGCTGCCTCCGTCGATATCCGCGCGGAACAATCGGGCAATATCAGCTCCACCGTCAATCACGCGGGCGCGGGCGTCGCCGAATTCGGCATCGGCTATAACTCCGTCAAACGCTCGGGCGATACCACCGTCAGCTTGCGCGGCTCATCCGTCACCGCCACCAACGGCAATCTCAACATCCGCGCGGAGGATAACCTCGCCGTCACGCTCAACAACTCCGCTCCTTTAACCCCCGCCGTCGGCGTCAATTCCTCCGTCGCCAAATACAACAACGGCTCCTCCACCCGCGTAGTCGTCGAATCACTCGCGGGCATCGCCGATAACCTCAACGCCTCGGGCGATATTAACGTCAATGTGAGCGGCGCCAATGCCGTCAATATCAACGGCACGACCACCGTCAACAACGCCGTCGATAACGCCACCGTCGGCGTCACCGTCAAGGACGGCAGCCATTCTTTCAAGGGCAACAACATCAGCGTCTCGAGCGATTACAGCCCCGTCATTACCGCTTCGACCATCAACCTCGGCGGCGCCAACTCCGTCAATGTCGGCGGCGGCAATTCCTTCGACGCAACCACCGTCAATTTCGTCGCCACCAACGACGGCAGCCTCGACGCCGATTCACTCGCCACCAATTCCAACACCTCCGTCAAGGTCGGCAGTCAAACTTATCAACACAGCCCCAACATCACCGTCGACAGCTCATCCGATATAACTCAACACGCGCTCCAGGTCGTCAGTGCTTCCGATATCGTCACCGCCTCCATCGGCAGCGGCTCCTCACAACAATCCGTCGCATCCCTCAACGTCAACGCCGATAATTCCGTCACCGTCAATTCTGCCGCTCTCGAAAATACATCCGATATCGCCGTCAGCGCCAACGTCGGCGGCTCGTGGATCGTCGAGGACAACCTCGCCGTCAGCGCCACGTCCAACGATAACTTCACCGTCGCCAACACCATCGACGATGCTTCCGTCAACCTCGGCGGCAATACCAACGCCGCTCTCGACAGCGCCGCCACCATCAACGCCAACAACGTCAACGTCTCCGCGCGGAGCAACTTCAACGCCGATAACTCCCTCGATTTCAACGCCAACCTCAACGTCAATAAGAAATCCGCCGTCGATGTCGGCGCCACCGTCACCACCACGGGCGCTCAAGCTTACGCCGCCGCCTCCAACGGCAACCTCGTTAACAAGGTCAGAGCCATCGATACCGTCTCCGATGGCAATGCTTACGTCGACGCCAATTCCAACGTCGCCGTCGATAACCGGGTTCGCATCGCCAAGGACGCCGCCTTGAAAGCCGATGACGCCGTTTCCATCCGCGCCAATGATGTGCTCAACCTCGAAAGCTCCGCCGTCGGCGTCAATTACAGCTCCGCAGGCGCCATCATCACTCGCACCAATAACTCAATCGACCGTAAAAATATCGTCGATGTCGCGGGCAATATCCGCGCCGACGGCATCATCACCGTCGAGGCGGGCGCCATCGCCGACGCCAATCCGCAAATCGCCATCAACGCCAATACCGATTCCTCCAATCCCCTTCGGAACCTCAGTCAGCTGCCCGCCGACCTTCAGGTCTCAACCTATACCTTGTCCGAAAATAACTCCGTCAGCATCGACGGCACCGTTCACGGCTCGAACGACGTCAATCTCCGCGCCTCCGAGGGCAATGTCAACGTCCGTCACAGTAACAGAATGCGCGGCTTTTTGACCGACGCTTATTACGACAATCTCTTGGAAATCGGCGACGGCAATAAGATTAACGCCATCACCGTCAACGGACGGGCGCAGGCGGGCGTCTCCTCCGACGATATCAATATCAATATCAGCGGCACCGTCGTGCCGTCCAACTATAACATCGCAGGCTCCGATAACTCGGGCACGCTCACCGTCAACTCCAATGTCGACTTCGATTACGACGAAGGCGATATGCAGTACGCAAAGGAGTTGACCGATCGCTTGAATACGCTCGACGACATCATCAGGCAGTATACCACGGGCGCTCAAACCGAAGTCTCTAACGCTGCCTTGGCGGGCTATGTCGCCGAGCGCGAGCGCGTTATGCAAAAACTCCGCGCCCTCGGGCTCGTCGAGCAGGAGGGTAATAACGAATCCGTCAAGGACGAAGGCATTGATGTCCGTTACGTCGAGCTCGGCAACCTGTTCGCTAACGGCGGTACTCTTACTCTCACTGCCGATACCGTCAGCGGCAGCGGCACCCTTAAAGCCGTCGGCTCCGCCAATGTCAACATCACCAATACCTCCAACGCTTACCTCATC
>CAMKFB010000062.1 GCA_946411735.1 uncultured Selenomonadales bacterium
CAACAAAAAAAAGCAGGCGCCCGAAAAAATCACGAACGCCCGCCAAAAATTTAATCTCACGCCCCGCTCGGAGGCTGCCGTTTTACTTGCGTAGTTTAACCGAACCGTTGTTGGTGGTGAATTTGACGGTGCCGTTGACCAGCGTCGTCATTCGATCCACTTCGATGCCTTCGCCCGCGCGCAACTGCCAGCGATCGTCGAAGCCGTTGATCGCAAGGTCGTTACCGCCGTTGAAGGTGAAGATGTCGTCGTCGATCTCAAGCGCGCCGTCGGGCGTCCTCACAATCAAATTCTCGTCCTCGATGACGTAATCGACGTTCGGGAGCATGTCTCGATAGTCGGTGCGCAAGACAAATTCGTTCTCGCCGTCCGTCACTCGTACCGTATCTTCAACCCCCGCCAACGTCAGGAACGCGTTCCCCGCGCGGAGCCGCATGCCGTAATCCGTCACCTTGACCTTGAGCGCCGTCACGTCGTCGACCTTGACAATGTCGTCGTCAAAGCCTTCGACCGTCGTGTGCGTCAAGTGCGTGCCCAGGTCGATCGTCACTTCGCCCTTCATTCGATCGCCGATCAAAATCAGATCGTGCCCGCGTGTCAGTTGAATGATGTCGCCGCCCGTCGCAAAGATTGTATCATCCTTCGAGCCGCCGCTGACCGTCGACCAACCTTCGGAAATAATCTGCAACGGTTGATCGAAGGAGGAACCGTCGATGACCGCCTCCGCGTCGTTCCAAGCGTAAATTTGACGGTTGTCGTCCTCGACGATGGCGGCGAAGAAGCCGTTGGAGTGATCGCCCTCGAGCTTGACGGAGAAATTGTCGCCCGCAAATCCGTTGGCATCAAATGTGCTCACGCCGTCGACCGCGAACGCCGAGCGCGTTGTCACATCGTAACCGACCACCGTCACATCGCCCGAGATCACATCAATCGTGTCGCGACCGCCGCTCGAGATGTCGACCAACGCCGCGCCGTCCACCGTGATGTAATCCTTGCCCTCCGTGCCTGCCGCAAACGTCGTGTCATCGGCGGGAGCCTCCGAGGTCGTGTCGTCGGCGGGAGCTTCCGAAGTCGTGTCGTCGGCGGGAGCTTCCGAGGTCGTGTCGTCGACTTCGATCGCAGCCGTATCGTCGCCTATCATAAACGTCGCCGTATCGTCCGCGCCCATTAACAGCACGCTCCCGGCGGCGTTCTCTACCACAATCCCGTTATCCTCCGCGCGGAGCGTGTAAGGAGCGTCCGCTATCAGTACGTCGCTGCCTTCGAGCGTGCCCGCATCAAACCCGTATACCGTCGCGTCGCCGTTTAGCACAATGTATTGACGCGCCCCTTCGCCGTCCGCGTAATCGTCGAGATCGGGAGCAATCGTCGTCGGCGTCAAATATATCAGATCGGCGCCGCCGTTGCCGTCTACCGTGTCGCCCGCGCCCGCAAAAATCATATCGTCGCCCGTCGTGCCCGCAATCGATTCACCATCGACCACGCTCACCAACAGATTCACGTCATAACCAAGCTCGACGGACAAATTCTCCTCGACGCTGTTGAGCTCGTATTGCAAATCGTCAACGCTGTTCAGATTCAGCGTCGCCAATTCGCTCGCCGAACCCGTCCACGCCACCATATTCTTATCCGTGCGCGAAATCGACGTGCCGTCCGCGCTCACCGCGTACACTATCGCATTGCTGCCGTCGTAGTCGACAAAGCCTATCGTGTCGCCAGCCGACATACCGCCAATGTATTCGATCTGCAACTCGGCGCCGTCGGAGCCCTCGACCGTCGAGCCTACCACATTCAATGAGCCGTTCGTCTCCAGCACAAATTGATTAACCCACGCCGTGCCTGTGAAGCCCGTCAGAGTGGCGTCCGCGCCGATGTAATATCGATCCGCGCCCGTCGCCGTCGCCGACCGACCGGCATCAATCGCCGTCGCCTTGAGCAATTCGCCGTCCGCACTCAACATCACATCGACCGCACCATCCGCGTCTGACGCAAATTCAATCACGCCGTCGCCGTTCTTCACGTCAATCGACGCGCCATTGAACGCAAACTCCAAACTGTTCGCGTCGCCATCAATCACCAGCACATCCGAACCGTCGTCAAAGCCCGTCTCAAAGCCGATCACTCGTACGCTGCTCGCATCCGTCAACGCCACATACTCCCGCGTGTGACCGTTTTCAAATATCGTGTTCACTACGTACGCGTCGAACGCCGCCGCCAAATCCGTTATCGTCGCAGGTATGTTCGCGTCAACTTCTATCGTGCTCGAGCCCGATGTCAAGACTATCAGATCGCCTTCGCCCAAGCCGCTGTTGATGCTGTCGCCCACGCCCGCAAAAATGTAGTCGCGACCCGCACTGCCGTATATCGACGTGTTCGCGCCGTCGCTGTCAAACACAAACGCTCGCTCCGCGCCCGTCGCATCTATTACATCGCCCACGCCAACGTATAGCCCCGCGCTTACCGTTTCACGCGTGCCTTCCAATATCACGTTGATGTGGTCAGTCGCGCCCGTCGCCGCTGCTACGTTTGCCTGCAAGCTGTAACGGAGGGATTGGTACATGTCCTTCGCTATCCGCATCGCACGCTCGTTCGTCAGTATCCGCGGCATCAGTACGTCGAACAAAAATCCTTGCGCTACCGATTCCAACCCGCTAAATTCCTTCTCGATGTCGATGCCCGCGCTCTGCAGCCCCAGTATCGTCGCCAGCGGCAACATCAATCGCTGCAACGCAAAGTTCGCTAAGCCCTCCGATTCAATCTCTCCGAACAAGCTCTCAATCGGATCGCGCTGCGCCGCTATGTCCGCCTCCAGCCGCGCTTTCAATATCCCGATTATCGATTCGTTCACCACGTCCGACAGCACTAATCCAAATCGCGTCATCAGCGCGCCGTCTATCATGTTAAGCACGTCGTCCGCCGTCGGATTCTCCAGCGTCGACAGGTACGCGCGGAAATCGCCCAGCCGTGAGCTGATTGCTTGGCGGAAGCCCGCTATGTTGATGTGCAAGCCGTCATCATCCGTCACTACGTTCGAGTAAAATACCGGCAACAACAGGTCGCGCAACCGCTCCTCCAGCACGTTTTGATCGTACACGTCCATCATGTTCCGCGTCGACGGGTTTTCTCCCAGCCACGTCGTCGTGCCGTTGCCGTCTATTACCGTCGTGCCGTCCGCACTCACCGTGTACTCGATGTCTACGTAATCGCCGTTGATCATCGAGCCCACCGTCAAGTGGTCGCCCGCCGACACGCCCGTTATCGATTTGACCGATTTGTACGCGTTGTTGATCGGCGCGCCTTCCGCTATCTCAACCGTCGCTCGACCGTCCGTCGCAAAGTGCAGCGCGTTGAAAAAGCCCTCGCCGCTGTAGTTGTTGATCGTCGCGTCCCCGTCGAAGACAAAGAATTGTCCCGTCGCATCCACGCTGTCCAGCACGCTGTCATAGCTGATGCCGTGCACCGTGTACGTGCCCACAATCGGGCTGTTCAAGATGAACTCCGTGAACTCGTAATCGCTCGACACCGAACTGCCTATCACCGTCGAGCCTGTCAGGTACTCGTCGGGCAAATCCACCCCGTCAATGATCGGCGTCTTCTCGCCCGCGTATAACGTCGCTCCATCATTCAACGCGTAGAAGTCCGCATCCGCCGCATCCAACGTAAATCCTCCGTTGAGACCAGTGAATTTGATTAGCTCGTCGTTGTTCTGCAACAGAAAGTCCACGTGATCATAGCCCGAGTTGATCAGGTCGATCGCCGCATCCTTCTGCGTGATGTGCACGCCCGTGATTCCGAAATCAAAGCGGAAATCACGCCGGTCACCGTCGTTTATCAGCACGTCAGATACACTGTCAAAGCCCGTCGCAAAGCCTTCTACCTCGAACGTACTGTCCGCGTCGAATACCACATACTCTCGACCCGCACTGCCCAATGAAATGTGATCCACTCCGATGCCGCTGTCCACCGTCACGCCCGAACCGTAATTGTTGAGCGCATCGTTGTACGACGTGCCCTCCAACAGAATGTTGTCAACCGTGTTCTCCGTCAGTAAGCCCGCCCAGTCGTTCGTGCCCACCAATGTCTCCTCGGGCGTCACGTCAAATGCATAGCCGTTCACCGTGTATCGATCGGGCTCCGATATCGTCAAACCCTCGCCCCAGCCAAGCCGCGTGATTACCCTGCCCTTCACGTCCACTTCGCCAAGGTCGTCAGATTGCGCGCCCGACGCCACCGTGAATACGTCGTATATCACACTGTCTATCGTCGCCGTCCTGTAGTTGACAATGTCTGCACTAACATCCGTGAAGCCCGTCAGAGGCGTGTTTAACACCGCCGCTCGAACCGGAACCCCGTCTATCATTCGTAAAATCGTCGACCCGCCATATTCGTGACCGTTCAGTACCATCACTCCGGTCGTCAGAAAGCTCGCCCCCGTTATCGACGACGTGTTGATTGTCGAGTTCTCCGTTATCACCAGCGCGTAATCGGTGTTAAGCTCAAGTTGACTGTCCTCGACCCTCAACGACGCTTGCGAACCGCTGATTGTACCGTTCGTGCCGCTCAGTAAATAAGCCTCCGAACGGTTGCCTATCATCACCAGCCGACCGCCCGTCACCGCCGCCGCGTTCTCGTTGCCTTCAATTTCCACGTCCGACGCGCCTTCAAACGTCGTGCCGCTCACCGTCGCTCGGATCGTGTCGGAATCGCCGCCCGTGTAGACGTTGTTGCGACCTTCGAGATATAACACGTTCGCGCCCGCGCCCGCCATTATCGTGTTGTCGTCGCCGCGCACCGATATAAGGTCGTCGTCGTTGATCATCGCAGGGTCGTCATACTCGCTAAGATCATAGCCCGCCGTCAGCACGTTCCGATTGCCTGCCACCACCAGCGTGTCGTCGCCGTCGCTCACATCAAGCGTGTTGCTCGCGCCCGCCAACGTCAGCACATCAGAGCCCAAACCCGATATGATGCTGTTGCCGTCGTTCACGTCCGCCGCGGGCAATCCACAGACCGTGTTGCCTCCGTCGCCAAGCTCGACCACGTTCGTACCGCCGCCTATTTCCAAGCGATTTGCACCGTCGCCCAAGGTCAACGCGTTGCCCGCGCTCGTTATCGTCACCAGATTCGACCCGTCGCCAAGCGAAACCACGTTCGCATCGTCAAACACCGATATAACGTTCGAACCGTCGCCCGCTATTATCGTGTTGTTCTCCTCGTTCAGCACTACCGTGTTCGCGCCGTCGCCCATTACCACGTACGTCCGCGCCGCGTCCACCTCGATCGAGTTGTCGCCGTCGCCCGCGTCCAACGTGATGTCCGTCGCTCGTACCTCAAATCGATCGCCCTCGGAGGTCCCCTCGAGCGTTGCCCCGCGCGCCGTCAATGTCTCATTCATCTGCTTGCCTCCTCAGTTACTTGATTCGAACGTTGTTGAGATAGAAGTGATTCGCCGTCACGTTGTAATCCTCCGCCGCTTGCTCAATCTCTTGCTCAAGCTTCTTCTGCTCCAACGTGCTCGGATATTTCGGGTTGTTGTACGCATCCATCAGCTCCGCATATCGAGCGTCCGTCGCCAGGTACGAAGCCGCATCCGCGTATCCGCCGTATTTCTGATCCAGCGCGTAGCCCGCCGTCGTCGCCAGATATTCCTCCGCGCTCTCGTAGTAAATGTACTCGTCCGCGTCCTCGTCGTACGTCTTGGTGAATTTCTCGATAAGCTGCCCGGGGCGCGTCGTCAAAATGTAATCCCAGATGTCGTTGTAGCCCACGTACTGCATGTAGGTCGGCTCGTTCAAGTCCGCTATCAGCGACTTCGCATTCACCAGGTAGTAGCTCTCCCAGCCGTCGTAGCCCGCAAATTTCTCCTCCAAACGCGCCAGCTCCTTCTTGATCGCCGACGTCTTCTTTCGACCCGACAGCTCGCGGTACGCCAACATCGTGTTGTATTCCGTCTCCAGCGAATTGCGTATCTCGTTCGTCGCATTGCGGTAGGCGTTGAAGTCCGCATCCACTTTGTCCACATACGCCATGTAGCCGTCCTCGATGCTGTCATATTCGCCTTGCAACGCTTGATAGTCCGCAAAGTCTTGCTCCGTTCGCGTCTTCAGGTCTTGATACGCATCTTTGCCCGTTGCGTACGTTTCATACTCCGCCGTTATCTGCTCGGCGTATTCGTCCGCACGCGCTTTCAAGCCGCTGAGGTATGTGCCCGCGTATTCCGGAGTCGGAGCGATCACGCCTTGGTCAACCCATTGCTTGATAAGCTCCTCTATGTCCGCGCGCTCCACGCCCGATTGGTACGTCGCTGACGGCTCTACCTTGCCGTACATTCCCAATTTCGACAGGTGGACGTTGCCGTTCTCGGTCGAAATCGCGCCCACTCGCAACGTCCCGTCGTACGGGCTCGAAAGGAAGATGTCGCCGTTGGCTTTCACCTCCACCGCATTCGACGCGTCTATTCGCATCGGCTTGTCTTTGTCCGAACCCACGCCCGCGTTCTCGCTCGTCAAGACGATCGTCTTGCCCGTCACGCCGTTCACGCCGCGCATTTGTCCCGACGTCGTTATCGTTACGTTCCCGCGCGTGCCGTCCGACGCTACGCTACGCACGCCTTTCCCGTCAAAGAAGATGTCGCCCGGCATCGCATAGCCCGCCGTCGTGCCGCCCACCACGTTGATGTCGATCGCGCCGCCGCCGCTCGAGTAGATGTCAAGCGGGAGCTCGTCGTAGTATTCGTTGGTGGAACTGTCAAGGCGCCCCATCGTCTCGATGTTGATGCCGCTGATCGCGTCGAGCGCGTGAATGGCGGCGTTGCCCGTCTTCAACAGCGCCGCTCCGGATTGATATACTCCGCCGTGTCGACTGTCAATGCTCAAGGGCGCGTTGCCGTCGCTCATCTCTATGTCGCCGTTAAGGTAGATGCTGCCGCCCGAGTTTAGCGACACGGGTCCCGTCCGTCGACCAAAGAAGCCCACCGTTATCGGCTTGGAGGCGTTGATGTCGAAGGTGTAGGTCTGCATGCTGCCGTAGATGTACTTCCAATCGGTGGTGGTGGTGTATTTGTTGGCGACAACGTAGGATTTAACCTTGGTTTCCTGCGCAATGCCGATCGGCCCCGTCGTGTCTTGCAAAGTCGATTCCGCCTTCAGATTCATGTTGTCGTTATTCCAATTCGCCAATAATGCGTCGATGCCGTCAAGGCCTGCGTCGAGATCGTCGGGCGTCATAAGGTAGCCGCCCTTGTCCAAAGCGCTCCTGCCGCCGGGCGAATTCCGAGGCGTCAGGTCTTTCTCCCAGCGCTCGACCGTCTCTTTGGAGTCGCCGAAGAGAAGTGTGCCGGTAAAGAACTCGGAGCCCAAAATGCCCCAGCCCTCCTCCGTGTGGTGATAGATTTTGTCGGTCATGGTCTTTTCGCCTTGAACCCAATAGTAGCGCATGCCCTCGGCGGGTTCGTAGACGGTGGTGGCGGGAACGCCCGTGTCGCTGTCAAGGTAGCCGATGTTGTTGGAGGTCGTATTCGCCACGCTGTAGATGGTTTGCATGTCGTCAACACCGTAGGTCTTCAACAGGTTGGTGTAGTTTTTGATGACGAGCGTCTGCCCGGGAGTGTACTCGGTGCGGGTGTCCTTGGCGGTGTCGACGATGGTGATTTTGCCCGAGCGCTCGTTGTTAATGATGCGCGAAGTCTCGAGGGGGAGGTCGGTGTTGTTGTTGATGGCGATGGAGGCGTAGCCGTTGGCGGCGTAGATGCGCCCGTTGCCCGTGGAGGCGATTCGACCGCTCAGATAGACTTTGCCGCCGCCCGTAACCACGGGCTCCATTATCAAGCGATCGGTGTCGGCGTCGTAGTAGACGGGCAGTTCGTAGTCGCTGTAGCCTTGGGTGGAGTTGTAGACGGCGCCCGCATCGTTGACGGCGTAGCGGCCGCTGGAATCCTTCATGCGTTTGTCGAGGGCGTCGGTGTCGGCGTTGGCAAGCTCGGTTTTGAGGGTTTCAAGGTCGGCGGTGTTGACGGTGGCGGTGTAGGTGTCGTAGCCCGCTTGAATGAGACCGTTGATGTTGATGTCAAGCGCGGCAAGGTAGATGTTGTTGCCCGCTATGCGACCGTTGACGCCGTTGTCATTGCGCGCGGAGGTGTCGCCGCCGCTATTGCCGACGTTCTTTTTGACGGTGTAGGATTTGCTGTCGGAGGAGGCGGTAAGGTTGAGCTCGTCGTGGGCTTTATTGACGGCGGAGGTGGCGTCCGCACGGAGGACGTACTCGGGGGTGCCGCCCACGTTCACCATGCCTTCGATGTAGCCCTGATTGATGGTGCCGTTGGCTTCGATGTAGATGTTGCGGCCGCTGATGTTGGCGGTGCTCGATTGGGCGGTGGTGATGACGTTGCCGTCGGCGTCGTACTCGATTGGAGCGGCAATGTCGATGTCGCCGCGTGTGTTGATGATACTCACATCGCCGTTGACGTTGTCGACGCTGCCCATGATGCGCAGATCGGGGTGCGGCGTGTAATCGGCGTCGAGCTTTCGATTGTCGGGCTCCGTCGTCGAGCCGATTCGCAACGTACCTATGTCGGGGTTGTTGTAAATGGTGATGTTGCCCGCGCCCGACAGCATTGCCGTGTCCAACTTCAGGCTCGAGGATACGCCCTTTTCGCCCGCATACGCGATCGCGTGCCCTTTGACTATGACGTTGCCGCTCTCGCCGCCCAATTCGATGTCTTTGATCCGAAGGTACGCATTGGAGGTGTTGGTGATGTTGAGATTGGGGGCGCCTTTGGCGGTCAAAGTGCCCGATCCTTTGACGGCGGCGGTGTTGAGATTGATGTTGCCGCCCGCCAAGGAAATGTTGCCAAGCTCGATGCAACGAACGTCGATGCCGCTCGCGGTGCGGGACTTGTTGTTGCCCTCGTTCACCGTCAGATTCAGCTCGCGCATCTTATCCTCGATGCGCTCCACTTCCATTTGGAAGCCCGACACTGCCGACATGTTGACCTCGTCCGCATGCTCGCCCCTGGTGTATTGATCGATCAGTTTGATCAACGCGGAACGGCGCTTGGAAAGCTCGTCCGCGTAATCGAATGAGCTCTCGGTATAGTCGAGGTCGATGTCGGAGGTGACATTCAACGAGCCGCTGCTGCGCGTGCTGGCGTTGTTTTTGACGATGTAGTATTTGTCGGGGACGACGGCGCCGCTGATGTTGATGGCAACGTCCCTGACGGCGCTGCCGGCATTGATGCTGCCGTTGACCGTGATGTAATTGGTGCGCTCGCCGTCTTTTTCCTTGTCGCTCTTATCTTCCTCGCCGACCGTTGTGCCCAAAAGGTTGGTGGCGTAGGTGCCCTTCTCGACCGAGTTGCCGTCGCCGCTCAGATCGGGAACGCCCTCGCCCGCGTAGAGCTTCAAATTCGCGAATCTGGCGTTACGGCTGCTGTAAAGCACTTCGACCTTGCCGCCGTCGGCGCGCATGTTCACGTCGCGACCGCTGTCGATGCTCCCGTCGATGTTGATCGAGTTGCTCTCGGTCAAGGAGTAATTCGCCATCGGCTCGCTCACATCGATCAGCGTGTAGTTGTTCGCCTCCGTCACCGTCTTGACGTAGACTTGACGGACGCCGTCGTCGAAGAACGCGTCCTTGGTGCCGCCCGCTTCCACGTCGAAGTTGCCGGCGGTCGAAAGCGCGCCCTTCACATCGATATAATTGGTGCGGTTGATGTCGTTGGTCGTGTAGGGGAACAGGAATCCTGCCACACCGCCGTTGGTGCCTGCCGCCGAACTGTCGACGTTGAGCAGGTCGTAGGCTTTGACGGTGAAGGTGCTGTCGCCGGTGGCGCGCGCCTTCGAGCCCGCTGCGAATCGTACTTGGTTATCGGTCGTCACGTCGGTGTTGGCGTCGGCGTCAAGCGCATCGGCCAAGCCGCCGCCCGCCGCGTTCAATTTATTCATCACGTCGCCGTTGCTGGTCGCGGTGTAGGTCTGAGTGCCGGTGGTTGTGATTGAAGCGTTGGCGCCGACGTCGGTGTGGGCTTTCTTGTTGACATCCACGTTCGTCTCGAGGCTGTCAATTTCAATGCCGCCGCCGTAGTAATCGGCAAGCAGGAAGCTCTCCTCGCCCTTATACCCGTCCGTCTTGAAAATGTTGCTTGAATTGACTTCGATGGAGCCGGCATTGATCGAGGCATTCTCGGCTACCGTTGCACTCGTCGTCCCCTTGATGTCGTTATCCGCATACACTCCGGCGCCGCCCGCCAAGCCGCCATGACCTTGACGCGCGTAACCTCTTACCGTGTCGTCGGAGGCGGCGTTGATCGAAACCGCGCCCGTGACATTCCACGTGCCGCCGACTTTTGCGGTGACGTCGATATTACTCGCATTCTCCGTCATCGACTGCGAAGCAATATCCAAGATGCCGCCCGAACCGCCCGTCGCTTTCAAATCGGTCAGGTTGGTGTTGGTGGCGTTGACACTCAAGCCGACGACATTATTTTCGATGGCGCTGCCCGAGCCGATCTCGGCAATTACCTTATCCTTGGCGTCGACATAGGCTCTGTCGCGCGCACTGTCCATCACAATGCCGATCGTATAGCCGTTGGCGTAAGCGTCGCGCTTAAGCTGCGAAGTGCTGTCGACGGTGACCGACGTGTTGCCGTTATAGGTCTGACTGCCGACTTTGACATTGGTTGTGGTGTCGGTGGTTATCCTCGCCGTGTTCGGCGCGGTGTCGATCGAAATGCCGCCGCCGTTGACCGAGTACATCTCCGCATAAGCCGCCTTCCGATTGGCGTTCGAGGAGCCCGTCGTCGCCTTGTAATTGACCGTGCCGCTGTCGAAACGGTTATCGCTGCTGACCGACACGTCCGCGCCACCCTTGAGCTCGATTTCGGACTGCACGTAGGTGAAGCCCACAGCCTGTACCGACGCGCTCGGCGCATACGTTCTAAGTCTCGGATCGGATTCCGCCGTCAAGTTGATCGAGTATCCTCCAAAGCGATTGTTGCCGTCGTTGACGATCACCGACGCCTTGTTGTCATCGCGAACCGTCGAGGTCGTAGTCGCTACCACCAACGCGCCGCCGCTTGCACTTGTCGCGTCCACATACGCTTCGTTGGCACTGCGCGCCTTGACGTTGAGATTCCCCGTCGCCGACAAATCGCTGTTGATGCCGCCGGAGGACGAACTGTTCTCGATCATAACGGTGGTGGCGGATTCGTTGACGCTCTTTGCCATCGTGACCGGCACGCCGATCACGCCCGCATTGACGCCGAAATTGCGCACATCGGTCTTGGCGTTGTCGAGTGCGTTGATGTTGAGGGCGCCGTTGGTGGCGGTGATGTTGCTGCCCTTGACGTCGACAACGGTATCGCCCTTGAGTTGGACGGAGTTATACCCGACGCCGACCTCGAGCAAGCCGACGCCCACTTCGTACACGCCCGTCTTGATGCCTGCATCGGCTTGAGTCTGCGTGGAGTCGATATCGACCGATTTGCCTGTGATGTCGGAGGTGTTGAGGATGGTGTTGGTCTTATGATTGATGTAGAGAATGTTGTCGCCGACAGCAACGCCTGCCGCGCCCAAGGAGCCGCTGCCGTTGGTAATATCGGTGTCGTTCTGCTCGGTGGAGGCGATCTTGAGAGCGCCGCCGGCGGACAAGGTGGAGCCTGCAACGTTGGTGATGACGCCTTCGCTGGTGACTTTATCGGTGTTGACTTTCTTGGCGTCGAGAGAAGCTTGAAGAGCAGCTTTGTCGGCGGAGGACATGCCATGAACGTCGTCGGGGTCGAAGCGATCCTCGTTGACTTTGTCGAAGTTGTCGTTGAGCATCTTGCGAGTGTAAGCGGAATCGATGTCGGCGATGTTGGAATTGACGTTGGTGACCATAATGT
>CAMKFB010000063.1 GCA_946411735.1 uncultured Selenomonadales bacterium
TTGATGTACCGAAATAAGTTGCGAGCGAACGCAAATCCGAGAAGTTGAAGTTGTGGAAGTACACCTCATCATCGGTGCCGTAACCTTGAATGCAAGTGTAGCCTTCGCCGCTGCCGGCAACAAAAGTATCGGTGCCGGCTCCGCCGTAGATCGAATCATCGCCGCTCGAACCGCCCCATATCGACGAGCCGTAATCGTTTGCGTGGATCACATTGTCCCGATCGTCGCCAATCAAAATCCTGCCGCTAACGGTGTCGTTCGGAGCAGAGATGTTTGTGATCGAGTCGTTATCCAAATCCTCGAGGCGGAAGTCACCGATATACGACGATGTGAGATACGCCGTGTCCTCATGAAACACAACGCCGTCGGGAGCGCCGTCGTCCGGCGCAACGGGACTCGGAACTTCGCTTGCGTCGATCGAGCCCGCAAATTGCCAATTGCCCTCGACATTCGGATCGTAGACAAATTTTGAGCCGTCGGCAAGCAAGATGTTGGTGGTCGAATTTGCAGACTCGCGCCAAATACTGACGGAGCTTCCGTCATTCATGGTGACACTCATAACTTCGGTGGGAACTCCGTTCGATTCGGTCTCGGTGACGGTCGGCATTTCCGACAAATCCCCTGCGGTTACATTCCACAAGACCACGAGATCATCACTCGAGCACTTATAGATTCTCGTATAATTGCCCGCGCCTTGACCGCCAAAAAATGTGTCGCTGCCGCCGCCGCCGATGAGCACGTCATTGCCCGCTTCGCCGCCCCACATCTTATTGCCGTAGTCGCCGGCGTAAATCCAGTTGGTATATTCATTGCCGGCAAGCATCCTGCCGACGGCAGTATCGTCGATGGCGTCGATGTGGTACATCATGTACATCGAACTGCTGCGGAGCTCGTTCATCTTGTCGAGGCGGAAGTCGCTGGCAAAATCCGAGTCGATCACCGCCCAATCGTCGATCTTGTTGAAACCGCTCACGATGTTTTGGACGGGAAGCGCCTCACCGAGCGTTTGATCATGCAGTCGATCGCCGTAGTAATCGCTATAACTGATCACGGCGTCGGAAATCTCGCTGATATGAGTGACGCCCTTCAGCGTGAAGACAACGTCGGTATTACTGCTTTCTGCTATGGTCGCGGCGGTCGCATCGTCATCTCTGTATGCACTTTTGTCGTAGTAAGTCAGATCGGTCTGACGACCGTTATAGTTGAAGAACGTCAAATCGCCGGCGGTGTTTCGACTGTAATGCAGATAGTATGCGTTTTCGTTGATGTCCTGCTCGATGAGATTGCCGTCGCTGTCATAGTAATACGGACCGGAATTCCTTCCGATGTTGATAACCACATAGTCGTCGGCAGTAAAATTTTCAATGACCGACGAGCGAATGAAATAAGCTTCCGGGAAAAAGAAGAAGCCGTCTTCACCCGAGCCGCCGCGCATCGTCACGTTGGAAATGTTGTCGTCTGGAGCAATAATAAAGCGGTTACTGCCTTCGCCGCCGTCGGCGATAATGTAACTGCAATCGATATAGATACTGTCATCGCCATCTCTGCCGCTGACGGTGCTCAAATATCCGGCGGTGTGAATCGTATCATCGCCCGCCCCGCCGTCGACGCTGCTGCGTATTCCGTAGGAGTATATTTCGTCGTCACCGTCGGTGCCGATGACAGTATCATCAAAGTTCAATGTTCCGGACTCGATATAAGCCATTCGTCAACACCTTCCTTCAAAAAATTTATCGTCAACCGTTAAGCCACGCCCTTAACCGCTCCGCGTTGAGCTTCGGCTCAGAATAAGCGGGATCGATCTCGAGCGCCTTATCGTAATCGCTCAGCGCCGCGTCGAACCGCTCCATACGCTGATAGCACGTCCCGCGATTGTTGTACAGCCCGGCGAAGCTCCGACCGCTTTTGTCGGGAGCCTTCTCGATCGCCCGCGTGAAGCTGTCAATCGCCTTGTCATACTCACCCAAGTTTTCATACGCCAACCCGAGATTGTTATACGCCGCAATGAATTGATCGTCGAGCTCGATCGTCCGCAGGTAATTCTCGATCGCCTGCCGATATTCCTGACGCCGATAGTACACGTTGCCGAGATTGTAATGCGCGCCGACGTATCGCGCGTCGCATTCGATCGCCTTTTGATAGTGGAGGATCGCCGCATCGTAATCGTGCGTCTGCTCGCAGGTAAAACCGAGATTGTTGTAGACGACGGAGTTGCCGGGATCGCCGATCAACGCCTCCCGATAGGATTGTATCGCCGCATAAAAATCCCGATTCATCAGCCGGTTATTGCCTTGTTCGATCAATTGATTCGTCTCGAATTTCTGTTCGTTGAGCCGAACCTGCTCGCGAATTTTGTTGCGCTCCGCCTCGTCTTGAGCCGCCGCGTACCGGTCCTTGAGCGTCGCCAGCTCCGCGTTGACTTTCGAGATTTGCTCCTCGAGTTCTTTGTTTCGACGGGCAGCCTCAGCCAACTCCGCGCCGTCCTTCTTCAATTGCCCGAGCACTTTATCGCTGTCGACCAGCGCCACGATATGACATCGAAAGATCAGCGCGTTATCCGCCGCGACCTCCGCCGTCACATCGCTGCTCGTAACCTGCAACACGCTCGACGAAACGGTTCGGACCACGTCCTTGGTGATCTCGTTTTCGTTCATCTCCGACAGGCTCTCGACGTAGACGCTCGCCTTTTCGCTCGCCGCGCGCTTGGCATCTTCCCGCGCACGTTCTTTAGCGACGGCGGGATTTTCCTTCGTGCCGTCGCCCATGATGTACATGCCGTCCGCCTCGATCGTCTTGATCTCCGCCTCGACCGGCGTCAGATCGATCATCCCGATCATCGACGCGCACGAGATGCTCAAGATCAACGCCGCCGTTCTAAGTTTTTCTCTCATCGCTCCGCCCTCAATACACGAACACCACTCTCGAGTTCTCAAGGAAGCCCGAAGTCTTATTCTCGATCAGCACGCGATTGGCGTCGGCGGTCGAGATCACCGGATAACCGTTGTGATTCTCGAGCGAGACCGCCTTGACCGTCAACGGATTGCTGCCGGCGCGGGTGGTGCCGTCCGACGGCTCCGAAACGTAAGTTGCCATGCCGTTGGCGATCACTTGACTCGGGTCGAGATTGGTGTGACCGTAGATCGGAGTGCCTTGGTCGTTTTTGATGACAGGGCTCATCACGGGCTTGAGATTGAGCCCGCGGCAGTCGACGATCAAGCCGGTGACCGCCGCTCGAGTGTTGTACTCGGGCATCGACGGCGCGACGGTTTGAATCGGCTCGGGGAAGGGCTCCCGTTTTGCAGTCGGAGGCATGACCGCCGCCGCCAAAGAGCCCTCCGAACCGAACATCGCAATCCGCATCGTAACCTCGTAACCGTCCTCGATCTCGCGTTCGCTGATAACTTCCGCGCCTTGGATGGCGGCGCTGACTTTGGTGCGGACGACATCGCTTGTCAACATGAAGTCCTCGACGGTGGTGTCGGCGTCGACGTTGACTCCCTTAACCGCTTCCGCCAGATGACGGTAGCCGTCGACGACCGCCGCGCGGCGCGCCGCCATAATCCGTTGCGCGTAATTGATTGCGTTCTTCGGCGCCAGACCGATCCCTTTGACGGTGATGGTCGAGTGCCTCCAATTGAGCTCCGCGTCGGACGTGGCGAACCCCGTCGAAACATTCATCAACAGAATGAATGCCGTGACGGCGATCGAGCAGCACATTCTCGAGAAAAATTTTTTCATCGGATTCACCTCATCTCAAAACGCGATTCGGAAATCAGAAGCGGCAATCGAGACCAAACGTAAACATCCGCCCCGGACCGTTGAAACGCCGGTCTACATGACGATGATTGTTCTGATTGGTGAAGTTGATCGCCTTGGCGTAAATCGTCGCCCAATCGGCAACGTCGCAGCTGACGTTGAAATCGAACATAGCCAAATCATCTTCCATGTAATTGGATCCGCCGCTGCCTTGACCCATCATTCCATGCAAAGACGCCTTCCACGGACCGTTCTGATAGCGGATCGAGGCGGTGTAACTGTTTCGCGGCATGCGCCAATGCCCTTGTCCCAAATCGTCTCCCGAAGGACGCTCCTTATGCGTGTAAGCGTAGCCGAGATTATAGCTCCAATGGTCGTCGATCCTCTGACGATACACCAAATCCAAGCCGCGCTCCTTATCCGAACTGGAATTGACGTACATATAGGTGGTGTTGTTGAGATAGTACGGGGTTTCGTCGTTGTCATAGTACGTCACCCTGTCGAGCCGATCCAGATAGTTGCCGACGTTTGAATTGAACAGATTCAGCGCCACGTTGACTTTATCGCTGAAGTCATGCTCAATGCCAATCGTCTCGGTATGACCGCTCTCGGGCTCAAGATTGCTGTCGCCCATGTGCACTTCCAAGTAATACGGAATGCCCCATCTGTTGAGCGTGCGCCAAAAACGGGAGTATAACTGCAACGGTGTGGGCGCTTGGTACACACGCCCCCACGACGCAAAAATTTTTGTTTGATCGTCGGGAGAATAGTTGGCGGCGATTTTCGGCGACCACTGATTGCCGAACTGACTGTTGTGATCGAGCCGCGTGCCGGGGATCACCGTCCACTTATCGCCCATCGTAATCGTATCTTGAATGTAATACGCCTGATTGTTGACTTTGCGCTTGATATTGCCGAAGTCGATGTAATCGCTCTTATCGGCGCTCTGATGCCACTCGAATCCGACTATCAAACGGTGCTGACCGAACTCCCAACCGTTTTGATAATCGGCGCCCTGCAGACGTTCTTCACCTTTCTCATGGAAAAGGTCAATCGATGATCTGTAAGCGTTGAAATACCGCAGGAAGCCCGGCGTCGAGGTGCCCTCTTTAAAATTGTACGTCAAAGACACCTGATTGGTCACGGAAGACGCCGGATAATAATCCCAATCGATGTCGTACTGTCCCGAGTGCCCCGAATAATGCGTGATGTCAAACGTCAAGGAATTGCGATCGTCGAAACGGTGATCCAACCGAACGGCGGCGCCTTTGTCGTCATAATCGCTGAATTGTTCACCCGGAGTGGGCGCGCCGGCGCCTCTGTAGTCATACGGACGGCTCCTATAAATGTTGCCTTGAATGAACCAACCGAGCTTGCCGTCGTTGCCCTGATTGGTGACCTCGTAGTGGTGACGGTGCCAGGAGCCGGTACTGACGTCGACAGTTGTCTCGTTGTGATCGCCTCGCTTGGTGATGATGTTGATGACGCCGCCGACCGCGTCGGAGCCGTAAAGCGCGGAGCCGCCGCCCTTGACGATCTCGATGCGATCGATCATCTTGACCGAAGGATATAAGAACGTCCTGTGCCCGTCGACGAGCGTCAACACGCGATCGCTGCCGTTGATGTAATTCATCACCATGCCGTTGACGTGCGAGAGTGCCTCGCTCACGGACTGATAGTGATTGGCTTCGATCTCTGCGGCGGTGATGACCGTGACGCTTGCCGGCGTGCTCAAGCGCCTCGTCGGAATGCGCTCCGCCGTCTCGAACGTGTCAACGAGAAGCAGATAGCTGAGACTGTCCTCGGTGACCTCTGCCTCGACCGCCGGCTCGACCTCCGCCTCGAAGTCGAACACCTCGACGTGCGCCGCCTCCGTGTTCACGTCCGCCTCCTGTGCCGATGCCATGCCCGACGGCAGCCCCAGCCCGACCATCAGCGCCAACGCCGGAGGCAGCAGCCGTCGCGTTCGACGGAGCGCGCCGATGATCTCGCGTTCGGTTTTCTTTGAAACCATTGAACATCAAACCCTTCTCATATATTTTGATGGTTGCATTCGTCGGTTGGCGGCGATCACAATCGCTTTTGCGCGTTCTCGAGATTCGTCCGATACGCCTCGACATCCGGCTCCAGCTCGACCGCCTTCTTATATGCTTCATATGATTTCTTAAAATTGCCGAGACCGCCGTAAGAATAGCCAAGATTATTCCATGCATTTGCATACTTCGGATTGAGCTTGACCGCCCGCTGACAACACTCCGCCGCTTTTTTATAATCCTTCTTGAAGTTATACGAATACCCCAGGCAATTCCACGGGTCGGCGTAATTGGCGTTGAGCGCGACCGCCTTGTTGCAAGCCTCGATCGCCTTGTCGAACTCGCCCTTGTGATTGTACGCATAGCCCAAATTGTTATACGCCTTCGCATAATTCCCGTCGACCTCGATCGCCTTGAGATAATACTCGATCGCCTTGTCCGATTGCCCCAAGTGCTCATAAACATTGCCCAGATTGCTCAGCGGCGCCGCATCTGCCGAGTTGATCGCCAGCCCCTTGTTATAGCACTCGATCGCCTTGTCATACTCCTTGAGCTTGTCATACGCATATCCCAAATTGCTCCACGGCGCCGCATACTCCCGATCCAACTCGATCGCCTTGCGACAATACTCGATCGCCTTGTGATAATGCGCGGGATTCTTTTCGAGCGTGCCCTTGTAATTGTAAGCGCACCCCAGCCCGTTCCACGCCGGTGCAAACGACTCGTAAAGCTCAATCGCCTTTTGGAAGCACTCGATCGCCTTGTCATGCTCGCCGCGATCGTTGTGAATCCAGCCCAGCCCGCTCCACGGCGCCGAATACACCGGATCGGTCTCGATCGCACGATCAAAATATTCTATCGCCACGTCGAGATCATCGCGCTGATATCGCGCAATGCCGTCGGCATTCAACTGCGTCGCCGTAAATTTTGCCTCGTTGCGCTTGACCTGTTTGTTGATCTCGATCTTCTCCGCCTCGGTCGCCTGCTTGTATTTCTCCTTGAGCTCGGCAAGCTCGGCATCGTTCTTTGCGGTATACTCCTCCTGATCCTTATTGAGTTTGATGGCGTCCTCGAGCTTCTCCTTGCCCTTGTTTAGCTGCGCCAGAACGATATCGGTGTCGACGACCACGGTGATATGGCAATGGTATCTGATGACGATGCCGCCGATCACCTCTACGGTGATGGGATCGCTCTGAACCTCGAGAATGTTGGCGGAGATCGTGCGGACGGCGTCCTTCGTGAGCTGACCGTTTTGCACCTCCGACAGACTCTCGACAAAAACGCCCGCCTTCTCGCTTGCGGCGCGCTTGGCATCTTTGCGGGCGCGCTCCTGAGCGACGGCGGGATTTTCCTCGGGACCGTCGCCCATGATCGAATAGCCGTCCGCCTCGATTACTTTCCTCTCGGCGCTGACCGACAACAAGACGCTCGACAGGACAAAGACCAATATGATCACGAAGATGGCTCTCATAACTCATCACGTCCACGCGAAATTTTCATACCCGCGTTTTTTTTTTCTCCTTTATGATTGTAATGCATCTCAGTCTGCTCGTCAAATATTTTTCACTAGACCGTGCTGCATGCGCGCGAGCGCAAAAAAAAGAAGGGCGGCAAGCCCTTCAACAAAATATTTTCGATCAGCCCTCGGCGGGAGTGACGTCGACGGTCGGCGGTTCCGC
The DNA here is from genome assembly GCA_946411735.1 of uncultured Selenomonadales bacterium. GTDB lineage: Bacteria > Bacillota > Negativicutes > Selenomonadales > Selenomonadaceae > Quinella. The sequence continues at coordinate 7,469 of CAMKFB010000063.1, forward strand.
GCGGCGCGTGTGAAGAAGGTCAATCAGATCGAAGACAAGCTGCTGTTCTTTGTCGGAAAGCTCGTTGAGTGCGGTAAGTGCATGGTTATCATCGCCGTTGCGCTTACGAAAGGCGATTAGTGCCCGCATTTCTTCTTCGGAGAGATAATCGGCGGCGGTCGGCAGGTGCTCGGTGAACGAGTAGGTGCCGCGCCGACGTAGCGACGGCATTACTTCGTGAGTGATCCAGTGGCGAATGCGCTTCGCCGCCGGCAGTTGAGAGTCGAGGATGAGATCGTTCATTCCGAACTCGTTGATGAGCATCAAACCGCGCGGTGACGCAAAGGTCGAGATTCCCGACCTTTGAATTTCGTCATACGTGAGCAACTTTTTGTCGTCGTCTTCAACCAGTCGAATGATAGCGTCTCTAGTGTTCGCATAGCCGAGCATAGTCGCCACCTGCTTGCCAATGAACCACGCCTCGCCGTCAATGACAACGACATCGAGTTTGCCGAACTCTTTGTGCCTGAAAGTCTGCCATCCCTTGTTTCGCTCTTCAATTCTTTTCATTATGAAGTATTGAGTTTTGGCGATGGCGATTAAGAGATTATGCCCTATGCAATCCGGTCTTCTGCACATTATCGCAGGACGATTGGCAATGGTATTGAACGGACGATGGCAGTAGAAGCAAATACGAGTCTCCATTTTGTTGAAATATTTATCTCTGCCGGCATCAGCGAAAAAGCTGCTATCATTGTTAATGGCTTTTTCCAAATGTCGAGCGATATCCGGTGTAATAAAATTGCTTCCCATTTTCGGATTCACATTTTTGGATGCCTCGAAACAGCGATCACTGCAGTACTTTGAGCCGTATCCGAGAGTCCAAAATTCTTTGCCGCATTTGGGATTTTGGCAGATTTTCTTGACGTACGGACCGGCAAAACGATGATAGGATATGTGTTCCGAGTGTTTCAGCAAAAAGAGCCACTCAATATTATTCTCATCCTGATTGAAGTTACCATCAAGACACCGATGCTCGTGGTGAACGATATACTTTTTCGGTGGTTTTCCGTTGTGGAACGTCCACACGTCGACGTGAAGGTAGCAGATTCTATCGGCAGTAAATATATACCTGACGTTTTGATTAACAGAATGTACACTGCGCTTATAGATGATGCCGTTGAACTTCTGATGCGTCTCGTCGATCACGAGGACGCGCCCATTGCCGGGATCGCCGGGCTGAGTGCCGGGCTCGTCGGGACGGATTTTCTTGCGCGCAATGATCTCGCGAGCCAGCTCCGTCGTCAGCTTGTACGACTTCTTTTCTGCAGCCATAAAAATCGCCTCCAATTTTTTCCTTGACAACGGCGCCTCCGCTTGATAACATGAAACTGACTTGCGGGGGCTCCGCTATCGTTGTTACAGATGTTATTTTAACATCATCGAGCCGGCAAGTCAAATAGTTTTTTTAGGGCATTTTTACAGGAAAGCCCGCGCGGACGGCGAATAATCAAGCATCATCAAACGATTGGAGGATGAGATTATGGGTCTGATCAAAGCCGCGCTCGGCTCCGTTGGAGGAGTTCTTGCCGATCAGTGGAAGGAGAATTTTTATTGCGACGCCCTCGACAACAACATTCTCGTCGCCAAGGGTCAACGTCAACAGAGCCTCCACGGTCGCAGCTCAAATACCTCGGGCGAAAATATCATCACCAACGGCTCAACCATCGTCGTCAACAACGGGCAATGCGCCATCATCGTCGACCAGGGGAAGGTCGCCGAGCTTGCCGCCGAGCCCGGGCAATACACTTACGATCAAGGCAGCGAACCGTCGATCTTCACCGACGGCGCCGGTCTCTCCGAAAAGATTGCGCTCGTTTTCGAGCAGATCGGTCGGCGCTTTGCGTACGGCGGCGCGCCCGGTAAAGACCAACGCGTTTACTATTTTAGCCTCAGAGAAATTACCGGCAACAAATACGGCACGCCGTCGCCGATTCCGTTCCGCGTGGTCGATGCCAACATCGGACTCGACGTCGACATCTCGATCAGATGCTTCGGCACGTATTCTTACAAGATTGTCAATCCGATTCTGTTTTATACGAACGTGTGCGGCAACGTCACCGACACTTTCGATCGATCGCAGATCGACGCGCAATTGAAGTCGGAGCTGCAGACGGCATTACAGCCGGCGTTCGCTCAATTGTCGGGCATGGGGATCAGATACAGCGCCTTGCCCGCGCATACGATGGAGATCGCCGACGCGCTCAATGACATTCTCGACAAGAAATGGGGCGAGTTGCGCGGGATCGAGGTCGTCTCGTTCGGAATATCGAATGTCAACGCGTCCGAAGAGGACGAGAAGATGATAAAAGAGCTCCAGCGCAATGCCACATTCCGCGATCCGTCGATGGCGGGCGCGCATTTGGTCGGAGCTCAGGCGGCGGCGATGAACGCGGCGGCGAGTAATGCCAACGGCGCGGCGATGGGATTCTACGGGATGAACATGGCGGCGAACGCCGGCGGCTTCAACGCGCAAAATCTCTTCGCGATGGGGCAAGCGGCACGTCAACAAAATCAACCGTCATCAGCTCCGCGCGGAGCTGATGACGGTTGGACATGCTCGAAAGGGCATGCGGGCAATCGAGGGAAGTTCTGTGCGGAGTGCGGTGAGCCCAAACCCGCGCCCGTCGGCGAGTGGACGTGCGAATGCGGCGCAAAGAATACCGGCAAGTTCTGTCAAGAGTGCGGCAAGCCCCGTCCCGCGTCGGGAGAATGGACGTGCGAGGCTTGCGGGCACGCCGGCAATAAAGGAAAATTCTGCGCGGAGTGCGGTAAACCGCGCGGCTGAGATAAATTTCGGGACAAGAAAAATCGGGGCGGCGCCCCTTTTTTTATTGATTCAATGCGGCGAAGGTCGGACGCGAGATCAAAACGATGTTCTCCGCCTCCAAAAAAGTTCGCCTCAGGAAAATATAATCCGCGTCGATATTCTCTTCGAATTTGATCCCGTTGTCGAGAAGAAACGACCGCCGAAACATGTTGCTGCCGAGATGCCGATTAATGCCGTTCAGCTCCAACAATTGAAGGCGCCGCGATCGATCGCCGGTGAAGTTCATCCGCCCGTTCAATGACGGAAATGCCGGCGCGTTGCGCAATCGAAATTTCTTGTCTCGATAGTTGATTGAACCGTTCGCGTCCTCAACAAACCAATTGGTGGCGTGAAGTACATCCGCGTGATGCTCGATGTCGACCAGATAGAAGTCGCGCAACGCATTCGGCAACATCAGCCCGTCGATGTCGGCAAAAACAATGTAATCGCCCGCCGCCCACTCGATCGCACGGTTGAGCGCCGCGCTCCGACCGATCCGTTTCACCGTCCGAAGCAGCTTTATTTTTTTGCTCCGCGCGGAGATTTTTTGACAGATATCGAAAGTGCCGTCGTCGCTCGCGTCGTCGATCACGATCACCTCGTAATACTCGAAATCCGCCTCCAAAATACTTTGCAGACAAGATTCGATCCGCTTCTCGACGTTATGAACGGCAAGGATCACCGATATTACCGGCGGATACTCGATCGTCGGCACCTTGAGCGACCAATCGACCGGCATTCTGATCCAACTTTCGATCGAGTTCGGATTTCCGACACGACTCGGATCGGGAGCCGGCAACGGTTGATCGATCATGTTGGCGGGATTCGGACGAAAAACTTTCTTATCGGGATTGGGATTGAGCCACGCGCCCCACCAACTGAACGTCGAATTGGCGACGATGTTGTGAGTGCAGCGGCTCATCAACAGCAGCTCCTCGACATCGCGCGTGCCCTCGACGTATTCAACCGCCGCGTTCGGTCGAAAATATTTCTTGACCCACGGCAGATCGTCCGAGAACGCGAACACCGTCAAGCGCTCGTGCTCTTGTCGCAATGCGTTGATGCAATCGTAATAGTATTCGAGCGGCAATATCCCGCGATAATTTTCCGCGCGGTTGACGACGAAATCTCCATGCCGAATGTGGATCGACACCGAACACTCCGCCGCCTCGATCCGATCCTTCCATCGCGCCGCCGCCGTCGACGGAGGATTTTTCAAGGTGATCTCAGCGCGGAGCCGATCGGCAATGTCGAAGAAGTAGCGCTCATCGCCCCAAAACCCGTTGAGATAAACATCGTCGGGATAATCGAGCACCTCCGTCATGAAGCGCGCGGGTCTCGTCTCTTGACCGAGCGACGGTCGAATCGACTTGACGCGCGCAATCTCCTCGGGCGTCGCCGTCGAGCCGACCACATTATACTCGTCCAATTGGAAGCGCCGCTGCTTGAAGTGCTCGTAAAACGACAAG
>CAMKFB010000064.1 GCA_946411735.1 uncultured Selenomonadales bacterium
CATCTCGGGCATTTGCCAATCGACCACGATCAGATTGTACGGATCGCGCCGCGCGTGTCGCGTCTTGACCATCTCGAGCGCCTCGCGCCCCGACATCACGTAATCCGACGCAATTCCCGCCTTCGACAGCACCAATTTTGCGTGCTCGCAAGCGATCGGATCGTCGTCGATGACCAGCACGCTCATATCCTGCGGTCGAATTTCGATATCCGTCGCGGCGCCGTCCTTCTTGTTCGAATCGAGCAGCGTGACGATGACGGTGAAGGTCGTGCCGACGCCCTTGGTGCTGGCGACCTCGATCTTGCCGTTCATCATCTCGACGATGTTTTTGGTGATCGCCATTCCGAGACCGGAGCTGCCGTACTTATTGGTGGTGCCGGAATCCTCCTGCGTGAAGGTGTCGAAAATCTTCGGGAGGAACTCCTCGCTGATACCAATACCCGTGTCCTTGACGGAGAATTTGAGCGTCGACTTGCCGTCGAAGTTGGCGGTTCGCTCGATCTCGAAATCGATCTCGCCGCCCTCGGGCGTGAACTTGACGGCGTTCGACAGAATATTGATCAGCACCTGCCGCAGCTTGACGCTGTCGCCGATGTAATAATCATCGATGTGCCCGTTGATGCGGCAATCGTATTTGAGTTTCTTGTCGTGGCATTGACTGCTGAACAGCGTGTTGATCTGCTCGATCATTTTCGAGAAGGAAAATTCCTCGCTCTTTATATTCATCCGCCCCGACTCGATGCGGCTCATATCGAGAATGTCATTGATGAGGCTCAAAAGATGTTGCGCGCTGGAGCCGATCTTTTCGAGATAATCGCGCGCGGTCGGCGGCAGATCGGGTTCGTGGAGCGCAAGGCTGTCGAGCCCGATGATGGCATTCATGGGCGTTCTGATCTCATGTGAGACGCTCGAGAGGAAAGCGGTTTTTGCGCGGCTGGCCTGCTCGGCGGTTTTGAGCGCGTCGCTCAGCGCCCGACTTTTCTCGAGCGAATCACGCATCTCCGCGTCGATATCGGTGAAGCCGACTCCGACGGCGTGAACGATGTGGTCAACGCGCTCCTCCGCGTGACGCACGCCCGCCATTCGGATCATCTCGTAAGACTCTTTGCCATTGCGGGTGGTCAGATATCGATAGGTGATCATCTTTGACTTCTCGAGTCCCGCGCGGATCGATGTCGGCTCGATGAACTTCAAAAAGCCGTCGCGATACTCCTCGGTGACGTACTTTTCGGCGTGACGGGTGAAAAAATCTTTGAAGGACATCAACGCGCCCTCTTCGATCGAATCAGCCGCCGCCAACGCATCGCGCCGATAGCAGACGCACTCGTCGGTGTCGAGATTGACGTAGTAGACGCTGCGATAATCGGAGGCGAGCGCGGTGATCATGCTGTCCTGCTGAGCGCGCTTCTTCTCTTGATCGAGCAGTTCTTCTTGGAGCGCGAGTTGCTCCTCGAGCTCCTGTTGTTTGACGCGGCTTTCGGTTTCGGCGACTTCCTTGGCGAGAGTGATCTTGGCGGCTTTGCGCGTCTGTTTGATCATCATTGCGAACATGGCAACCAACACGAGCGCGATCAGGAGCGATTGAAAGAAGCCGCGCATGACGATGCCGTCGGTGATCGAGCCGATTTGATTGCTGATGATGCTTTCGCGAATGAGGTAAGTCAACACCCAATCGGTGCCGCGGATGGGGACGTAGCACATGGTCTCGCGAACGCCCTCGTAGGTGAAGGAGGCGATGCCGCGCTTGCCCTCGGAAAAATTCTTGCGCATATCGTTGAGGCTGTAGCCGGCGTCGAAGTTGGCGAAAGTGAGTGCGCCAAAGAGATTATTCTCGTGAGAGAGCCCGCCGAGCACGACGTTGGCGAGCGAAATGCCGTCGGTGGTGTAGATGTTGCAGAAGGTGGTGCCGGCGTTGTTGGCGTTGAGGGAGGCGCTCGAGAGCAGATGGCTGATGTCGATTTCCATGAAGCAGGCGACAAAATTTTTGCCGTTGAAGGGCAGGTTATCGACGGGAGCGGCGACGATGATCTTACGGTCCTTGCCGTCGAGATTTTTGATGGCGATGACGGGCTCGGCGAGATTATTGTAATCGAAGTTGTAGAGAGCGATGTCGTTGCGGGTGCCGCGGGAGGTATAGATGATGCCGTCGTTGTCGACGAAGGCGAAGCGATCGAGGGAATAAAGTTGTCGCATGCGGGCTTGATAGGCTTGGAGGCGATTGATATCGGTCAAGTCGTCGCGTTCCATCAACCCGAGCGCGACGTCCATGTCGCCGACGTATTCGCTGAGGGTGGAGGAGACGACCTGTTCGCGCCGATCGGCAAGCTCGTCGAGATAAAGAAGGCTGACGGTGCGGACGGCCTTCTCGGTATCCTCGCTGACGCTGCTGCCGCTCATAAGGGTGCCGCCGACGAGAATGATCAACAATATAATGATGCCGAAAACAGTTTCGCGCGCAAAATTGGAGTTTGGTTTCGAATCCATTCGATCGCCTCCCGCAATCGTTTTTAATTAGATGTTACGTTGCGGCAAAATATTTGTCAACGAAAAAAATTTTTTCGACGCCGCCAATCGCTTATGCTATAATCATTCAAACCATCGAAGGGAGTAATTTTATGCATCCTGATCTCAAAATCAATGACGCGCTCCACGGCTTCAGACTCGTCCGCCGTACCGATATCGAGGAGCTCCGCGCGGAGTCTTTACTGTTCGAGCACATCAAAACCGGCGCCCGCCTCTTCTTCCTCAACGCCGATGACGACAACAAAGTTTTTTATATCGGCTTCCGCACCCCGCCCACCGACGATACCGGCGTCGCTCACATCATCGAACACTCCGTCCTCTGCGGCTCAAAAAAATATCCGCTCAAAGAACCCTTCGTCGAGCTCGTCAAGGGCTCCCTCAACACTTTCCTCAACGCTATGACTTATCCCGATAAGACCGTTTACCCCGTCGCATCCCGCAACCATAAGGATTTTCGCAACCTCGAGGACGTTTATCTCGACGCCGTCTTCAACCCCGCCATCTACTCGACCCCCGAAATCCTCATGCAGGAAGGTTGGCATTACGAGATCAACGATCCCGCCGAGCCGCTCACCTGCAGCGGCGTCGTCTACAACGAGATGAAGGGCGCTCTTTCGAGCCCCGAGTCGATCCTCTCGTCGAAAATCGACCGCGCCGTTTATCCCGACAACTGCTATCATTTCGAGTCCGGCGGCGACCCCGAGGCAATCCCGTCGCTCACACCCGAAAAGTTCATCGATTTCCACAAGCGTTGGTATCATCCGTCCAATTCCTACATCTACCTTTACGGTGACGTCGACATCGATGAGCAGCTGGCTTATCTCGACCGCGAATATTTGTCGCATTACGACCGCCTTGACATCGATTCGTCGATCGCGCGACAACAGCCCTTCGATCAGATGCGGCGCGGCGAGGATTTTTATCCGATCGGCGACGAGGACGATCCCGCCGAAAAAACTTTCCTCACGCTCAACTTCGTGGTCGGCGACGCACTTGAGCGAACCAAGATGTGCGCGCTCAACATTCTCGAGCACGCCCTGCTGACTTCCGCCGCCGCCCCCTTGAGGAAGGCGCTCGTCGATGCCCATATCGGCAAGGACGTCGATTCAAGTTTCGACGAGGATTATCTCCAACCGACGCTCAGCATCGAAATCAGCGGCTCCGAAGCCGCCCGCGCCGACGAGTTTTACGAGCTCACCATGTCCACGCTCAAAAAATTGGTCGCCGACGGCATTGATCGCGATCTACTTCAATCCGCCATCAACACTTACGAGTTCTCCACGCGCGAAGCCGATTTCGGCGCCACTCCGCGCGGATTGGTTTTCGGCTTGAAAGTGTTGAAGAGTTGGCTCTACGACGGCGATCCCGCCGAGCAACTCAAATACCAATCCGTTTTCGACGAGTTGAAGGCGGGGCTCAAAACCGATTATTATGAGCGGCTCATCGAAGAGTGTCTGATTAACAATCCGCATTGCGTCCTCTTCACTCTTAAACCGAGCAAAACCGTCGCGAAGGAGCGCGAGGCTCGTCAGGCGGCGGCGCTCGAGAAAATCAAAGCCGCGCTCAAGCCCGACGAACTTCAATCGATCATCGACAACACTCAAAAGCTCAAAGCTCGTCAAGAGGCACCCGAGACTCCCGAGGCGCTTGAGACCATCCCGCTGCTCAAGCTCGACGACATCAGAAAGGAAGCCGAGCGCCTGCCGCTCAAGTTCCGCGACCTCGACGGCACCCGCATCCTCGACAGTTGCATCGAGACCAACGGCATCATCTATCTCAACCTCTACTTCGACGCGTCGCGCGTCCCGCAGGATAAATTATTCCACGCGCTCCTGCTCTCGACACTGCTCGGCGAAATCGACACCAAGGAGCACTCCTACGAAGAACTTGCCACGCTCACCGACACCCATCTCGGCGGCATCGGCATGGGGTTGAGCGCGATCTCCAAAAACAATCAGCCCGACTCCTTCTTCCCCAAGTTGAAAGTCAACGTCAAGGCGCTTGCGTCGAAAATCCCCGAGATGTCCGACCTGCTCATCGAAATTTTCACCGGCAGCATCTTCGTCAATAAGAAACGCATTCGTGAGATTGTCGAGGAAACTCAAATCAACATCGAGCTCGGATTGCAACGCGCCGCTCAACACGTCGTCGTGCTGCGACTTGCGTCTTATCTGTCGAAGACGGGCGCTTACACCAACGAGACGCTCCTGCCGTACAACAAATTTTTGAAGGAGCTGCTGTCGAATTTCGACGAGCGCTTTGATGATCTGGTTGACGATTTGTATGACGTGATGACGCGGCTGGTCAATAAGAATGGGCTGATCGTGGGCGTGACGGCGAACGATGACATCTATAAACAATTCGTGCCGCATCTGTCGAGATTCCTCAAGGCGCTGCCGATCGAGGAGTTTAAGGTTGAGCACTATCATTTCCCTCTCAAGCCGAAGAACGAAGGTTTTATGTCGCAAAGTCGAGTGCAGTACGTCGGCAAGGGCGCGAATTTCATCAATCTCGGCTACGAGTTCACCGGCGCGCTCCACGTGCTCGAGACGATCATGCGCTACGAATATCTCTGGACGCTGATTCGAGTGCAGGGCGGCGCGTACGGAGCAATGGTCAGCTTCACGCGCAGCGGCGGAATGCATTTCTGTTCGTATCGCGATCCCAATCTCGAGCGGACGTTCGTGGTGTTCGATCAGACGGCGGAGTTTTTGAAGCGGTTCAAAGTATCGGATCGGGAGATGGATAAATACATCATCGGCACGATCAGCAAACTGGATCATCCGCTGACGCCGTCGATGAAGGGCAATGCGGCGATGGAGTGCTACCTTCGCAATATCACGTTCGATGATCGACAAAAAGCGCGTGACGAGGTACTTGCGACGCGGCAGGAGACTATTCGAGCGCTGGCGCCGATGATCGAGGATTGCATGCGGGCGAATAATCTTTGCGTGTTCGGCAATGAGGATCTGCTTCGCCGGCACAGGAATCTGTTCAAAGAACTCGTCAACGTCAACGCTTGAAAGTGAGGAAAGGCTATGAAGAAAAATATTTTTAAAGGCGCGGGCGTCGCCATCATCACGCCGTTCACCGATGACGGCATCAATTTCGTCGAGCTCGGGCGCATCATCGACGACCAGATCGCGCATCACACCGACGCCATCATCATCACCGGCACCACCGGCGAGGCCGCCACGATGACCGACGAAGAGCACAAAGCCGCGATCAAATTCGCCGTCGACCACGTCAATCGCCGCATCCCCGTCGTCGCCGGCGCCGGCTCCAACGAGACCCGCTACGCGATCGAGCTGGCGCAATTCGCCGAATCGGTCGGAGCCGACGGGCTGTTGATCGTCACGCCTTATTATAATAAGTGCACGCAGAACGGGCTCGTCGCGCATTACGAGAAGATCGCCGACAGCACCAACCTGCCGATTATCCTCTACAACGTGCCGTCGCGCACCGGCGTCTCGATCAAGGTCGACACTTACGCGCGCCTGGCGAAACACCCGCGCATCGTCGCCGTCAAAGAGGCCAACGGCGATCTCACCGCGATTCTGCGCACGCGAAAGGCTTGCGGCGATGAGCTTGCGATTTACTCGGGCAATGACGATCAGATCATCCCGATCCTGTCGCTCGGAGGCATCGGAGTGATCTCGGTGCTGTCGAATGTGGCGCCGCAACAAACTCACGACATCTGTCAGCTGTATTTTGACGGCAAGATCGAGCAAGCCGCGCGGCTGCAGATCGATTATTGCGATCTGATCGACGCGCTGTTCTGCGAAGTCAATCCGATCCCCGTCAAAACCGCTATGAATATTCTCGGTTGGAACGCCGGACCGCTGCGCATGCCGTTGAGCCCGATGGAGCCGGCGAATGTCGAGCGGTTGAAGGCGACGTTGAAGGCGCATGATTTAATCTGATCCGCGCGGAGGTGTTTGCGTTGAAAAAATTAATTCGCTTGGCGGCATTCGTAATGATGTTGGCGTTCTCGACGGTGTGTTTCGCGGGGCAAGCCGAGACGATCACGGAGGGCGCCGACCTGACCGGCATCAAAAAATTGACGATCTGCCTGCCGTATTACACAAAGATGCTCGAGGAGGAGCCGACGACTGACGAACTGTTGAAGGGCTTGGCGGCGGCGAGCAAACGGGCGAAGGGCTACGAGGTGATCTCGTACAACGATTTGGCACGAGAGATCAAAGCCGACACCGCGATCGATATCAGGCGGCTTCCGATCCCCGAGTCGAAAAAGATTTATAACGAATATGTCGGGCGGTATGCAGACGCGTATCTTTTCGTGACGATCGCCAACAATTCTCGAGTGAATCTGTTCGGGAGCGTGTACGACGCCAAGACGCATGAGTTGCTATACGATTTTCGTATCGAGGGCGGCAAGGATAAAACCAGCAAGACGCTCAAGAGCTATCAGACGTTGGCAGAAAGATTTTATGAGACGTTCGGAGCGGCAATCGCAAAGCAGATCAAAAAATCGCGCGGAGAAGAGGACGACGAAGAATAATTTTTCCCACCCGCCCACCCAAAACCCCTACGGGGTTGTCCCCCTTTAACCCCTGCAGGGCATATATGAGGGTTGCCGGCGGCTTAGCCGCTTTATAAGGGGGCGCCGCCGACGCGGGTGGGAACCGCAATCTCTGTTGGGCGCCTACCGTCATGGGTGGGTGCGTCGGTGGCGCCCTAATATAAATGGGCGGACGGGAGAAAAATTTTCGATTAAGCCCTTGATTTTTTCGGAAGCAGCGCATATAATTACGACGTTGTCAATCGACAGCACGACTCGGGATGTAGCTCAGTTTGGTAGAGCACCGTGTTCGGGACGCGGGGGTCGTAGGTTCAAATCCTGTCATCCCGACCAATATCGAATTTATTTTTACAGACATAAAAAATCCCTCTGCAAGCCGCAGGGGGATTTTCGTTTGCGTTGTTTTATCAACCGCCGCCCGATCGATCGACGCTCAATCGATCAAAGCGACGGTCGAACGATTTTCAATCAGTTCTCGGGATTCCAACTCTGACTGATGTGGTACGATAAACTCCCGAGTCCGACGGTAAGGTCTTCGTGGACGATGCGGATTCCTTTCGGCGCCTTGACGTTGATCGGCGCGAAATTCCAGATGCCGCGTACCGTCGTGCCCTCCAACGCGTCAACCGTATCCTGCGCTTCTTCCGTCGGAACCGCGATGATCACGATCTGAATGTTGCGCTCCGCGAGCACTTTTTTGAGATCCGCCACGTCCGAAACCTCGAGACCGTTGACTTTCTTGCCGATACGCGCCTTGTCGTTGTCGAATAACGCCACCAGGTTGAAGTTAAGCTCGGGAATTTTTTTATAGTGAGCAAGCGCGTCGCCCAGATGCCCCATGCCAACGATGGCGACGTTCCAATTGTTTTCAAAGCCGAGGATTTTGGCGATCCGATTTTTCAGCTCGGTGACGTAGTAGCCGACGCCCTTCTTGCCGAATTGACCGAAGGAGGCCAAATCTTTTCGAATTTGCTCGGGGGTGATGTTCAGACGGCGTCCGAACTCGTCGGAGGAGATGATTTCCGTGCCTTCCGCCTCTGCAAAGCCCAGAGTGCGAAGATAGAGCGGAAGTCTTTCGATTGTCGCTTGCGAAATGTCATTTCTCATGGCTAAATTTTTTTCTCCTTTGTTTAGTATCGTTTTCGGGGAGCAACGCGATCGCTCCGCCGAGTGCGCCGAGCAGCCACATCAGCATCGACGTCGGGATGTTGAAGAGCAGGTTATCGGTCAGCCCGTTCAGCGTCATCGACACGAACGCCAGCCCGATGCCGAACCTCATGCCCTCCGTCATTTGCCTGTCGTTGATCTCGGCGACTTGGTTCCAATCCAAAATTTTGGTTGAAGCGTCGGTCGAATCGCTCGGCGCCTTGGTTCCGCTGATGATTTTGATCTCATCGTCGGTGTCCTCAACCGTCGGCGTCTCAACGATTCTTTTGCCGGGGGATTTCGCCTTTTTTTTGAGCGAAACCTTCTTCCGCAACGGAACTTTTTTCTTGAGCGAAACGCGTCGAACGGTGTCCTCGTCCGTTTGAGCGTCTTCGCTCGAGAGGGAAACCCAACCGATTAATCTGTCGGAGGCTTCGGCGATTCGGTCAACCGCTCGCTCCTTCATTCCGACGAGCCGTTCGAGACGCCCGTTCTCAATCAGATAACGATTTTTAACCTCGTCGGTCGCCTCGATGATTTTTCGTTTGAGTTCGATCCCCGTGATCCGCTCGATGGCGGCGATGATTTTGGTTTTGATGGCGACGAATTTTTGGTTGGCGCCAAGTTCAAGCGTCATGAACATGGTGCCGAAGAAGTACCAGAAGAAGGCCATTGCGCCGATAATCCCGACCTCGGCGGCTTGGTGCAGGAAAATGTTGTGCGCATGGAAAATCTCCACGTCGGCGCCCTTAAGATAATAATCGTAATTTGGATAGACAGACTTAAATGCCCCCCAACCGATTCCAATGAAAGGATGGTCGGCGATCATCGCGAAGGTGCTGATCCAAATGCCGACGCGGAGCCACTCGGAGCTGTCGGCGCCGGTGAAAATCGACAGCAGCCGATTGACGAATGCGGCGTCGCAATAAAGTATACAAGCGGTGATGAGCACGAACAGCAGCACAGCCCGCCAATCTTGAATGACGCCGTAGATGACGACCACGATGACGATGGTCAGGAAAGCGCCGCGCGCGTAAGTCATGGCAAGGCAGGCGGCGAGCATGGCGATGGCGAGGATGATGGCGAGGCGTTGAGAGATGCCGCTGACCTTTGCGAGCAGACCGAGCGCGAGGCAAATGCACACGTCGAGGTAACCGGCGAGCACGTTGGGATTTTCGAGCGTTGAGAAGACGCGCTTTTTGAGCTCGGGGAATTTCTCGGGGTCGACCCACTTCATGTCGGCGGTATCGATGCCGAAGACGTATTGAAAATATCCCCAGAGCACGACGACGAGTGCGGAGCCGGCGAGCGCGAGCGCGATGTGTTTGACCGATTGGCGGTCGCGAACGTTTTGCCCGACGAGAATGTAGGTAAGAGCGTAGAGCCCGACAAAGGAGCAGTAGTTATAGATTAGTTCGAGGCTCAAGCTTGACGAGCAGAAGATCGAGATCAAACCGATCAGCGCGAAGAGCGCGGCGGGCACGTCGAACGGCAGCGCGCGAAGTTTGAAGCGGCTGTCGAATCGGAGGCGGAGCAGCCACATCACGATGCCGAAGACGACGGCGGCGGCGGCAAGACTCGGCGACAGCGGCAATAAGAATGCTTCGGCGATGATGGCGCGCGTGATCCAGATTTCGAGTCTCTTGAGGCGGTGGCGTCTGACGAATACGCTGACCCGATTCATGCCGAGGCTCCTTTCTAACAATTTATCAGCCGCTGTCGGACGGCGCCGATCATGTAGAGCGATCCCGCCGCGATCAACAGTCCCGATCCGCCGTTGAGCCACGCGTCGAATGCGTCGGCAAGATTTTCGACGGGCTCCGCGCGGATCGAGTTGCGCCGCAACTTTTTGCAGACGACGATCGGCTCGGCGGCGCGCGGCGATTGCGGTCGAGTGACGATCGCTTCGTCCGTCGGTCGAAACAGGATATCGATCATCGACTCGTAATCCTTGTCGCCGAGGACGCCGAATAAGAATCGGCGCGGTCGATCGAGAAATTGAGCGTCGAGGGAACGGCGGAGCGCGGCGGCACCGTCGGGATTGTGAGCGCCGTCGATGACAATCGTTCGACCGTTGATTGAGAAAATCTCGAAACGCCCCGCCCATCGAACGTGCTCGAGCGCGTCGGCGATGATCGAAGGAATGAGACGCGGCTCATTGAGGAGTTGAGCGGCGGCGACGGCGACGGCGGCATTTTCCCGTTGATATTCGCCCTTCAAATTGGTTTTGACGCCGTCCCGCGGGATTGTGAGCGGAGCGTTGAGCCGCGCCGCCGTTTCTTTTATGATCTCCAACGGAGTTCCGCACGCCGCCGTCACTACCGGTACACTTTTTTTGATGATGCCCGCCTTGTGCCGCGCAATCCCCTCGAGCGTGCCGCCGCACTTGTCCGCGTGATCCAATCCGACGTTAGTGATCACCGAAACCGCCGGCGTGATCACGTTCGTCGAGTCGAGCAGCCCGCCCAGCCCGACTTCGATCACCGCGTACTCGACGCCCGCACGCGCAAAGTAATCGAACGCCATTGCCGTCAGCGCCTCGAATTGTGTCGGACTTTCGTTGCCGTCGGCTGTAATTCCTTCAATAACTTGTTGTATTTTGTCGACTGTCTCAACGAACATCGTTTCAGAAATGTCCTCGCCGTTGATTTTGAAGCGCTCGCGATAACTCGTCAGATGCGGCGAAGTAAACAGCCCGACCTTGATGCCCGCCGTCGACAGCATTTTCGAGAGCATCGCGCAAACGGAGCCCTTGCCGTTGGTGCCGGTGACGTGAATCGTTTTGTACGTCGATTGCGGGTTGCCGAGCCGATTAAGCATCATCGTAATGCGCTCGAGCCCGGGCTTCATCCCGAATACGTTTAAACTCTCAAGACAGTTGATTGCTTCAATGTAATCAAAGATTCTCATGCCTGCAATTGCGCGATGCGGCTTTCGAGCGCCGCTATTTTTTCGCGCGCCGTCGATAATTTTTCGCGCTCCGCCGCCACGACCTCCGCCGGTGCCTTCGACAAAAATCTTTCGTTGCTCAATTTCCCTTCCGTCGAGGCAATTCCCTTGTGAAGTTTTTCGAGCTCCTTCGACAGGCGCGCCGTCTCCTTCTCGACATCGATCAAGCCCCTCAGCGGCAAATATATCTCCACGCCGACCGCCACCCCCGACAGCGCGTGCTCCGGCTTCGCGTCCGTCGCCGTCAGGAATGTCACCGGCTCCGCCGCCGCCAGCGCCGTCAGATAGCCCGCATTCTCTCTGAACGTTTCGAGTTGCGCCGCGTCGCTCAACTTCAACAGCACCGCCGCTCTTTGACGCGGTTGCACTCCAACCTCCGCGCGGAGATTGCGGATCGTTTTGATCGTCTCCATGATCGCTTCCATCGATCGGATCGCGCGCTCGTCGATCGGTTGTTCCGCCTTCGACCACGGCGCCACCATGATGCTCTCGCCTTCGTGCGGCAGCCGTTGCCAAATTTCCTCCGTCAAAAACGGCATGAACGGGTGCAACAATCTCAACGTCGACTCGAGCACCGTCGACAACACATACAGCGCCGTCTGTCG
>CAMKFB010000065.1 GCA_946411735.1 uncultured Selenomonadales bacterium
CCTTCTGATTTCTTTTAGAGGCGGGCTCAAATCTCTTCGGACTGCCGCAGACTCAAGTGCAGCTCGTCGAGCTTCTTCTTGACCTCGTCGAGCGACTTGCGCCCGAGATTGCGCACCCGCATCATCTCATCCTCCGAACGCTCGACCAAATCCGCCACCGTCGTGATCCCCGCACGCTTGAGACAATTGAACGACCGCACCGACAGGTCAAGGTCCTCAATCGTCATCTCGAGCGTCTTTTCGGTCTCGTCCGCCGTCTCCTCGATGAATGTCGGCTGCTCCTCTTCGACTTCCTCCGGCAGCCCGTCCATATTCTGAAACAGCTTGAGATGCATCACGAGAATGCCTGCCGCCTTCGATACCGCCTCGTCGGGCTTGAGCGCGCCGTTCGTCCACACCTCGAGGATCAGCTTGTCATAATCCATGACGTTGCCGACGCGCGTGTCCTGCACGTAATACTTGACGCGCTCGACGGGGCTGAACAGCGAATCGATCGGAATCGTGCCGATCACATCATCGGGCTTTTTATTTTTCTCGGCGGGCACATAGCCGCGTCCATGCTCGACGCGCATCTCGATGTGGAGCTTGCCGAGCTCGTTGAGCGTGGCAATGTGCAGGTCGGTGTTCAGGACTTCGACTTCGGAGTCGCAGATGATATCGGCGCCGGTGACTTCGCGCTCGCCCTCCGCGTCGATGCGAATGATTTTCGGCTCTTCGCTCGTCATCCGCAGGCACAACTGTTTGATGTTGAGCACGATATTGGTGACATCGTCGCGAACGCCGGGAATGGTCGAGAACTCGTGAAGGACGCCGTCAATCTTGATCGACGTGACGGCGGCTCCCTCGAGCGAAGAAAGGAGCATCCGACGCAAGCTGTTGCCGATCGTGTGACCGTAGCCGCGCTCGAGCGGCTCACAGATGAACCGCCCGAACCGCCCGTCGTCGGAGAGCTCCGCCGCTTCTATTTTAGGTTTTTCGATGTCAATCATCCGAATTTCCTCCCGTCGGTTTTTTTGACTGTCAAACCGACTCTCGGATTACCTGGAGTACAATTCGATGATGGACTGCTCGTTGACGGGAACGTCAATTTCGTCGCGCGTCGGGAATCTGGTGACGCTGCCCTTGAGATTTGCCTGATCCGCCTCCAGCCACGCCGGAGCCGACAGCGCATTGTTCGTTTCCTTGAGCGCCTTGAAAAATTCATTCGTCGCGCTCTTTTCGCACACCGCGATTTGATCTCCGACCTTCACCAGCGCCGACGGGATGTCGAGGCGCTTGCCGTTGACCGTGATGTGACCGTGCGTGACGATCTGCCGCGCTTGCCGACGCGTGTTCGCCAGCCCGAGCCTGAACACCACATTATCGATGCGGCGCTCGAGCAGCGTCAACAGATTTTCGCCCGTGACGCCCGGCATTTTCTTCGCCTTCTCATAGTAATTGCGGAACTGCCGCTCGAGCACGCCGTAGATGAATTTCGCCTTCTGCTTTTCGCGCAACTGCAGCCCGTACTCACTGACCTTGCGGTTGGTGCGACGGACCTGCCGCTTCGATTGGCGCGAGCGTCCGATCACTGCCGGCTCGATCCCGAGTGCGCGGCAGCGTTTCAATTCAGGTACTCTGTCGATTGCCATAAAATGAATGCACCTCCGATTAAACTCTTCTGCGCTTGGGCGGACGGCAGCCGTTATGCGGAATCGGCGTGACGTCTTTGATCATATTGACCTCGAGACCGGTTGCCTGGAGCGAACGGATCGCCGCCTCGCGTCCCGCGCCCGGTCCTTTGACGTAGACCTCCACCTGCTTGAGTCCATGCTCCATCGCTGCCTTTGCGGCAGTCTCGGCCGCCATCTGCGCCGCGAACGGCGTCGATTTGCGCGAACCGCGGAAGCCCAGCCCGCCGGCGCTCGCCCACGACAGAGCGTTGCCGGCCTTATCGGTGAGAGTCACAATCGTATTGTTGAACGTGGAGCTGATGTGCGCCACGCCGTACTCGATATTCTTGCGAACCTTTTTCTTGGTGCGCGTCGTTTTTCTTGCAGCCACCTGTTTAAGCCTCCTTCAGAAATTACTTCTCTTTCTTTTTGCCCTGAACGAGTTTCTTCGGTCCCTTGCGCGTGCGGGCATTGTTCTTGGTGTTTTGACCGCGAACGGGCAAGCCGAGACGGTGGCGGCGACCGCGATAGCAGCCGATATCAATGAGTCGCTTGATGTTCATCTGAATGTCGCGACGGAGATCACCCTCGACGACGACGTTATGGTCGATGACATCACGAAGTTTGACAACCTCGTCCTCCGTGAGATCCTTCGTGCGGGTGTCGGGGTTGACACCGGTCTGCGCGAGGATTTTCTGCGAAGTCTTGAGACCGATTCCGAAAATGTACGTCAGCGCGTACTCGATTCTCTTATCACGGGGCAAATCTACACCGGCAATACGTGCCATAAACTTTACACCTCCTCCGATTGGAAATTATCCTTGACGCTGTTTATGTTTGGGATTCTCGCAAATGACCATGACGCGCCCTTTGCGTTTGATAATCTTGCATTTCTCGCACATCTTCTTGACCGACGGTCTGACTTTCATGCTCCGAGCCTCCTTCATGTTTTTGATCCCGCCCACCCGCCCACAATGCCTGCAGCAGGCTGTGAAGGGCTGCGCCCTTCGACCTGCGGGCGCCGACGGTGCGGGGGGGAATTGCTTCCTATGTTGGGCGTCGCGCTCGGGGGTGGGAGCGTCGGCTGCGCCCTGAAATCCTTTTGGCGGGAAAAATTATTTGAACCGATACGTGATCCGACCGCGCGTCAGATCATACGGCGTCAATTCGATCGTCACCTTATCGCCCGGCAGGATTCGGATGAAATTCATTCTGATCTTGCCGGATACGTGAGCGAGCACCGTATGACCGTTCTCGAGTTGAACCTGAAACATTGCATTCGGCAGCGCCTCGAGCACTTTACCTTCGACTTCGATAACGTCTTGCTTTGACATATTTCCTCTCCTCACTGTGCCGAGAACAAGACGCCGATCAAGTCATTCGTGACCTTTTCGATGGACTGCCGCCCGTCGATTTCCGTGTAAAGCCCTGCCTTCGTGTAATAATCGATCAACGGCTTTGTCGATGCCTCGTACACCGCCAGACGATTCTTCATCGTATCCTCGTTGTCATCCTTGCGCTGATAGAGCTCGCCGCCGCAATCGTCGCAGACGCCCTCGACCTTAGTCGGATTGAATTTGACGTGATAGGTCGCGCCGCATTTCTTGCAGATTCGACGACCGATCGCGCGCTCGATCAAATCCTCCGCCGGAACGTGGATGTTGAGCACTCTCGTCAATTGCAATCCGAGCCCGTCGAGAATGCCCTTGAGCGCGTCCGCCTGCTCGACCGTCCGCGGGAAGCCGTCGAGAATGAAACCTTTCTTGCAATCGTCCTTCGCCAGCCGCTCCCGAACGATCCCGATCGTCACTTCGTCCGGCACGAGCTTGCCGGCGTCCATACAAGCCTTCGCCTGCTTGCCGAGCTCCGTGCCTTCCTTGACCGCCGCGCGGAACATATCGCCCGTCGAGATGTGCGGGATGTCGAATTTCTTTACGAGTTCAGCCGCCTGCGTACCCTTACCGGCACCCGGAGGCCCCATCAAAAGAAGTTGCATTATGAATCCTCCTCATTTCATAAAACCTTCGTAGTGCCGCATGACGACCATCGCCTCGATCTGCTTCATCGTGTGGAGCGCGACGCTGACGACGATCAATAGTGCCGTACCGCCGAAGTAAACGCCTTGAATGTGCGTCGCCCCCGCGATCAGGTTCGGCAGAACCGCGATGAACGCTAAAAAAATAGAGCCTGCCAAAGTTATTCGCGTGAGCACGTAGTCAAGGTAATCCGCAGTCGGCTGTCCGGGGCGGATGCCCGGGACGAAGCCGCCGTATTTCTTGAGATTATCCGCCATATCGGGGATTTTGACCGTGACCGCCGTGTAGAAATAGGTGAAGAAGATGATCAGCACGACGTAGAGCGAAGTCTGCAGCGGCGTCCCCCATTGGAGATATGCCGCCGCCTTTTGGATCGTCGGGTTGTCGATGAACTGCACGATGGTGATCGGGAACATCAGCACCGACGACGCGAAGATGATCGGGATGACGCCGGCTTGGTTGACCTTGAGCGGGATGTGCGACGAATGTCCGCCGTACGCTCGAGCTCCGACGACTCGTTTCGCGTAGGTGATCGGGATGCGACGGAAGCCCGCCTCGATGAAAATCACGAACACAATCATCGAGATGGCGATGATCGCAAACAGCACCACGCTGAAATAGTTGATCGTGCCGGCTTGGATATACTGATAGATCATGCCGATGTTCTTCGGCAGCGCCGCGACGATGCCCGCGAAAATTATCAGCGATATCCCGTTGCCGACGCCCTGAGCGGTGATCTGTTCGCCGATCCACATCAACAGCGTCGTCCCCGCCGTCAATGTGATCGCGATGATCAAAATATTGACGGGATTGGGGTTGAGGATCGCCGCCTTGAGCCCGATCGACATTCCGATCGCTTGGAAGAAGGCGAGCACGACCGTCAGCTTTCGAGTGACGCGCGTCGTTTTCTTATGCCCCTCGGCGCCCTCCTTCGACCACTGCTCGAGCGTCGGCAGCACCACCGTCAGCAACTGCATGATGATCGCGGCGTTGATGTACGGAGTGATGCTCATCGCGAAGATCGAGAACTTACTGAACGCGCCGCCCGAGAACAGATCCAACAGTCCGAACAGGCTGCCGTTGTTGAACAGCTGCTCGATGGCTGTCGGATCGACGCCCGGGACGGGAATGTGCGTGCCCATTCGGAACACCGCGAACATAATCAGTGTGAAGACGATGCGCTGACGAAGCTCGGGAATCTTGACGATGTTCGAGAGTGCCGACAGCACTTAGCTCACCTCAGGTTTACTCTCGGTCTCGACCGCCGGAGCCTCCGTCTCTTCATTCTTTTGAGCGAGGATCGTGACGGTACCGCCGGCGGCTTTGATCTTTTCGACGGCGGATTTCGACACGCCCGCCGCGATGATGTTGAGTTTCTTGGTCAATTCGCCGCCGCCGAGCACTCTGATGCCGTCGATGAAATTCTTCTTCTTGATCACTCCGATTTCGCGGAGCGACTCGAGACTGACTTCGGCGCCGTCGTCGAACTTCTTCTCGAGCGTGGAGAGATTGACGGCGACGTATTTTTTCGCCCAGATATTTTTGAAACCGCGCTTGGGCAGGCGACGGTAGATCGGCATCTGACCGCCTTCAAAGCCCGGACGGACGCCGCCGCCGGAGCGCGCCTTTTGACCCTTGTGACCGCGACCGGCGGTCTTGCCGTTGCCGGAGCCCGTGCCGCGCCCGACGCGATTCCGTTCTTTGCGCGAGCCCTCGGCAGGTTTCAGTTCATGAAGTTTCATTCTGCTTTAACCTCCTGCTCCGCTTTCTTGATCTCGATCTTCTTCTTTTTGCCGGTCAGAGCCTCATCGACTTCCTCGACGGCAACCAGATGTTTCACCTTGAAAATTTGCCCGCGAACGCACGGATCGTCCGGCAGGATCGAGAACGAGTTGATCTTGCGAAGTCCGAGCGCTTTGACGGTGCGACGCTGCGTCTCCGGTCGACCGATGAGACTGCGCTTGAGCGTGACTTTCAAATTTGCCATTGATGCGCGCCCCCTCTCAACCGAAAATCTCTGCGACGGTCTTGCCGCGAAGCTCCGCGACGACCTCCGCGCGCTTGAGCTGCTTGAGCCCCTCGAGCGTGGCGCGAACCATGTTATTCGGATTGGACGAGCCGATTGACTTCGTCAGGATATCGTGAACGCCCGCAAGCTCCAGCACCGCGCGTGCCGGACCGCCCGCAATGACGCCGGTACCTTTCGAAGCCGGACGGAGCATCACGCGCCCCGCGCCGAACACTCCGACGATCCCGTGGGGGATCGAGCGATCCTTGAGCGCGACCTCGATCAGATTTTTCTTCGCATCGTCGACGCCCTTGCGAATCGCCTCGGGAACCTCAGCCGCCTTGCCGAGCCCGACTCCGACCTTGCCGTTTTTGTTGCCGACCACGACCAGCGCGCTGAACGAGAACCGACGACCGCCCTTGACGACCTTCGCGACGCGGTTGATGTAGACAACCTTCTCCTCGAATTCCGGCGTCTCGTTGTCGCCGCGATCGTTGCGGTCGAATCTGTCATTTCTTGGCATTCATTTAACCTCCTTCTGTTAAAATTCCAGCCCGCCCTCGCGAGCCGCTTCCGCCAACGCCGCCACGCGACCGTGGTAGATATAGCCTCCGCGATCGAACACGACCGTTTTGATCCCTTTATCGAGCGCTTTCTTGGCAATCGCAAGCCCGACTTTTTTCGCCGCCTCGATGTTGCCGCCCTTGCCCTCGAAATCTTTATCCATCGAGCTTGCCGCCGCCAGCGTCATGCCCTTTTCGTCGTCGATGACCTGCGCGTAGATGTGCGCAAGACTGCGAAACACGTTCAGCCGCGGGCGCTCAGCCGTTCCGAACACGCGGTTACGGACGCGGAGATGGCGCTTCTGACGGACTTGGTTCTTATCAACCTTCTGAATCACGCTTATCTCTCCTCCCGTTTACTTCTTACCCTTCGCGCCGGCTTTGCCTTCCTTGCGACGGATGTGCTCGCCCGCATACTTAATGCCCTTGCCCTTATACGGCTCCGGCTCGCGGTAACCTCTGATCTTCGCGGCGACCGCTCCGACCAGCTCTTTGTCGATCCCGTTGACAACGATCGAAGTCGCCGTCGGCACGTCGAAGCTGATGCCCTCGGGCGGCTCGACGACCACGGGATGAGAATAGCCCAATGCAAGGTTGAGATTTTTACCCTGCTTCGCCGCACGATAGCCGACGCCGTTGATCTCGAGATTTTTCGAGAAACCGCTCGTCACGCCGACCACCATATTGTTGATCAGCGTGCGCGACAGCCCGTGCAGACTTCTATGTGTTTTATTATCGGAAGGACGCGTGACGGTCAAGATGTTGCCTTCAACGGTTATTTTCATTTCCGGACGGATCTTACGGGACAATTCGCCCTTGGGACCCTTGACGTGCACCAGATTTTCCGCGTCGATACTGACCGTGACTCCGGCGGGAATTTCGATCGGTGCTCTTCCAATTCTCGACATTTTTGCACCTCCTAATTCGTCGACCGCTTACCAAACGTAAGCTATCACTTCGCCGCCGAGCCCTGCCTTGCGAGCGTGCTTGTCGCTCATTATCCCCTTCGATGTGGAGATGATCGCGATGCCGAGCCCCCCCAAAACGCGCGGGAGCTCACGACGCTTGGCGTATTGCCGAAGCCCGGGGCGGGAGATGCGCTGAATGCCGGTGATAACCTTTTCGCGGCTCGGACCGTACTTGAGCCAGACGGTCAGGATGCCCTGCTTGTTATCCTCGGTGAAGCTGAAGTCTTTGATGAAACCTTCCTGCTTGAGAACCTCCGCGATGGCGGTTTTGATCTTCGAGCCGGGGATTTCAACCTTTTCGTGATTGACGGAGTTCGCATTGCGAATGCGCGTGAGCATATCTGCGATAGGATCAGTCATTGCCATTGCTAACCGATATCCTCCTTTCCTGATGTTACCAACTTGCCTTGGTGATGCCCGGGATCACGCCCGCGTAGCTCATTTCGCGGAAGCAGATGCGGCACATCTCGAACTTCCGAAGGTAGCCGTGCGGTCTGCCGCAAATTTTGCAGCGGTTATAGCGACGGGTGGAGAATTTGGGTTCCTTTTTCCATTTCTCGATCAGAGCCTTTTTCGCCATTTGATAACCACCTCCCAATTATTTGTTGGCGAAGGGCATCCCCATCTGCGCGAGGAACTCCCTTGCCTCTTCGTCGGTGTGCGCGGTCGTGACGACGATGATATCCATGCCGCGAATCTTGTCGATCTTGTCGTAATCGATCTCGGGGAAGATCAACTGCTCCTTCAGCCCGAGCGCGTAATTGCCGCGACCGTCGAAAGATTTATTGCTGACGCCGCGAAAGTCGCGAACGCGCGGCAGCGCCACATTCATAAACTTGTCGAGGAACTCGTACATGCGCGTCCCGCGGAGCGTGACCTTGCAACCGATTGCCATGCCCTTACGGAGCTTCCAAGCGGCGAGAGATTTTTTCGCGCGCGTGACGATCGGCTTTTGACCCGCGATCAACGTCAGATCGGCTTGCGCCGCCTCGAGCGCCTTCGGATTGCCGACCGCATCTCCGACCGCCATGTTGATCACGATCTTCTCGAGCTTGGGCACCTGCATGACGTTCTTATACGAGAACTTCTCCATCAGCGCCGGCATGACTTCCTTCTGATATTTTTCCTGCAGTCTGTTCAATGCTTATCCTCCTTCCCGTCTTATTTGGTCTGGTCGATGACCTCGCCGCATTTTTTGCACACGCGAACCTTTTGCCCGTTGACTTCCTTATGAGCGATCCGCGTCGGCTTGCTGCAGGCGGGGCAAACGAGCATGACTTTGCAGGCGTGGAGCGGCGCCTCCTTCGTGAGGATGCCGCCCTGCGGAGCCTTCAGACTCGGCTTCGTGTGACGCTTGACTTTGTTGATGCCTTCGACGATCACCTTGCCGTGCTTGGGCTGCGCCTCGATAATCTTGCCTTCTTTACCCTTATCCTTGCCGCTGAGCACGATCACGTTGTCGCCTTTTTTGACGTGCAGCTTTGCGATTGCCAAATCGGCACCTCCTCTCTTAACGGTTTAGAGAACTTCGGGAGCGAGCGAGATAATTTTCATGAAATCCTTCTCGCGGAGCTCGCGCGCGACCGGTCCGAAGATACGCGTTCCGCGCGGAGTTTTATCCTCTTTAATGATGACGGCGGCGTTCTCGTCGAAACGGATGTAGGAACCGTCGGGGCGGCTGAGCCCTTTTTTCGAGCGAACGACGACGGCCTTGACGACTTCGCCTTTCTTGACCTGACCGCCGGGCGTGGCGCTCTTGACGGTCGCGACGATGATGTCACCGATGTTGGCGTAGCGGCGGAACGAGCCGCCGAGCACTCTGATGCACATGATCTCCTTCGCGCCGGTGTTGTCGCCGACGTTGAGCATCGTCTGCTGTTGAATCAATTTGACCTCCTCCTTTCAACGCTTTTGGTCGGCAGGTGAAACCTGCCAAGGGCGGGCGGGTGGGAGAAAAAATTTGTTCCGTTCCCCCGTCGGATTTTCAGTCGAAAAATTACTTAGCCTTCTCGACGATCCGCACCAGCCTCCAGTGCTTGTCCTTCGACAGCGGACGCGTCTCCATCAAATACACCTTGTCGCCCACATGCGCCTCGTTGTTCTCGTCATGCGCCTTGAATTTCACCGTCCGCTTGACCGATTTCTTGTACAGCTTGTGCTGCTCGAGCTCCTCGATCTTGACGACGATCGTCTTATCCATCTTGTCGCTGACCACGATGCCCGTCCGAGTCTTGCGCCGATTGCGTTTGACTTCTTCGCTCACTTTGACACCTCCTCCGATTGATTGTCGTCGCTCACGCTTGAGCCTTCGCCGCGATCTCCTCCGCGCGCTGGATCGTTTTGATCCGCGCGATATCTTTTTTGACTTCGCGAATCCTCATCGGATTTTCGAGTTGCCCCGTCGCGTGCTGGAATCTCAAATTGAAGAGCTCCTCCTTCAGCGACTTGAGCTGTTCGTTGCGCTCGGCGGCGGTCATATCGCGAATTTCATCAGCCTTCATGCGATTCACCGCCTTCTTTTGCCGCCTCAGCCTCGGCTTCCTTCTCGTGCTCGTGCGCGACCTTGATATCGTGCTTCATCTCTTTGAGACTTTCCTCGACCACGGGGATGTACACATCGCCCTGACCCTCGTTCTCGATGAACTTGGTCTTGATCGGCAGCTTATGTCCCGCAAGGCGCATCGCCTCTTGAGCGACTTCGCGCGTTACGCCCGCCATCTCGAACAGCACTCGACCGGGCTTGACCACCGCTACCCAGTACTCGGGCGAGCCCTTGCCGGAGCCCATGCGCGTCTCTGCGGGCTTTGCGGTGACCGGCTTATCGGGGAAGATTTTGATCCACACTTGACCGCCGCGGCGGATATAACGCGTCATTGCGATACGCGCCGCCTCGATCTGCCGGTTCGTGATCCACGCCGGCTCCAGCGCGACGAGACCGTACTGACCGTGCGCGATCGTATTGCCGCGATGCGCTTTACCTTTCATGCGTCCGCGAAACTGCTTGCGGTACTTCACTCTTTTCGGCAGAAGCATTATTCGTCACTCCCTTCGGGCAGGACGTTCTCGGGCTTCGTCTTTTTCTCCGGCAAAATTTCGCCCTTGAAAATCCAAACCTTCACGCCGATTCGTCCGTAGGTCGTATTCGCCTCCGCGAAACCGTAGTCGATATCCGCGCGGAGCGTGTGCAGAGGAATGCTGCCTTCGCGATACGACTCGCGACGAGCGATCTCCGCTCCTCCCAGGCGTCCGCCGACCGCAATCTTGATACCCTTTGCTCCGAGACGCATCGTGCGTCCGACCGCTTGTTTCATCGCGCGACGGAAAGCAATGCGCTTCTCGAGCTGATCGGCAATGTTGCGAGCGACCAGCGACGCGTCGAGATCGGGCTGCTTGATCTCCATGATATTGATCTCGAGCCGCTTATCGGTAAGTTTCTTGAGACTGTCTTTGATCTGCTCGATCCCCGAGCCGCCGCGTCCGATGACCATGCCGGGCTTGGCGGTGTGAATCGTGAGCTTGAGACGATTTTTGGAGCGTTCGGTCTCGATGCGCGACACGCCCGCCGACGCCAACTGCTTTTTGAGCTCTTTACGAATCTTGATGTCTTCGTGCAGATTGTTGGCGAAATCCTTGCGATCCGCAAACCATTTCGCGTCCCAACCCTTGACGATGCCGAGCCGAATGCCATGCGGATTAACCTTTTGACCCAAAACTTTTCCCTCCTTCTTTCGAGATTAGTCGGACTCCTTCTCCTTGACGATGACGGTGATATGCGACGTGCGCTTGAGAATGCTGAACGCCTGCCCGCGCGAACGGGGCTGAATGCGTTTAAGCGTCGGTCCCTGATCGACGTAGCACGCGGCAACGTAGAGATTGGCGCCGTCCATGTCGTAATTGTTCTCGGCGTTGGCGACGGCGGATTTGAGCACCTTTTCGATGATGCCGGAGCCGCGTTTCGGAGTGAATTTCAAAATCGCATACGCGTCGGCGATGTCCTTGCCGCGAATGAGATTCATGACGATGCGAACCTTGCGCGGCGCGATGCGGACGAATTTGGCGATAGCTTTAGCCTGTTTTTCCTCTGCCACGGAGTTGCCTCCTTCCTGAGATTTTTGAGCGTGGATTTATTTGAGATTGATCTTGCGCTCCTCGCCGGCGTGCCCTTTGAAGGTACGCGTCGGAGCGAACTCGCCGAGCTTATGACCGACCATATCCTCGGTGATGTAGACGGGGACGTGTTTGCGCCCGTCGTGGACGCCGATGGTATGACCGATGAACGACGGCAGGATCGTCGAAGCGCGCGACCACGTGCGGACGACTTTCTTATCGTTGGCGGCGTTGAGCGCGTCGATTTTCGCCAACAGCTTATCCTGCACGAACGGACCTTTCTTTACCGA
>CAMKFB010000066.1 GCA_946411735.1 uncultured Selenomonadales bacterium
CCCCGCCCGCCCCAGGAGGTTTTCACCTTAAAAAACCGGAACACGTAGTGTCCAAGGGGTGGGTGGGTGGGAAGATATTTTTTTGCAGGAGATTGATTATGAGTTTGAATTTGAGCAGGTCGAAGGCGGCGTTCGAGGAGGCGCGGCGACTGATGCCGGGCGGCGTCAACAGTCCCGTTCGTTCTTACAGCAATGTCGACAGCAATCCGCCGTTCATCGCGCGCGCGGCGGGCAGTCACATTATCGACATTGACGGCAACGATTACATTGATTATGTAGGATCGTGGGGACCGATGGTGGTCGGGCATGCGCATCCGAGGGTAGTGGGTGCGATCAAAAAAGCCGCCGAGCGCGGGACGAGTTACGGCGCACCGACGGGGCTGGAGAATGATCTGGCGAAGTTGGTGATGAAATTTTATCCGTCGATCGAAGTGATTCGGATGGTCAATTCGGGGACGGAGGCGACGATGAGCGCGCTTCGATTGGCGCGTGGCTTTACGGGTCGAGAGAAGATCGTCAAATTCGTCGGGTGCTATCACGGACACAGCGACAGTCTGTTGGTGAGCGCGGGGTCGGGCGCGGCGACGTTCGGAGTGCCGTCGAGCCCGGGCGTGACGATGGGGACGGCGCGCGACACGATCGCATTGCCGTATAACGATCTCGGAGCGATTGAGCGACTGTTTGACGAGTGCGGCGAGTCGATCGCGGCGGTGATCGTCGAGCCGGTTGCGGGCAACATGGGATTGGTGTTGCCGAGGGCGGGCTTTTTGGAAAAGCTCCGCGCGGAGACTTCAAAGCATGGAGCGCTGTTGATATTCGACGAAGTGATGTGCGGCTTTCGCGTGGCGCGGGGCGGCGCTCAAGAGAAGTACAAAGTGATCCCCGATCTGACGTGTCTTGGGAAAATAATCGGCGGGGGGCTGCCGGTGGGTGCGTACGGCGGTCGAGAAGAAATAATGAGGCAAGTGGCGCCGGACGGGAAGGTATACCAAGCGGGGACGTTGAGCGGCAATCCGTTGGCGATGACGGCGGGCATCGAGACGCTGTCGATTATGCTGGAGGACGAAAAATTTTTTGAGCGGCTCGAGTTGAAGACGGCGACGTTGACTGACGGGCTGAAAAAAATTTTTGTCGACGGCGAGATCGACGTGCAAATTCACCGTGCGGGCTCGATGTTCGGGCTGTTCTTCAACGCTCGGGAGGTCGTCGATTACGAGTCGGCGGCGTCGTCGGATCAGGAGCTGTTCAAGCGTTGGTTCGGAGCGATGCTAGATGAGAAAATTTATATGGCGCCGTCGCAATTCGAAACGCTGTTCATGTCGGCGACGCATTCGGACGAGGACCTTCGACGGACGCTCGACTCCGCGCGGCGCGCGCTCGAAAAAATTTCTTGACTTCGACTGACTTCAATCGGTTATATTCAAGCAAAGGAGGCAGATATTATGAAGAAACGAATTTTAGGCGCCAACGCGCGCGGCGATCAATTGGAAGTCGGAGCGATCGGGCTGGGATGCATGGGGCTGTCGCAAAGTTATCCGCCGTTCCCGCCGAAGGAGGAAGGCATCAAATTCCTGCGCGAGGCGGTCGAGCTGGGCGTAGACTTCTTCGACACGTCGGAGGTCTACGGCATCTATCGCAATGAGGAGCTGGTCGGCGAGGCGCTCGAGCCCGTTCGCGATCGCGTCAAGTTGGCGACCAAAGGCGGTTGGGACATTCAAGACGGCAAGTGCGTCGGGCTCGATTCGCGTCCGGAGACTTTGCGTCGAGCGCTCGAGGGATCGTTGAGGCGCTTGCGGACGGATCACATCGATCTGTATTACATTCACCGCGTCGATCCGAAAGTGCCGATAGAGGACGTGGCGGGCGCGATGAAACAGTTCTTCGACGAGGGCAAAATTCTGCATTGGGGCATCTCTGAGCCCGGAGTTGAGACGCTTCGGAAGGCGGACGCGGTATTTCACGTGACGGCGATTCAAAACGAGTATTCGCTGTGGTTTCGAGAGATCGAAGAAAAAATGCTGCCGGCGCTCGAGGAGTTGAAGATCGGGCTGGTGCCGTTTTCGCCGCTGGGCAAGGGCGTGCTGACGGGCAATGTGGCGAAGGATCAAAAATTCGACGACAAGGACATTCGACACACGATCCCGCGCTTCAACGATGAGAAATTGCTTGCGAAAAATCTTGAACTGGTTGAGCGCATAAAAAGATTCGCCTCGGATCACGAGACGACGCCGACGAAAATTGCGTTGGCATGGCTGTTGCATCAGCGGGATTGGATCGTGCCGATCCCGGGCACGAAGCGCGTGACGCGTCTGCAGGAAAATATCAGTGCGGCGGACGTGGAACTGACGGATGCCGATTGGAAGGAATTACAGGCGATGGCGGACTCGGTGAAAGTGGTCGGCGCTCGCTACGACGCCTATCAAATGTCGCTCGTCGGCAGATAACAATCGGAGGCTGCAATGAAACTGACTATGCTCGGCACCGGCAACGCTCTCGTCACCAAATGCTATAACGCTCGGCGTCGTTTGGCTGGTGAGAATGATCTGCCAGTTCATGAAACACGGCGAATACAAGGGCGAGGCGTTCATTTACTCCCACGACGAAGTGCTCAACCTTCTCCGCTCCCTTGCCAAGGAACTGTTGCCGAAAAAAGAGTCGCGCTTTGTCGACGACCGTCTTCATCTGACGGAAGTTCGCGACGATCAAACGCTGCGGATAATCGATCGCGACTTTACCTTCTTCGACATTCGCTCGACCAAAGCAAAGCAGTTCGGTTACTGCCTGCAGCTCGACGCCGAAAGGAAGTTGACCTGTTGCGGCGACGAGCCCTATTCTCAGCATCTGCAAAAATACGCACAGGACAGCGATTGGCTTCTGCACGAGGCGTTCTGCCTGTATTCGCAAGCCGCCGTCTTTGATCCTTACGAAAAGCACCATTCGACCGTCAAGGATGCCTGCCAACTCGCTCAACGCCTGAACGTAAAAAATCTGCTGCTCTATCACACCGAAGACAAAAATCTGAAGGAGCGGCAGACTCTGTACACCGCCGAGGGCGCCGATTACTTCAACGGCAAAATTTGGATTCCCAACGACCCGGATTCAATAGAACTGTAATCTTATTCATTCAGCCGCCGCCGGCGCTCGAGAAAAACGATCAGCACCGACACGTCCGCCGGCGACACCCCCGATATCCGCCCCGCCTGCCCGATCGAGCGCGGTCTGATCTCTTTCAACTTCTCTCGAGCCTCCGCGCGGAGATTTATTATTTCATCGTAATCGATTCCTTCGGGGATCATTTTTTCTTCCAGGCGCTCAGCCTTCAACGCTTCCTCCGATTGCTTTCGGATATAGCCCTCGTAGAAAAAATTCGTCTCGAGCTGCCGCGCCGATTCCTCCGAGATCGGTGGCAACTCAAATATTTTTCGCAACTGCTCATATCGAACGCCCGCCCGTCGAAACAACTCCGATAACGGCATCGAACTCTTGATCTCCTCAATCCCGATCGATTGCAGCCGCTGATTGATCTCAGCACTCGGCGTCAATTTTGTCTCGAGCAAAATCTTCGACGCCGCTTCGATCTCCGCCTTTTTCGATCGAAATTTTTCCCATCGAGCGTCGTCCACCAGCCTCACTCGCCGCCCATGCTCCGTCAAGCGCATGTCCGCGTTGTCCTGCCGCAACAACAATCGATACTCCGCTCGCGCCGTCATCATTCGATACGGCTCGTTCGTCCCCTTCGTGACCAGATCGTCGATCAGCACTCCGATATACGCCTCCGACCGCCGCAACACCAACGGCTCGCCGCCCTTGACCAGCATCGCCGCGTTGATCCCCGCCATCAGCCCTTGCGCCGCCGCCTCCTCATAGCCCGATGTCCCGTTCGATTGCCCCGCCGAGAACAGCCCGCCAATCGTTTTGAACTCCAACGTCGGCTTCAACTGCAGCGGATCAAGGCAATCATACTCGATCGCATAGCCCGGGCGCATGATTTTCGCTCGCTCCAGCCCCGGGATCGTGTGCAGAAATTCAATCTGAACATCCATCGGCATCGACGTCGACATCCCCTGCACGTAATATTCCTGCGTCCGAAGTCCCTCCGGCTCCAAAAACAGTTGGTGCCGCTCCTTGTCGGGGAAGCGTATGATTTTCGACTCGATTGACGGGCAATACCGCGGTCCGACGCCCTCGATCACTCCGTTCGCCATCGGCGCCCGATGTAAATTCCGTCGCAATATTTCATGCGTCCGCTCGTTCGTGTACGTCAGATAGCAGCTCACCGCGTTGCGCACAGGTTCCTCCGTCATGAACGAAAAACATTGCGGCGGTTCGTCGCCCGATTGCAGCTCCATCTTTGGAAAATCAACCGTTCGACCATCAACCCGCGCGGGAGTTCCCGTCTTGAATCGCATCAATCGAACGCCCAGCTCGATCAGCGATTGAGACAACTTGATCGCCGCGCGCTGACCGTTGGGACCGCCCTCGTAGATCGTCTCGCCGATTATGATCCGCCCGTTGAGATATGTCCCCGACGCCAAAATTACCGCCTTCGCCCGAAAAATTTCGCCCGTCTCCGTCGAAACGCCCGCCGCTCGACCGTCCTCGACCAAAATTTTCTCGATCAGCACCTGTTTGACGTCAAGGTTGTCGGTGTTCTCGACGACCTCCTTCATCACCGCCTGATAAATTTTCTTGTCGGCTTGAGCGCGCAACGCTCGAACCGCAATCCCCTTGCTCACGTTGAGCGTCCGAAATTGAATGCACGTCCGATCGGCGGCAATGCCCATTTGCCCTCCGAGTGCGTCGATTTCTCTGACCAAATGACCCTTCGCCGGTCCGCCGATTGACGGATTGCACGGCATCATCGCAATGTTCTCGAGCGAAAGCGTTGTCAACAGCGTCTTGCAGCCGATCCGCGCGGATGCCAACGCCGCTTCAATGCCCGCATGCCCCGCGCCGATCACCACCACATCATATTCTTCGGTAAAAAAATTTTTCTTCAATGCTACAGCCTCTTTTTTCTCCCGCCCGCCCACCCCTAAAAGACTGCGCCTTTTAAAACAAAGCGGGGATGGGGGCGGCAGCCCCCAAAGGGCGGGTGGGTGGGATTATTTTCCGATACAGAACTTGGAAAAAATCTCGTCGATGACCGCGTCGCTCACATTTTCGCCCGTGATTTCTCCGAGCGCCGCCAGCGCCGACCGCAAGTCAATCGACACAAAATCGATCCCGACGTTGAGCCGGATTGTCGCGCGCGCCTCGACCAAATGTTTCTTCGCCCGACGGAGCGCCTCCGCCTCCCGCGCGTCTCGTATCATATTCAATTCCCGCGGTACGCCCGCGCGCTCTCGAATCAATTCTTTCAATCGCTCGATCCCGTCGCCGCTTTTGATCGAGATCGGTATAAAATTTTTCCCTTCGATCGACGCCAGCCGCGGCAGATCGCTTTTCGTCAACAATACGATCGCCGAGCGCCCCTCGATCATCGAAAATATTTCTTCGTCCTCCGACGTCAACGACCGCGACCCGTCGATCAGCGCCAAAATCAATTCCGCTTGCCGTGCATGCTCCCGCGCCCGCTCGATACCCAGCCGCTCTACTTCGTCGCTCGACGCTCGAATCCCCGCCGTGTCGATGATGTGTAACGGTACCCCGTCAATGTCCGCAAACTCTTCGATGCTGTCGCGCGTCGTCCCGGGCACGTCCGTCACGATCGCTCGCTCCGCGCGGAGCAGATAATTTAACAGGCTCGATTTGCCCACGTTCGGCTTGCCGATTATCGCCGTCCGAAGCCCCTCACGCATGATCCGACCGCTGTGCTCCGTCGCCAACATCTTGTCGATAGCCGCGATCACTTCTTCGACCGTCCGATCGATCCGCTCAAGCTCTACCCCCTCAAGGTCGTCCTCGGGAAAATCAATCACCGCCTCGATGTGCGCGTCCGCCTCGACGATCCGCCGCCGCAAACTTTTGATCTCGTCCGCGCCCGTCAAGCGCCGCTCCGCTATTTCGAGCGCCGCTTCCGTCTTCGATTGTATGATGTCGAGTACCGCTTGCGCTTGCGATAAATCCAGCCGCCCGTTGAGGAACGCGCGCTTCGTAAATTCGCCGCGCTCCGCCAAGCGCGCACCCGCCTCCAACGCTCGCCGTAATACCCGTCGCATCACCGTCGAGCCGCCATGACAATGAAACTCCGCCACATCCTCGCAAGTATACGAGCGCGGCGATCGCATAACCACCGCCATCGCCTCATCGATGCTCCGCGCGGAGCCGTCGATCACATGCCCGAGGATCATTTTCCGATCCTCGACATCCGTCAACCGCCGACCGCTCATCGATCGAAATATATTGTCGCCAACCTCGAGCGCCGTCCGCCCGCTCAAGCGGATTATTCCGATCCCGCCTTCGCCCGCCGCCGTCGAGATCGCCGCTATCGTTTCGTCCTGTTTCAATCGCTGTCCTCCTGCTCAAAAAAAATTCCCGCCGACCCTCGTCAGCGAGATTTTTTCGTTGCGCTCAAATTTACTTTTCGCCCGGCTTCTTCGGCGTGATGATCACGTAGCGATACGGCTCCGTGCCCGAACTGTGCGTCGTCACCTTCGTGCTGTTCTGCAGCGACAAATGGATCACCTTGCGCTCATATCGCGACATCGGCTCCAGCCGCACCTCTTTGCGCAGCTTGATCGCGCGCTCCGCCAAACTTTTCGCCAGCTTTTTGAGCGCCTCCGTACGTTTCTTGCGATAACCTTCCACGTCGAGCACGAAATGCATTCGATGCTCCAGCTGACGGTTGGCGGCCAAATTAACCAGATACTGCAACGCGTCCAGCGTCTGACCGTGCTTGCCGATCAGCACGCCCAAATTCTTGCCGTTGAGATCGAGCAGATAGCCTTCCTCTGCCTCGGTCCCCTCGATCGTAACCTCGAGTTTCATGTGCTCGAGTACCGTCCGCAAAAACTCCTTCGCGCACTCGATCGTCTCAGCCTCAAGCGCCTTCATGTCGATTGGCGACTCCTCAACCTTCGGAGCTTCTTCAACCTTCGGAGCTTCTTCGACCTTCGGAGCTTCTTCGACCGTTGTCGGCTCCTCGACCGTCGTCGGCACCTCAACCTTCGGAGCTTCTTCGACCGTTGTCGGCTCCTCGACTGTCGGCGGCTCTTCAACCTTCGTCGGTTCCTCGACCGTCGTCGGTTCTTCGACCGTCGTCGGTTCCTCGACTGTCGGTTCTTCAACCTTTGGAAGCAGCTCGACCTTCGGCTTGAGCGTCACGCGAATTTTCGCCGGACTCGTCAACAGCCCGAGCAATCGCTTCGACGGCTTCTCGAGCACCTCATATTCCACTTCCGACTCGTCCGCGCCAAGTTCCTCGAGAGCTGCCTTCAACGCGTCCTCGATCGTCTTGCCGGTTTTCTCCACTGTTGTGCTCATTTCATAGCAGCTCCCTTCTCGTCGCCTGCATCTTTCGCCCGATATATCCACCACTGCTGCACGATTTGCACGACATTCATCGTCACCCAATACAGCACCAGCCCCGACGGGAACGTCAAACTCAGCCAGCCGATAAACAGCGGCATTATCACCATCAGCATTTTCGTCTGTTGCGTTTCCTGCAGCGTCGTCATCTTTTGTTGGATGAGCGTCGTCGCCGCCGCCAAAATCGGCAGTATGTAATTCGGATCGGTCTCCGACAGGCTCGGCAACCACAAGAATGACGGCGCCACGCCTCCGTAGTCGAAATTGTACAGCGCATAATACATTCCCATCAGGATCGGCATTTGGATCACCAACGGCAGACAGCCCGCCAACGGATTGACGCCTCTATCGCGATACAGCTCCGCCATTTTCATCTGCAGCGCCTGCGGATTGTTTTTGTGTTTCTCCTGCAGTTTTTGAAGCTCCGGCTGGAGCTCCTGCATCGCCTTCATCGACTTGATCTGCTTGACGGTCAAGGGATAAAGCGCCACCTTGACGAGGATCGTCAGGAGAATGATGGCAAGCCCGTAGCTGCCGAAGCCGAGCTTATCGGTCACATTGTAGAGCACCTCCATCAGGAAGTGCAGAAGGTTCTCGATTGGTTCAAAAACCGAGCCAAACAAACCGGGTTCCAAAACATCACCTGCTTTTGTTCTGATGGAAGCTCAAGGGAGCGGGTCGTAGCCGCTCGAGCCGAAGGGATGACAGCGGAGGATGCGTTTGACGGCAAGGATCGAGCCGCGAAGGGCGCCGTATTTTTTGACGGCTTGGAGCGCATACTCCGAGCATGTCGGGATGAAGCGGCAGGTCGGAGGCTTGAGCGGCGATATCCACGACCGATAAAATTCTATCAGCCCGATTAAAATTTTTTTCAATGGCGGGCGAGCGGGAGATTTATTTTTGCGCGAGCACACAGTTCTCGAAAGGCTTTGATCACCTCGTCGCACTTGGCGTCGAGCAACTTCTTGCGACCGACGAGAATGATTGCATACTCCGAATCGATCTCATGTTGCGTCAAACGATACGCCTCCCGCAACAGCCGCTTGATCCGATTGCGCACCGCCGCGCATCCCAATTTTTTGCCCGCCGCAAAGCCCACGCGCCCTTCCAATTCACTCGAGCGCATCACGTAAAGCACCAGTCGACTGTTCGCATACGAGCGCCCACGATTGTACACTACGCTGAACTCCCGCTTGCCTCGAAAAATTTTCGACTTCGATAACTCGTACATCACAACGCTCCGTCCGCTAAGGCAATTCGCAAAGGCAAAAACAGGCCGCTCATTCAAGCGACCCTCTTACGTTTTTTTATGCCGTCAGTCTCTTGCGACCGCGCGCACGACGCCTTTGGATCACTTGACGACCGCCCAAGGTCTTCATTCTTGCGCGAAATCCATGCGTCGTCTTGCGCCAATGCGTGTTCGGTTGAAACGTCCGCTTCATATATTAAACACCTCCGTCGATACTTGCAAAGTAACACGAAAGATTATAGTCGAGCGCCTTTGCAGTGTCAAGATTTTTATGCGACCGTCACTTGAGCTGCGAGCGCTCGTTTATCGACTCGACGCGCTTCTTCTCGAAAAATTCATCGACCGACTTCAAAATCTGATCGCGGCTGAGCGATTTCAACAAATATCCGTCCGGCTTGAGCGACAAAACTTTCATGACGCTGTCGCGATCGCCCTTGCCCGTCAAAAAGATCACCGGGATCGTGTCGACGCCGTTGACACCCGTCTCCGAGCGGATCATTTCGAGCACCTGCGGTCCCGAAGTCACCGGCATCTCGTAATCGAG
This sequence comes from uncultured Selenomonadales bacterium, assembly GCA_946411735.1. Classification (GTDB taxonomy): domain Bacteria; phylum Bacillota; class Negativicutes; order Selenomonadales; family Selenomonadaceae; genus Quinella. The sequence goes on from CAMKFB010000066.1 coordinate 9,264, forward strand.
CAGGATCAAATCCGGTCGATTGTCGGCGATGAACATCAGCGCTTGGGTCCCGCTGGTCACGATCGTCACCCGATAACTCTCGTCGAGCCAGCCCTTGACCATCTTCAGGAACGTCGGATCGTCGTCGACGAGCAGAATACTTTTCTTGAGCTCACGAGCGTTGGCGGCTTGAGCGAAGCGCCCGACCTCCGTCGTCAAATTCTTGAGATCGAACGGGCGCTTGAATTTCTTGGCGACCGCGCCGTCGGGAATATGGACGTTGGCGGCGATGAGCTCCGGCTCGTTGCCTATCAGGATCAGTATTTTGTCATTCTCCAAGCACATATCCTTGAGAAAAACGAGCGTCTCGGGGATGTCCAGCACGAACTTCCCGAGGAAAAACACAAACAGCTCCGCTTGATCTTTGCACGCGGTCAGCGCGCCGATCTCCGGCTCCACCCTCAGTACTTCGTAGCCCGCCGCCTCCAAATTTTTTTGGATTGAATTGCCCATGAACGACACGCCCTTGGTGATCAAGACGACTTTTGTTTTCACCGACATTGCTCCCTTCCGTTGCACACTTGCCACATTATACCTTGCCGCATTTTAATTCGCAATCAGTATTTGCATTTCGCATTTTTTGTGATATGATTTAAGCGCAGTAATTTGATTGAATGCAGGAGGAGGATTCGATAATGCTCAAAAGTATAGCGGTAATGACTTCCGGCGGCGACAGCCCGGGCATGAATGCGGCGGTTCGTGCGGTCACGCGTACGGCTCTCAAGCAAGGCGTGAAGGTTTGGGGCATCAAGGGTGGCTATCACGGCATGCTCGACGAAGACATGTTCGAGATGCAGTCGAAGGACGTAGCCGACATCATTCAGCGCGGCGGCACGTTCCTCGGGACGGCTCGTTGCCGTCGGTTCCAAACGACCGAAGGGCGTATGCTCGGCTACAAAAATCTGGTCGACCGCGGCATCCAAGGGCTGGTCGTGGTCGGCGGCGACGGCTCGTTGCGCGGCGCCTCGACGCTTTCTCAAGAGACGGGCATTCCAATCGTCGGCTTGCCGGGCACGATCGACAATGACGTTTGGGGCTCGGAGTATACGATCGGCTGCGACACGGCGGCGAATACGATCATCGACGCGATCAACAAGCTCCGCGATACCGCCTCGGCGCATCGTCGGACGATCGTCCTCGAGGTTATGGGTCGCAACTCGGGCTGGCTGGCGATGGTCAGCGGCATCAGCGGCGGCGCGGAATATATCCTCGTGCCGGAGGAGGAGTATGATCTCGACGAGATTTGCGAGGATATGAAGGAGACTTACGCCAAAGGCAAGCGCTACATTCTGATGGTGGTGGCCGAGGGCGCGGGCAAGGGCAATGAGATCGGCAAGATCGTCGCCGAAAAGACGGGGCTCGACACGCGCGTCTCGAAACTCGGTCACATTCAGCGCGGCGGCTCGCCGACGGTCATCGATCGCGTCAATGCAAGCCGGCTCGGTGAGCATGCGGCATTGGCGTTGATCTCGGGCTTGTCGGATATCGTGTTCGGTTTCAACCGCGGGCACGTGGTGTCGATCAATCTGCACGATGCCGTCAACAATAAGAAGCAGCTCAATCCCGAATACATGCGCCTTGCGAAAGTGCTTGCGTGAGCGCCATGTCGATAGTCGAAGAACTGCTCGAGACCAATAAAAAATATCTTGCGGCGCCGCCGGTCGATTACACGCAAGAGGATCACCACGCGAGCAAATTGCCGAAGAAGAAGTTGGCGATCGTGACGTGCATGGACACGCGGCTGGTGAATTTCCTCGAGCCGGCGTTGGGACTCGAGCGCGGCGACGTCAAGATGATCAAGGTGGTCGGCAACGTCGTGACGGGCGTGTTCGACACAACGATGAAGAGTATTTTGGTCGCGATCTACGAGCTGGGCGTGATGGACGTGGCGGTGATCGGACACGAAGAGTGCGGCATGACGAAGACGACCTCCGAAAGTCTGACGGCGGCGATGCTCGAGCGCGGGATTGCGCCGGAAGCGATCAAGATGATCGAGCGCGAGCTGAAGGATTGGGCGGACGGATTCAAAGCGCCGGAGCAAAATGTTCGGGACGCGGTCGAAGCGATTCGGAGCAATCCGTTGATCCCGAAAGATGTGGGCGTGCACGGATTCTTATTCCACCCGCGGACGGGGAAGCTCACGTTGATCGAAGAATAAATTCTCCCGACCGTAAGT
>CAMKFB010000067.1 GCA_946411735.1 uncultured Selenomonadales bacterium
TAGGAATCGTAATCGAAAGAGAAAGTGAGCTTGTCGCTGATGCCGTAAACGGTGTCGTCGCCGTCGCCGTCGTGATACTCGAGAACGGCATCGACGCCCGAGCTCGTCCGTATCACATCATTACCCTTGCCGCCGTTGATGGTGGCGTAATAACCTGCATTGGTGAGAGTATCGTCGCCGTCGCCGCCGAGGATCAAGGCATTCCTGCCGGAGCTTCCTTCGTTGCCGTTGTAGATTGAATCGTTGCCGGCTCCGCCGTCGATGGTGGTATTGAGCGCGTAGTTCAGGATTGAATCATTGCCCGAGAAGCCGATGACGCGCAAGCCCTCCGCCCCTTCGGTTCTGATGTAATCGTCATTGGCGGTGCCGACCACGGTATTTTCAAAGCGGAAGCCGGCGGTCAAATCCTTCAGCGTGATCGAGTTGTCGCCGACGCCGAGGATCACAGCGTCGCTCGTAAATTCGACCGAATCATAATCGACATCGAGCGTGGTGTTTTGCCCGGCGCCGAGGACGGTATCGTTGCCTTCGCCGTTGAAATATCGAACGACTTCGTATGCGCCGCCGAGCGAAATGAGATCGTCGCCTGCGCCGCCGTTGAGCGTCGCGCCTTCGGCGTAATTGAAGATCGAATCGTTATCGGCGGTGCCATGACGCTCGACGTAGGAAAAAATGTTGTGTATCTCGTTCTTGTAAGACATGTGAGCACTTCCTTTCGATCGGATTATTTGAGTGTGAGCACCCAGATGTAATCCTGCTTGGCGAGATTTTTGAGCGCGTTAGTCTGCTCGACGGTGAGACCTTTGAAGGAGTAAAGCGTCGGCTCCGAGGTGAAAAGCGGCGCCCGCTTGACGTTGAATCCGAGATTGTTGAGGAATTTGATTGCGTCCTCATCGGAGGAAAAAGTGTCGTCGTACATCGGATCGCCGAGCACATCCTCATAGAGCATGCGCGTACGACGGTAGAGCGGCTCGACGGCGTCCTTACCGTAGAGCGGCTCGACGATTTGAGCGAAGTACGGTTTGCGGGAGAAGTTCGATGTGACGAAGCAACCGCCGTGCGCCTTGAGAATATTTTTGACGTTGATGAGCATCTCGGCGATCTGTTCTCGATTGAAGTAGATCATGAGCCCCTGCTCGATGACGCAAATTTCGCCGTCCATCAACCCTGCGGCGTCGAACATGGCGGCGGCGTCGGTGACGGGGGCGTCGAAGTACTCAAATTGCCCGCGATATTTTTTACCGAGAACGCGTTCGGCGAGATCGTCGGCGATCATGGCGACGGCGGCGAGCTCAACGCCGGCGTATTTCCGACCGTCCTTGACGAGCGCGACGACGCGCGGAGAATAGCTGCAGCCGATCTCGTAGATGTTCTTATAGTCGTGAGCGCGGACGTAATCGATGAACGACGCATAGCAGAACTCGTTATAGACGGCGTTGACTTTTTCGAGGCGCTCGAAGTCGCGGAGGTTGTCCTTGTTGAAGAAGTCGGGCTTGCCGAGCAGCTTTTTGAAGAGTTGAGCGTCGGGGATGCCGGCGGCGGCAAGCCATTGCAGTTTGACCTGCGCGGAGTAGGAGATCATTTCGAACTCCGCGGCGCGCGCCGTCGAGGTCAACATCACGGCGAATATAAACAGGGCGGCTATCATCGAGCGGAACATTGCAGTCGAACCTCCTCATTCATTTACGGAGCGCATTTTTGCGGACGATCTCCTTCTGTTGGGGCGTCATCTTCTGATAGCCGTCCGCCATCGCCCGCACCCAATGCCCGTATATCGGATTGGGGAAGGCAATGTACTTCACGCCGAAATCTTTTTTATTCCGATCGACGATCGCATTGCGCTCCTCGGTCATCTTGCCGTACACGCCGAGCGGCAGATCATTGGTGTTGTCGCCCATATAAATGATCACGTCATACTTCTCCTCGACGGTCGCAATGCGCGGTCCCTTATCGCTGTCGTCGCCCTTGAGAATCAAATGCCCGGGCTTGACTTTCGGGAAGCCCGCCTCGGTCAGATCGTTGAACGTCGTATCGTAGAGCTCGGGACCTTTTCGATTGGTCACGTAGAAAATCTCCACGCCCTTCTTATCGACCGCGTTGAGGAACTCGACGGCGCCGGGCATGGGCACGGATTTAGTCTCATTGCCCCACTTGATCTGATCGGCGATCGACGAAGTCACTTTGCTGTCGACGTAGAGCGCATTGTATTCGACGGTCGAGATCACGGTCTCGTCGATGTCGAGCACAATCGCCAACGGCTTCTTCGACTTGCGTTTCGACTTGACGGCTTGCTCGACGCGCTCAAGCGCAATGTTGTACGCCTGATAGCACAGCTCGCGATACTCCGCCGCGTTCTTCATCCACAACACCGCCATCAGCATCTCGTCCTTCAAGCGTTGATCGGCATGCTCGGCGCCCGCGAACATACTGCTGTCGAAAGTAAAATAGGTGTCGGGATAAGGCTCGTCCTTGAGCGTGAAGTGCCACCACTCCTCCTCGAGCGGCTTGAATCCGAAGCGGATCATGGCGTTGCGGAGGAAATTGCGATTTTCGATCTGCTTGGCGGTGAGCTCGCCGACGTAATCCGGATGCGACAACTCGCCGAAGTAATCAAACGTGCCGCCCATGTCGACTTCTTTGCCGGTGCGCATATCGAACAGCGTGAGATCGACAGTCGAGCCGCGCGAATGCCCCGAGTGCAGCGCGATATAGCCCTTGTCGAAAAGGAAGCGCTTATCCTCGAGCGGATAAAAATAATCCTTCATTCGAGTGTCGTCGACATTCTCCGCCCAACGAACAAAATTATCGACCGCCTTCTGCGGACGGTAGGCATCGTAAATCTTGAGGCGATAGCCGTACTGCATGACGTAATCGGAGACGTTTTTGAGAGCGGCGGCGGCTTCCTTGGTGAGCAGCGCGACGGGCTGAGCATAGCCGTCAACGCGGTCGCCGACGAAGTTGTAGGTCGAGTAGTAGCGAATTTCCTGAATGACATCGGGGACGACATCGGCGATCACAACGAAGTCGGACGGGTCGTCGGAAGTCTCCATCGCGAGAGTCGGCGTGGTGTGCAGACCGAAGAGCATAGCTCCGATTACCAGCGCGCGCAAAATTTTTTTCTTCATAACAAAATCCTCCTCGAAAAAATTTATCGATCAACGCCAACGAGATTTTTCTTGACGAATTTTGATCGATGAGATGACGATTAAAAAAGCAAAAATCTCCATTCGACCGACGATGAAGATCAGAGCGCAAAACAGTTTCATAATGACGGGCAAATTCATGAAGGTGGCGGAATCGCAGAGCCCGGGCATGATGCCGACGCTTGTCAGGCAGGCGAGTGTCATCACGACCGAGGTCGAAAAGGGTTGTCCGCTCAACGAAAGAATAACAGAGCACACGAACAACGTCAACATACAAAGGAAAAAGTAGCTGAGGATGCGCCCGACGACCTTCATCGGGACGACGGCGCCGTTGACTTTGATCGAGGGCATCATATTTGGGTGGATGGAGCGGACGATCTCGACGGCGGCGATCTTGAAAAGGACGATCAGGCGGATGACTTTGAGCCCGCCGGTGACCGAGCCCATGCAGCCTCCGAGTCCGACGAGCAGGAATAAAAAGAAGCGATCGAAATCGGGCGCGCCGGAGATATCGCCGAGCGTCATACCGGTGGTGCTGACGAACGATATGATGTGAAACAGCGACGAGCGGAAGCTGAGGTTGCCGTCGAGGAAATAATCCTTGTTGAAGAGCGTGAAGCTGACGAGGATCGTACCGATCAGAATCAGCGCCGTCAAGAATTGCACTTCGGAGTTGGAGTAAAAAATTTTGAGGTTGATGGGAATGTTGGCGCGGGTCGAAGTCTGCCACAATCGAAAGTAAAGCAGGAAATTGCCGCAGGCGAGGAGCATGGAAGCGGCGGCGGCGTATTCGACGTAGAGATTGCCGGCGCCGATAAATTCTCCTCCGCCGGTCGAGACGCAGCGCATTGCCATGATGATTGCGTCCCAAGAATTGAGTCCGGCGAGTTTGAACAACGCGATCGATATGAGAGTGAGGACGGAGTAGACGGTGGCGACGCGCCGGGCGGTGATGCTCATTTGCCCGAACATGGGGCTGAAGATTTGACCTTGGCTCAAGGAAAGTTCGATGCCGAAACAGCCGCTGACCTCGGGCAGCAGAGTGACGAGCACGACGAGGAACATCAGCGATCCCTGCCACATAAGGGAGGCTTGCCAGAGTTGGAGTTCGTAGGGAGCGATAATCGACAGGAAGCCGACGCCGGCGGAGGTTAGGTCGGAAGCGCTTTCAAGGATGGCGTTGATGGGCGCGAGCCAATTGAGAGTGATGAAGGGCATGGCGCCGATGAGCGTCATCGGGATCCAAGCGAGGATCATGGCATAAGCGGAATCGAGTATCTCGACGCGCCTTCGGTGACCGCGCCCGAATGAGAAGAAGGCGGAGGAAATCATGGCGGCGCTCATGGCTTGGACGAAGAAGAATTTGGCGATCAAGAATCGCTCGTGGAGCGCGGCGTAAATTATCGGGATCAAAAACGCCAATGCCATTACCAACGTCGCTTGCCCGAGCAGGAAGCATATAATTTTTCTATCGTGCATAAATTTCCTCCCGCTCAAAAATATTTTATGATGGGGCGCCGCCGACGCTCCCACCCCCCGAGTGCGGCGCCCAACATAGACCGAGATCCCACCCTGCGCCGGCGGCGCCCCTTATTGAAAAAACTTTTCCGAATCACCGTCGCCCCGTCATCGAAGCCGATGCCCCGCGCCGGCGACGCCCTTCGACCGTTCCTCGCTCCACGGGCATGAACACATGGGGGGCGGCGTTGCCGCCCCCCGCAACTCCGTTCAGGCTGCCGCCTCAAATTGAAAAAATTTTTTTCCAAGCCCCCGTCACTCCGCGCGAGCGGGATAAATTATTTGAACCACTGCATGACGTTTTGAGCGTGTTTCGTCAAGATGAACAGGATTGCCCGATCGCCCGGCATCAGCACCGTCTGACCGTTCGGAATCGCCGCCTTGCCCCCACGCACGTACGCGCACACCAAGCCTTCTTTCGGCAGCCCCGCGTCCATCAACTTTTTGCCCGCGACTTTCGCGTTCGGCTGGACGATCACCTCGACCGCCTCCGCCTTCGCGCCCTCCAAAATCGACACGCTCACCACTCCGCCCCGTCGGACGTACGCAAGGATTTCGCTCGCCGCCAACAGTCGCGCCGACACCACGATGTCAACGCCCACCTTCTCGATCAGATCCGCATACTCCGTCCGATATACGCGCACCACCGTCCGCCGCGCCCCGAGATGTTTCGACAACAGCGCCATCATCAAATTCAGCTTGTCATCCTCCGTCAGGCAAACCACCACATCCGCCGTCGCGATCCCCTCGTCCGTCAGCAGATCGATGTTCGTCCCGTCGCCAAGGATCGCCATGCTCGAGCCCGTCAGCAGCTCCGCCATCTCTTCACACCGTTCCCGATTTTGCTCGATCACTTTGACGTAGACGCCCTGCTCGTTGAGCTTCACCGCCAACGTCCGACCGATCCGCCCCGCCCCAATGATCATCACACGCTCGAGTTTACCCGACTCCCGTCGAACGAATGTGCCGCTGAATTTCTCGATCGCCTCGGGGAATCCGATAAAGTACACATTGTCATCGACCAGCAGCTCATCGTTGCCGTGCGGGATGATCATTCGGTGATCCCTCAAAATCAGCCCGATCAGCACGCCCTTCGGCAACTTCAGTTCTTTGATCGGAATGCCCGCCAACTTCGACCGATTATTGATCTTCGCCTCGAACAGCCGAATCTTGCCGTGCGCAAATTCGCCCACGTCGAGCGCCGCCGGCATCGTCAGTATACGATGAATTTCATTCGCCGTGATGAGCTCCGGATTGAGCATCAGGTCGATGTCGAAGGTCTCTTTGACGTAATCCTGCGCCTGGCTCATAAATTGCATGTCGCGAATCCGCGCGATCGTGTGTCGAATGCCGTGCTTCTTTGCGAGAATGCAACAGACCATGTTGACTTCGTCCGTCGAAGTCACCGCAATCAGCACGTCGGCGCCGGCGACATCGGGATCGTTCATCGTGAGCGGGCTGGCGCCGTTGGCGTTGATGGTCAACACATCGAGCGTATTTTTGACTGCCTCAAGCTGCTCCTCCTCTTTATCGATCACAACGACCTCCATCTTTTCTCGAGTGAGCAGGTCGGCGGTAGTATAGCCGAGCTTACCCGCCCCCACAATGACGACGCGCATTGTTCGAGCCCCCTTTCGAGTGTGATTTTAACATTGGAGGCAACGGATTGCAATTTTGATCGGTTGTGCTAGAATACGTCGAGAGGTGATGCCAATGCCGACGGTCAAGATGCTGCCGAGCAGTGCCGAGGCCGAAAGGTGCGTGCTGGGCGCGATGTTGATCCGCAACGGCGAATCGATCGGCGACATCCAAGGGCTGCTTTCGCCCGAAGAATTTTTCGTCGAGGCGCATCGACTGATTTACGAGACGATGCTCGAGGTCTACGACGACGACAAAACGATCGACCTGACGCTGCTGAGCGATCGGCTCGAGAAGAAGGACTTGCTCGAAAAGGTCGGCGGCATGCAATTCGTCGGATATCTCGGCAACAACATACAGACCAACGCCAACATCAAAGCGCACGCGCGGATCGTCAAGGAAAGATATAAATTGCGGCGGCTGATCGAGATCGGCGAGGAGCTTGCCGACGACGCTTATGCCAATCGCGAAGAGATAAAGGACATTATCGACAGCGCCGAGCAGCAGCTCCTTTCGTTGGACGAGCAGGAGAAGGCGGTCGGCAGCGAGCACATCTCGGAGATAATCCTGCGCGTCCACCATCGTGTGAATGTGATTTATAACAGCGGCAGCACGTCGACGGGCTTGGAGACGAAATTTCCGATATTCGACAAGCTGACGGGCGGGCTTCAAAAATCGGATTTCATAATAATAGCGGCGCGCCCATCGATGGGCAAAACGGCGTTGGCGATCAACATAGCCAACAACGTCGCGCGGATCATAACCGACCCCAACACGCGCGGTCTCACCAAAGAGGGAAGCGGAACGGTGGCGCTGTTTTCGCTGGAGATGTCGAAGGAGCAAATCGGGCATCGACTGTTGAGCATGGAGAGCGGCGTCGATTCGCATCGGCTAAACAACGGGCAATTGGACGAAAATGAGTGGAATGCGATACAGGTTGCGTCGGATCGAATTTCGCGCGCAAAGTTATTCATCGACGACACGCCGGGCATCACGGCTACGGAGTTGCGCGCTCGAGCGCGGCGCCTGAAGAATGAGCATGGGCTCGACCTGATTATGGTGGATTATCTGCAGTTGATGTCGGGCAGCGCTCGACAAAGCCGCGAAACAAATCGGCAACAGGAGATTTCGGAGATATCGCGCTCGATGAAGGCATTGGCGCGCGAGTTGGACGTGCCGGTGATCGCGCTGTCGCAGTTGTCTCGAGCGGTCGAGCTCCGCGCGGAGAAGAAGCCGCAGTTGAGCGATCTTCGTGAGTCGGGTTCGCTCGAGCAGGATGCGGACATCGTGATGTTCTTATATCGAGAGTCGTATTACAAGCCGGACGCGTCGGACGAAGGCTTGACGGAATTGATCATAGCCAAGCATCGCAACGGACCGACGGGCGTGATCAACTTGCGTTTCCAAAAGACGACGATGAAATTCGAGGAGGAAACGAATCGAACGGAAAGTTGACAGGAGGAACGATTTATGGCGATAAAAATAGTTGAGTATGATCGAAAGTACATTACGGAGGCGGTGTTAATATGGAATGAGGTGGTGGCGGAGGGGATTGCATTTCCGCAAGAGGAGCCGCTTGACGAGCGGAGCGGCGATGAATTTTTCCGATCGCAATCGTTTACGGGGCTGGCGCTCGACGAGTGCAGGGCGGTGAGCGGGCTGTACATCTTACATCCGAACAAAGTCGGTCGATGCGGACACATCAGCAATGCGAGTTATGCGGTGAAAGGCTCCGTGCGCGGGCGGCATATCGGCGAGCAACTGGTGATGCACAGTCTGACGAAAGGGCGCGAGCTTGGATTTAAGATTTTGCAATTCAACGCGGTGGTGGCATCGAACATGCACGCGCGGCACTTATATAAGAGGCTGGGCTTCGTCGAGCTGGGATTGATCCCGGGCGGCTTCCGTATGCCCGACGGTTCTTTCGCCGACATCATCCCGCAATATCATCTGCTATGAAATTTCTCTCCCGCCGACGGCGCCCCAAAAAGCGCGGGCGGCAATAAAAATTTTTTTTGCGGTAAAGGAATATCGGCGGCAATCTCGAATAGGATTTTTAAGTTGATGAGTTGACAGAAAATTTTTGGCGGCTCATACGATGATTGACTCGTTTATCTTAGAATGGAGGGATTTTTTGATGGAGAATTTCCTTATGGAAAAGCAGGACGTCGTCAACATTCCGGCTCTGATCAGTGATTACTACACGCTCAAACCCGATCCCGAGAATCCGACCAACAAGGTCGCCTTCGGAACCTCCGGTCACCGCGGCTGCTCGTCCAAGAACAGCTTCAACGAGGAGCATATCCTTGCAATCGCTCAGGCAGTCGTCGAGCATCGCACCGCCGAAGGAGTCAAGGGACCGCTCTACATCGGCGCCGACACCCACGCGCTCTCCGAGCCCGCGCTCCGCTCCTGCGTCGAAGTTCTTGCCGCCGCCGGCGTCGAGATCATTCTGCAGGATAAATTCGCGCCCGTCCCCACGCCCGTTGTCTCGCGTCAAATTCTCGAGCACAATCGCGGCACCGAAAAGAAAGCTGACGGCATGGTCATTACTCCGTCGCATAACCCTCCGACTGACGGCGGCATCAAATACGATCCCACCAACGGCGGTCCGGCCAGCGCGGAGACTACCACCAAAATCCAAAACCGCGCCAACGAGCTCATTCGTGAGGGCGTCGGCAAAATCAAACGCGTTCCCTTTGAAAAAGCCGTCAAGATGGACAACGTCCACTTCTTTGACTACGTGATGCCCTACGTCAAGGCGCTTGCGAGCGTCGTCGATATGGACGCCATTGCCAAATCCGGTCTGCACGTCGGCGCCGATCCGATGGGCGGCTCGGGGCTCTATTATTGGGTGCCGATCGCCGAGACTTACGGCATCAAGGGGCTCGAGGTCGTCAACCCCAACGTCGATTACACCTTCAGCTTCATGCCCAAGGATCACGACGGCAAGGTTCGTATGGATTGCTCGTCGCCGTTCGCGATGGCCAATCTGCTCAAGATTAAAGACAAATACGATATCGCCTTCGGCAACGACACCGATTACGACCGCCACGGCATTGTCACGCCGGCGGGCTTGATGAATCCGAATCATTATCTCGCGGTCGCGATCCAATACCTCTTCCAAAATCGCCCGGGCTGGAGCAAAGATGCGATGGTCGGCAAGACGCTCGTTTCGAGTTCGTTGATCGATCACGTTGCCAAGGGCATTGGTCGCAAGCTCTGCGAAGTTCCCGTCGGATTCAAGTGGTTCGTTGACGGGCTGCTCGACGGCTCGATGGGCTTTGGCGGCGAGGAGTCTGCGGGCGCCTCGTTCCTGTGCCGCGACGGTTCGGTTTGGACGACCGACAAAGACGGCATCATCATGGATCTGCTTGCGATCGAGATCACTGCCAAGACCGGCAAGAATCCTGCACAGCATCATAAGGAACTGACCGACAAGTACGGTGTGAGCTACTATGCGCGCATCGACACGCCCGCGTCGCCGGCCGAAAAAGCGGCGCTGGCAAAACTTTCGCCCGAGAATCTCAAGGCAGACACCTTGGCGGGCAATCCGATCACCGACAAATTCACGAAAGCTCCGGGCAACGGCGCCTCGATCGGCGGCTTGAAAGTGGTCACGGAGAAGGGCTGGTTTGCGGCGCGTCCTTCGGGCACGGAGGATATGTGCAAAGTGTACGCGGAGAGCTTTGTGAGCGCGGAGCATCTCAAGCAAATCCAGAAGGAAGCGCAAGAGATCGTCAAGTCGGTAGTCTGAGCCTATCGAGCGGTCTTCGGAGCGACGGAAAAATTTTTTTTCGATCCAACCCGCCCGCCCTCGAAAAAATTTTTTTCAAAAAAGGCGCCGCCGCCGCAGGGCGGGCACGCCGTCCTCAGTTGGGCGTCGTCCACTGTGGGTGGGAGCGGTGGCGGCGCCCGTCAAAAACCGGTCGGAAAAAATTTGAAAGGAAGCGTGCAGGCGTATGATAGATACAAGCGGATTCGGAGCGTATGACGTTCGCGGCATTTATCCCAAGACAATCAATCAGGAGCTCGCCTACCGCGTCGGACGCGTTTTTCCCGAGCTGTTCAACGCAAAAAAGATTGCAATCGGTCACGACATCAGGCTCTCCGGTCCGACCATCAGCGATGCGCTTGCACGCGGTCTTTCCGAGGCGGGCGCCGACGTGTTTGATATCGGCGAGTGCGGCACCGAGATGATTTACTTCGCGACCGGCTTCAACGATTTCGACGGCGGCATTATGATCACCGCCAGCCACAATCCGCAAGAATACAACGGCATGAAGTTCGTCGGCAAGGGCGTTCGACCGATCGGTCCGACGACGGGCATGAATGATCTTCGCGACAAGCTCAACGATGAGGCTTTCGATTGGACGCCGCGCGTCGCCACCGGCACGATCACCAAGATCGACGTGATGAGCGATTATATCAAGCGGCTGCTGAGCTACGTCGATGTCGCTCGACTCAAGCCGTTTAAGATTGTCGTCAACACCGGCAACGGCGCGGCGGGCACGATCATCAACGAGCTCGAAAAAGTTTTGCCGTTCGAGATGATCAAGGTGCACAACGAACCCAACGGATTTTTCCCGAACGGCGTCCCCAATCCGTTATTGCCCGACGCTCGACACGAGACGGCGAAGGTCGTGCTCGACAGCGGCGCGGTGTGCGGGATTGCCTTCGACGGCGATTTCGATCGCTGTTTCATGTTCGACGAGGAAGGCGGCTTTATCGAGGGCTATTACATGGTCGGGCTGCTGGCGGAGGATTTCCTGTTGCACAACAAGGGCGCGAAGATCGTTTACGAGCCGCGCGTCATTTGGAACACCGAGGACATCGTCGATCGAGCGGGCGGCGAGCGATTCATCTGCCGATCCGGTCATACCTACATGAAGACGAAGTTGCGCGAGGTCGGCGGGATTTACGGCGGCGAAATGGCGTCGCATCACTACTTCAGAGATTTTTACTACTGCGACAGCGGCATGATTCCGTGGCTGTTGATTTTGGAGCTGATGAGTCAAACCGGCAAGACATTGTCGAGCATGGTAAAGGATCGTCTAGCGCGTGACCCGGCGACCGCCGAGATCTACACAAAAGTTTCGAGCGTGGCGATGGTCAAAGAGATTATGGATCGGATCGAGA
>CAMKFB010000068.1 GCA_946411735.1 uncultured Selenomonadales bacterium
GTAAGCGCCGTAGCTGTAGACGGAATCATCGCCGGCGCCGCCGTTGATGAGCGCGCTGTTGCCGGTGTTCTCGAGGTAATCATTGCCGTCGTCGCCGCGGAGCACCGCGTAAAAGCCGTAGCTGTAGACGGAATCATCGCCGTCGCCGCCGAACATGCGCACAGACCTGCCGATATTGCTGAGGAAATCGTCGCCCGAGCCGCCGAGGACGGTGGAGTCGGCGCCGTAGTTGTCGATGGTGTCGTTGTCGTTGGTGCCCGCAACGAGCGAGCTGTTGTTAATGTTTTCGATATAAGCCATGATAAATTACCTCCTGAAATTATTTTCGTCTGCTGACGGATTGTGCGGTTGCGCCGAATTTTTTATCGATCGAGGAGATCACATCGACCATAATCGGATCGAGATTGCCGAGGTCGATCGGAGCGGTGCTGTCGAGGATGGCGGAGAGCTGGTCGTTGGATGTCTCGACGTTGAACAGGTCGATGGAGGTATTGACGAAGCGGATGGAGCCGTCGCCGACAGTCATGAGGACATCGGTGTCCTGCGGTTCGACGGAATCATAGTTGAAACCGAGGGAGGTTTGGTCGTTGAAGCCGTAAACGACATCGTGACCGTCGCCGTTTGCGTATTGAAGGAGTTGGTTGCCGCCGTTGAGGGTGATGTTATCGTCGCCGAGCCCGCCGTTGATGGTGACGCCGAAGCCGCGGTTGATGATATCGTCATCGCCGGCGTCGCCGTTGATGGTGACGTTATCGGCGTGATTGGTAATCGAATCGAATTCATCACTGCCGACGATAAGGGTATTGTCGAGGGTATTATTGATTATAGCCCCCTCGACGAACTCATCGTCTTTGGCAGTCAAGATGTCATCGGGATTGAGCGAGGAGCAATTGACTAGGCGGATGGAGCCGTCGCCGATTTTGATAACGAGGTCGTTGCCGTCGACGGAGGCGCTGTCATAAGAAAGATCGACGAGCTCAAGATCATCATTGACGGTGAAGTTATAGACGGTATCGTTGCCGCCGCCCGCGCGGTACTGAACAGTTCGATCTTCTTTCGAGCCGAGGCTTATGACATCATCGCCCGCGCCGCCGTCAATTATGACGTTTTCGCCGTGATTGATGATGAAGTCGTCGCTTTCGCCTGCGTCGATGGTGACGTTATCGGCGAAATTGGTAATCGAATCGATTTTTTTGCTGCCGACGACAAGGGAATTGTCGAGGGTATTGTCGATGATCTCCCCCGTGACGAACTCCTCGACGGTCTCAATCGAGAGTTCCTTGAGATCGATCGTGGCGCAATCGACGAAGCGGATGGAGCCGTCGCCGATTTTGATAACGAGGTCGTTGCCGTCGACGGAGACGTTGTCATAAGAAAGATCGACGAACTCGATTGCATCATCGACGTTGAAGTTGTAGACGGTATCGTTGCCGCCGCCCGCGCGGTACTGAACAGTCCGCTTTTCTTTCGAGCCGAGCTTAATGATATCGTCGCCCGCATCGCCGTCGACGGTGACGTATTCGGCGGAATTGTCGATGGTATCATTGCCGGCGCCGCCGCGGATTGCTGCGCTGAAGCCGCTGTTGATGATGAGATCATTGCCGTGACCGCCGTAAATCTCGGGCACGTCGCCGCGGTTGGTGACGGTATCATCGCCGTCGCCGGCGTAGATATGGGTATAATCGGCGCCGTTAACGTTGAGGATGGAATCGTTGCCGCGCCCGCCGTAAACCTCGACCATATAGTTGTGGTTGGTGATGGTATCGTCGCCGTCGCCGCCGTCGACGGTGGTATTAAAGAAGCGATTGATAATCACGTCGTTGTCCTCGGTGCCTTGACCTTGGAAGAGGGTGGTGGCGACATCTTTGAAGGTGATGCTGTCGTCGCCGACGGTCATAATGACATCATCGCCCTGCTGCTCAACGGCGTCGAAGATGAAATTGAGCGCGGTGCTGTCGTTGAAGCCGAAGACGGTATCATTGCCGTCGCCTTTGTTATAGCTCAAGACCTCGTTGCCGCCCGCGAGGCTGATTAGGTCGCTGCCGGTGCCGCCGCTGATCGTGACGCCGCAACCGCGATTATGCTCGACGATGGTATCATCGCCGTCGCCACCGCTGACGGTGATGCCGAGCACGCCGTGATTATGGATAAGGTCATTACCGATTTCGCCGTTGAGATTGACGTAAGCGGCATAATTGGTAATGGCATCGTCACCGTGGCTGCCGTTGAGAGTGGAGTGATTGCCGCGCGCGGAGTTGGTGATGACGTCGCTGCCGTTGCCGCCGTCGAGAATTGAAGCGGTCGCCTCGTTTTTGATGGTATCGCGCCCCGCGTCGCCGTGGACTGTAATGTTGGAACCGTCGTTAAGGATCACATCAGTGCCGTTGCCGCCGAGCACGAGGGCATTTGACAAGGCGCGATTGGAGATGGAATCATTGCCGGTGCCGGCGTCGATGGTGACGTCGGAGGCGTTGTTATAAATCGTGTCGATGCCTGTGCCGCCTTTGATGGTGGCGTCGGAGCCGACGTTATGAACATTGTCGTTGCCGGCGCCGACGTCGATGGTGACATGCTTGGCGGAGCTGGTGATGTAATCGGCGCCGTCGCCGCCGTAGAGGTGAACGGTCGTGCCGATGTTGGAGATGGTGTCATTGCCCTTGCCGCCGTAGACGCTCGATTGCGATCCGAAGTTGAGGATGTAATCATTACCTTCGCCGACGTCGATCGAAGCGTACCTGCCGCCGTAGCTGATGGAATCATCGCCTTCGGCGCCGTCGATGGTGACGTGTTCGGCGACGAATCCGGCGACGGTATCGTTGTCGGCGCCGGCATTGACGTAGCCGTTGGTGGCGAACACCTGAACATAGTCGTTGCCGCCGAGCGCCATGACGGAGGAACCGGAGCCGCCGGAGGTAATGGAATCGGCTTCCTCCGTGCCGTTGATGATTGCATTGGGCTCTACGCTTGTTATTTCCATACTGAAAATCTCCTTTCGATTATTTTTTCTTCTGATCGCCGTCGAGGGTGACGTTGACGGGCGCGCACACGTAGACGTCGTCGCTGACCATGTAGATATCGCCCTTGATTGCCTTGACCGAGCCGCTGATGAAATCGATGAAGCGCTTTTTCTCCTTGGGATCGGTCTGCTCGAAATTGAGAATGACGGGCATTTGGTTGCGGAGCGATTCGGCGGCGAGCTGAACGTCGTCGAAGCTCTTGGGCTTGAGCGTATTGATTTTCTTCATAAGGAACCTCCTTTACTTTTTTCTTCGATTGGCGGTGGTGGTGACGCCGAATTGTTTATCGATCGAAAGAAAGATTTTCGAAACGGCGAGGTCGATATCGCCGAGCTCGACGGGAGCGGCTGGCTCGAGGATGGTCGAGAGCTGGTCGTTGGAGTTCTCGTCGTTGAAGAGGCTGAGCGCGGTATTTTTGAAGGTGATCGATCCGTCGCCGATCGACATGATCACATCATTGCCCGACTGTTGGACGTCGTCGTAATTGAAATCGAGCGTGGTCTTATCGCTGAAGCCGATAACGGTATCATCGCCGTCGCCCGCCGCATAGTTTATGAGCGCGGAGCCGCCGACGAGACTGACGAGATCATCGCCCGCGCCCGCGTTTATGGTGACGTTGCGGGCGTTTGAATTGATGATTGAATCGTTGCCGCCGCCGCCGTTGATGATCACGTACCGACTCTTGTTGAGAATGTAATCGTCGCCCGCGCCGGCGAGGATGTACTTATTCGACGCCTTGTTGATGATGGTGTCATTTTGATTGGTGCCGTCGAGCCTGCCGGTCAACAGGTAGAGCGAGGTATCCTTGAGAGTGAGCGAGCCGTCCCCGACCGCCACCACCACATCTTTGCCCGATTGAATTATGGAATCGTAATCGAAGTCGAGAGAAGTGTTCTCGTCGAAGCCGAAAAGCGTATCATTGCCGTCGCCCGCTTGGAAGAAAATGCGCGCGGAGCCGCCGTCGAGCGAAATGACATCATCGCCCGTGCCGCCCTCGACCGTGGCATTGGCTCCGCTGTTGGTGATGGTGTCATTGCCGTTTCGACCGTCGATGAAAACATCGGAGTTGGCGTTGGAGATCGAATCGTCGCCGTTGGTGCCGACGAGACCGTTGAGGTCGTCGAGGATTTGAGCGAGCGAAACATCTTTGAAAGTGATGGAGCCGTCGCCGATCGACATGATCACATCGTCGCCCGAGCGAGCAATGGAATCATAATCGAAGGCGAGCGTGGTATTCTCGTCGAAGCCGTAAACGGTGGCGTTGCCGCTCGAGTACTCGACGCGCACCAAGCCGTCGTTTAGAGTGAGCGCCTCGTCGCCGTTGATGGTCGCCGTCGAAATGAAGTGCTCGATCGAAGTGTCCTTGAGAGTGATGGAGCCGTCGCCGACCTTCATTACAACATCGGCGCCCGCTTGAGCGATCGAATCATAATCGAAGTCGAGCGTGGCGTTCTCGTCGAAGCCGAAGATGGTATCATTGCCCGAGGTGTATTCGATCCGCGCGGAGCCTCCGACGAGACTGATGAGATCATCGCCCGCGCCGCCGTTTATGGTGACGGTGTCGGCGGTGTTGATGATGGTATCATTGCCGCCGCCGGCGTTGATCTGAGCGAATTTCTTTTCGTTGATGATGTTGTCGGCGGAGTCGGAGCCGTTGACTTTCGGATAAAGCCGCTCGATGGGAGTGTTTGTGAAAGTGATGAAGCCGCTTTTGCCGACCCTCACCACGGCGTTGGAGCCCGACTGTTGAATGGAATCGTAATCGAAGGCGATCGAAGATTTGTCGTTGAAGCCATAGACGGTATCGTAACCGTCGCCCGCGGCGTATTCGATGCACGCGGAGCCTTTTATGATATTGATCACGTCATTGCCCCGTCCGCCGTTGATCGTAATGTCGGAGCCGGAGTTGATGTCGATGGTATCTTGACCGTCGCCGCCGCAGATCAAAATGCGCGTGCCGTCATTAATGAAGATGCTGTCGTTGCCCGCCCCAACGTTAATCAGCAAATCATTCTTGTGGGAGTCGAATACTGTATCTCTTCCCTGACCGGTGATGACATATCTGTTCGAGTTCTTGACGGTGACATAGCCGTTGCCGGTAATGGTCGGCATGAACAGAAAATCGGGCGCGTCTTTGAGAGTGATCGAGTTGCCGCCGACCTTGACAACATAATCGTCGCCCGACGGCTCGATCGTGTCATAGTCGAAGGCGAGAGTCGTCAGCGCGCTGAAGCCGACGATGGTATCGTTGCCGTCGCCCGCCGCATACTCGAGGCGAACTTCGCCGCCGCCTTTAAGGGAAATGAGATCATCGCCCTTGCCGGCGTTGAGCGTCACGACTCTGCCGTTGTTGATGATGACATCGTTGCCGTCGCCTCCGGCGATCGAAACACCGGCGCTTTCGTTGGAGATGGAATCGTCGCCGGCGCCGCCGAAGATCGACACCGAGCCGCCGCTGTTGGAGATCGAATCGTCGCCGGCGCCTCCGTTGATCAGAACGAAAGCGCTTTCGTTGGAGATGAAATCGTCGCCGGCGCCTCCGACCAGAGAAGAGTTCCAACCAATTGTTTTGTTGATGATGGTATCGTTGCCGTCGGCGCCGTTGATCGTCATTGCAAAGCCGCTCCCGTCCGAGGCGCTGCCGGTGTTGACGAGCGAATCATCGCCCGCGCTTCCGAGGATGTTCTTCGAGTGGTTGTAAATGTTTTCAATGGTGACGCCGTTGCCTTCGGCGGCAATCGGCGCCAAGCGCTCAATCATATCCGCGTCGGGATTTTTAAACGTGATGGAGCCGTCGCCGATCCTCATAATCAAATCATTGCCCGCGCGCTCGACCGAATCATACTCGAAATCGAGAATCTTGTTTGTGCTCAAGCCGAAGACGGTATCGTTGCCGTCGCCTTCGGCGTATCGAATCACGGCGCTGTAATCGCCGAGATAAACGAGATCATTGCCCGCGCCCGCACTGATCGTTGCATCTCTGACAGTGCTGCCGAGGCTGATCAGATCATTGTCCGCGCCGCCGTTGATTTGCATATAACTGTCTTCGGCGATAATCGTATCATCGCCGTCGTTGCCGTCGATCACCGCGTAGCTTTTGCCTAAGACGTAATCATTGCCCGCGCCGCCGCCGATCCACGCAGAGCCGGTGTTGATGATGGTATCATTGCCCGCGCCGCCGCGGAGCGTCGCCGACGAGCCGCTGTTTCGTATTGAATCATTGCCGGCACTGCCGTCGAGCGTCGAATATTCGCCGCTGTTGACGAGCGTATCATTGCCTTTGCCGCCGACGAGCGACGCATACCTGTAACTGTTTTCGAGGTAATCATTGCCGGCGGCGCCGACCAGCGTCGAAAGCCGGAAGCCGTTGATGATGGTATCATTGCCGCCGCCGCCGTTAATGTACTCGGGGCGTTGACTCGTACCGTTAATGAAATCGTCGGAGTCGGTACCTCTGACAACTTTTTTAAGCCTGTCGCGCGTGACATCCTTGAGGAGGATGGAGCTTTTGCCCCAAATCAGAAGAAGGTCGTTGCCTTGCTCCCTGAGACCGTAATGTTGCAAGTCGAATTGCGTCCAATCGTTGAAGCCGTAGAGCGTATCGTTGCCGTCGTCCGCGTCGAGCCGGATCAAAGCGCTGCCGCCCGCGATGGAAATGATGTCGTCGCCCTTGCCGGTATTGATCACGACATCTTCACCGTCGCTGATAATGGTGTCGATGCCCGCGCCGCCGTTAAGAACAGCGCCGTTGCCGAACGTGGTATTTTTGATGAGATCATTGCCGTCGCCGCCGTTGATCGTCGCATATTCGCCGCCGTTGATGATGGTGTCAGCGCCGCTGCTGCCGTTACGTTCATTGAATGAGAAGACGTGGCAGATTTCGCTGTCATAAGCCATGTTGAGCACTCCTTTCGAGCGGATTATTTGAGCGTGACTATCCGAATATAATTTTGCTTGGCGAGATTTTTGAGCGCGGTGATTTGTTCAACGGTGAGCCCTTTGAAGGAGTAAAGAGTTGGCTCCTTGGTGAAATTGGATCTCGACGTGACGAAGCAGCCGCCGTGCTTTTGAAGGACGGCGGCGAGCTCAACGCCCGCGTATTTCCGACCGTCCTTGTTTCTTCACGGGGCACCTCCTTTACGTTCTTCTTCGATGAGCGATGCGGTTGACGCCGAATTGTTTATCGATCGAAAGAAAGATTTTCGAAACAGCGGGGTCGATATCGCCGAGCTCGACGGGAGCGGTTGGCTCGAGGATGGTCGAGAGCTGGTCGTTGGAGTTCTCGTCGACGAAGAGGCTGAGCGCGGTATCTTTGAAGGTGATCGATCCGTCGCCGATCGACATGATCACGTCGGCGCCCGACTGTTGGACGTTGTCGTAGTTGAAATCGAGGGTGGTATTTTCGTTGAAGCCGAAGACGATATCGTTGCCGTCGCCCGCGGCATATTTCAATATCGCCGAGCCGCCGATGAGCGAGATGCAATCGCTGCCGCGCCCGCCGTTGATGTAAACGTTGGAGCCTCTGTTGTAGACGGTGTCATTGCCGTCGCCGCCGTTGATGTATACGTTGGAGCCTTTGTTGGTGATGGTATCATTGCCGGTCAAAGCGGCGATGTATTTGTTCGACGACCTGTTGGTGAGGTTGTCGGAGTAAGCGGTGCCGTCGAGCCTGTTGGTAATCATACTGATCGGCGTGTCCTTGAGCGTGACGGAGCCGTTGCCGACGGTGAGCACCGCATCATTGCCCGACTGCTCAATCGAATCGTAGTCGAAGGCGAGCGAGGTATACTCGTTGCTGCCGAGAATGACATCGTTGCCGTCGCCCGCCGCGTACTCGACCACGACCCGAGTGACGGGCGTAAACGTGATGGTGTCATTGCCTGCGCCGCCGGTTACCGTCGAGTAGTCGCTTGAGCCGTGAGCGAGGACGATTGAATCATCGCCGGCGCCGCCGTTTAGCGAAGAATCGACGTCCCGGTTGATGATGGTATCATTGCCGTCGCCGCCGTCGACCGTCGCAAATTGGTTGGTGTTGATGTAATCATCGCCCGCGCCGCCGAGGAGCGAGGAGTTTGCGCCGCGGTCATTGATGATTGTGTCATTGCCGTCGGCGCCGTTTATCGTCACGTCTTCGCCGCTGTTTTCGATTAAATCGTCGCCGTCGCCGCCGAGGATGTAACGCCAAGCGAGTTCGTTGGAGATGGAATCGTCGGCGTCGGTGCCGATAATGGCGTCGTCGAGGAAGTGTGCGATCGAAGTATTTTTGAAAGTGATGGAGCCGTCGCCGATCGACATGATCACGTCGTTGCCCGATTGCTCAACGCTGTCGTAATTGAAATCGAGCGTGGAGTTGCCGTCGAAGCCGTAGACGGAATCGTTGTCGTCGCCCGATTGGAAGAGAATCCGCGCGGAGCCGTCGTTGAGAATGATCACGTCATTGCCCGAGCCGCCGTCGATGGTGGCATTGTCGGCGAAGTTAGTGATGGTATCATTGCCCGCCCTGCCGTCGAGGTATTGACCGACTTCGAAGTTGGAGATGGAATCGTCGGCGTCGGTGCCGGCAATGCCGCCGAGGAAGTGCGCGATCGAAGTATTTTTGAAGGTAATCGAGCCGTCGCCGATCGACATGATCACATCCGCGCCCGCCTTTGCGATCGAATCATAGTCGAAGCCGAGCGTGGAGTTGCCGTCGAAGCCGTAGATTGAATCGTTGCCGTCGCCGTCGGCGTATTCAATGAGCGCGGAGCCGCCGTTGAGACTTATGACATCATCTCCCGAGCCGCCCGCAATCGTCACGTCGTCGCCGATGTTGGTGATGGAATCATTGCCCGCGCCGGCGTCGATGTATTTGGACGGAGCGCCGTTGGAGAGGTTATCGTCGCCGTCGGTGCCGGCAATGCCGTCGAGGAGTTGCGCGATCGAAGTCTCTTTGAAAGTGAGCACCGCGTCGCCGATCGACATCACGACGTCCGCGCCCGACTTGGTGAGCGTGTCGTAATCGAAAGCAAGTATAACATTGTCGTCGAAGCCGATGATGGTGTCGTTGCCGTCGCCGACGTTGTATTGAATGATCGCCGAGCCGCCGTCGAGCGAAATGACATCATTGCCGTCGCCGCCGTTGATGGTGGCGTTGTCGCCTGTATTGACGATGGTATCATTGCCCGCCAAGCCGAGGACATACAGTCCCTCCGAATCGGAGTTGGTGATGAGATCGTTGCCTGCGGTGCCGACCACGGTATTTTCAAAGCGGAAGCCGGCGGTCAAATCCTTCAGCGTGATCGAGTTGTCGCCGACGCCGAGGATCACAGCGTCGCTCGTAAATTCGACCGAATCATAATCGACATCGAGCGTGGTGTTTTGTCCGGCGCCGAGGACGGTATCGTTGCCTTCGCCGTTGAAATATCGAACGATCGCAGCGGCGCCGCCGTCGAGAATGATGACATCATTGCCCTTGCCGCCGTCGATGGTGGCATTATCGGCGGAGTTGGTTATGGTATCATTGCCCGCCCTGCCGTCGATGTATGTGGACGGGGCGTTGTTGGAAAGGTTATCGTTGGCTTCGGTGCCGACGATGCCGCCGACAAATTGAGCGATCGATGTATCTTTGAGCGTGAGCGAGCCGCTGCCGATCGACATGATCACGTCGTTGCCCGATTGTTGGACGGCGCCGTACTCGAAATCGAGCGTGGTCTTATCGCTGAAGCCGATAACGGTATCATCGCCGTCGCCGAGGGAGTATTGAAGGAGCGCGGAGCCGCCGTTGATGCTGATTATATCGTCGCCCGCGCCGCCGTTGATTGTGATGTTGACGTTGCTGGCGGGATTGTTGTAGACGGTATCGTTGCCGGCGCCGCCGCTGATGGAGGATTGGCTGCTGCCGTAAGCGACATTGATATAATCATTGCCGTTGCCGCCGTCGACGGTTGCGCCCTGAGAGGCGTTGCGAATTTCGTCATTGCCGTCGCCGCCGAGCACCTGCGCCGCATCGCCGCCCGCGTTATTGTTGATGGTATCGTCGCCTGCGGCGCCGTCGAGCGTGGCATTATGCCGGTTGCTGTAGATGTAATCATTGCCCGCGCCGCCGTAGACGTACTTGTTCGGTTCGGAATTGGTAATGGAATCGTCGCCGTCGGTGCCGATAACGGCGTCGTCGAGGAAGCGCACGATGGCGGTATTTTTGAAGGTGATCGATCCGGCGCCGACCGACATAATGACATCGTTGCCCGACTGTCGGACGGCGTCATAGTCGAAGTCGAGCGTGGTATTATCGTTGAAGCCGTAGAGCGTATCGTTGCCGTCGCCCGATTGGAAGAAAATCCGCGCGGAGCCTCCGCCGAGACTTATGACATCATTGCCCGCGCCGCCGTTGATGGACGCGCCGCTGCCGCCGTTGATCACAATCCGATCATTGCCCGCGCCGCCCTCGATTGTGGCATTGGAGCCGGAGTTGGTGATGGTGTCGTTGCCGCCGGCGCCGTCGATGTACTTGGAGGGATCGGTGTTGATGAGCCTGTTGTTGGCGTTGGAGCCGACAATGCCGTCGACGAACCGCGCGTAGGACGTCTCCTTCAAGGTGAGCGCGTTGTTGCCGACCGTCATGATCACATCCGCGCCCGACTTGGCGACCGCGTCATACTCGAAATCGAGCGTGGTGCTGCCGTCGAAGCCGAAGATCGTATCATTGCCGTCGCCGTCCCGATAAAAGATCCGCGCGGAGCCTCCGCCGAGACTTATGACATCATTGCCCTTGCTGCCCTCGATCGTGGCGTCGAAGCCGCTGTTTGTGAGCGTATCATTGCCCGCCTTGCCGTCGATGTACTTACCGTCGTCGGCGTTGGCGATCGAATCGGCGCCGTCGGAGCCCTCAATGCCGTTGATGAAGCGGGCGATCGAAGCATCTTTGAAAGTAATCGAGGCGTCGTCGATCGAAACGATCACATCATTGCCCGAGCGCTCAACGGCGTCGTAAGCAAAGCCGAGCGTTGTATCGGAATCGAAGCCGTAGACGGTATCGTTGCCGTCGCCGTATTCATACTCGATCCGCGCGGAGCCTCCGACGAGACTGATGAGATCATCGCCCGCGCCGCCCTCGACCGTGGCATTGGC
>CAMKFB010000069.1 GCA_946411735.1 uncultured Selenomonadales bacterium
AACTCAAAATCGCCCTCAAGCGTACACTCGGCGTCATCGACCCCGCCAACTACGTCAATTTCTACGCTCGCGCCTCCATGCAGGACAATCAGACCGAAGACGATGCCTCCCTCGCCGACATCTCAGGCTCCGTCCAAGTCATTGCCGTCGACGATAACGCTAAAACCATTCTCGGCGAAGGCGTCACCGTCACAGGCACCGATAATGCCGATATCTCCTCGAACGCAAGCACCGATATCGTTGAGCTCACCGGGCAGGGCGGTAAATATCTCGCCGCCTCCGACTTCGGCGCGGGCGCGGGCATCGGCGCCTCCATCGTCGTCACAGGCATCGACTCTTACGCCGTCACCGCCATCGGCAAAAATAATTCCCTCAACGCCAATTCCGTCACCGTCGCCGCCGATAACGACGTCAATCAGCTCGGCATCATCTACGGCGCAGGCATGGCGGGTAAGGTCGGCGTCAGCGGCATGATCAATATGATGTACGGCGATTCCTTTGCGATCGCTTCCGTCGACGACCAGACCACCATCAACGCTCCCGCCGCACTCAACGTCAAAGCCGATAACGACACCGATATCGTTGCCGTCACCGGCGGCGTCACGCTCGGCGACAGCTCCACCGCCGCCGCCGTCGGCGCAGGCTTCAACCTCAATAATTTCGACGTTCACTCCTTCGCCTCCATCGCCGATAATTCCTCCGATCAGTCCGTCGACAACTCCGTTCTCACCGACGCCGAAATCGCCGACATCACTGCCGCCGTCGACGCCGATATCCAAGCCGGCAAGATCGAGTCCGATTATCGCGATCAAGCCATCGAGGACGCCAAAGCCGTCGCTCGCAAGACCAAGCTCGTCGGCGATCACGCACTCGACGTCGAGACCAAACGCGCCGATGCCGTCAAAGCCCTTCGCAAATCCCTCACCTCCGACCAAATCAATCTCCTCGGTACTCAAGACTCCGCGCGGGGCTACATCAACGCCGGCGATATCACCGTCAGCGCCACCACCGACGGCACCGTCAACTCCGTCGCCATCGAGGGCTCCTATATCGGCGATTCCAATACCGCTTTCGATTCCTTCAATAAGTACGCCAATAAAGCCGACGACTTCACCAATATGGGCAACTCCCTCATCGATTACCCAGGCAAGAAACTTTCCTCCACTCTCGGCGGCAAGTTCTCACAAAACCTCAGTCGCAACACCGGTTCGCAGATTGCAGTCGATACCGAGCTCGACGGCGGGCGCAGCGGCGCTTTCGACGCCTCCAACAACGGCTCGGGCATCGGCGGCGAAGTCGATGACGCCGATCAACGTACCTCCGAGGTCGACGAGGATTTGGACGACGACGACGACACCACCTCTCCTACCGCCCCCGACGAGGATAAACTGTTCGGGAAAATGGCGCAGGTCTTGAACAGCGTCTCCTTCCAAATCGCAGGCGCCGGCTCCGTTGCCGTCAATTCCGGCGACGGCAATACCGTTGCCATACTCGACAACGCCGGCGTCACCGTCAATAACCTTACCGTCAACGCCAACGACGACCTCTACAACGGCGCTTACTCCGGCGCCGCCGCTCTCAACTGGGCGAAGTCACCCTCCTCCGGCACCACAGGCTCCGTCGGCGCCGCCGCCGCCGTCAACCAAGGCGATCGCAAGGTCGATGCCTTCATCGCCAACTCCACCATCAACACCTCGGGCGGCGATCTCAACCTCTCCGCATCCAAGGACGGCGTCGATGTCGCCGCCGCTCTCGGGCTCGCCATCTCCAACTCCACCTACAGTCAATCAAAAACCATTAACGTCTCCGCAGGCGTCGGCGTCAACCTCGCCGATAACGACGTCCGCGCTCTCATCGTTAATTCCGATTCGGGCGCCAACGAGCACTCCTTCAATAACCTCGACGTTCACGCCAACTCCAATTCTATACAAGTCGCAGGCGGCGCCAACGTCAATGTCGCTCGCGCCGGCACCGGCAACACCATCGCCGTCACCGCCAACGTCATGATGAGCGACATCGACAACGACCTTCAGGCCGGCATTTTCAACGGCAATCACTTCGCCGATAACGTTGACATCTCTACACTCAAATCCGATACTCAAGTCAATGCCGCTCTCTCGCTCGCCGTCTCCGCCACCGCCGGCTATGATAAAGGCGCTTTCAACTTCAACGGCACCGTCACTCACGACAAGTATACCTCTTCCTCCAACGCCTTCATCGACCAAGCACACATCAACGCTCATTCCGTCAATCTACTCAACGACCAAAAATCCAACGATAACTCCAAGCGTCAAACTCTCACCGATCAGGGGCTCGACATCACAGGCTCCACTTACCTCGGCGAACACGCTCAACAGTATTTCAAGCCCAATGACTCCTCCGGCGCTGTCATCGTCGGCGCTGCCGTCGGCATTCAAGCCGCCGCTTCTTTCACCTCGGGCGGCGGCGTTTTTCCCGTCGGCGCCTCCGTCGCCGTCAATAAAATCAACGTCGATGACTCCGTAAACATCTCCAACTCCACCATCAACTCCGACAGCATCGTCGCCGATTCCATCGATAAACTCTCTCTCGTTAACGTCTCCGCCGGCGTCGCAGGTTCTTACTCCGCCGATAATTCTAAGGGCTCGGGCAGCGGTTCCGGCTCCAACAAAATTGAACTTATCCACGATGACGCCTTCGACGAAGTCTATGTTAGCGGCTTTGGCGCCGTCGGCTCCGTCGGATGGAATGTCGGCTCCATCAACAATTCCGTCAACGTCAACGGCTCCAACATCAACGCTCGCAACGTCACCGTCGCCTCCGCCAACCAATCCAACGCCGTCAACGTCGCCGGCGAAGTTTCCGCCGGTGATGCCACCGCCGTCGGGCTTGCTCTCGCCGACAATTCCCTCAACAACACCGTTCAATCATTCGTCAACAACTCCACCATCATCGGGCAAGACCACGCCTCCAACTCCATCGACATCGACGCCGTCAATTCCTCCAACGTCGTCGACGTCGCCGCTTGCCTCAACGTCTCCACCAGCAAGGCTGTTGTCAACGCCAACATCGCCATCAATAAAGGTTTCAACAACACCAACGCCCTTGTCGACCAACTCACCGCCAACAACATCGATTGGCTCGACATCTGCGCCAACGATACTGCCAACAAAACCACCATCGCAGGTTCCGTCAATGTCGGTGCCGGCAGTGCTCTCGGCGCCGGCGTCGCCTATACCGCGATCGGCAACCGCGACATCAAGGAGTCTCTCGCCGCCACCATCAATAACTCCAATCTTACCGCTCGCGAAGGCGCCAACATTTCTCTCAACTCTCACGACGGCTCCACCATCAACACCGTCGCCGCCGGCGTTGCCATCTCCTACAGCGGCAAAGACACCTTCAAATTCAACGCTCAGGGCGCAGGCGCCGCCTCCTACATCTTCAAGGACGTCGACGCCGGCATCTCCAACTCCACCGTCACCGGCAAGCCCGACCTCGACATCCAAGCCAACTCCGACGGCAACATCACCACCGTCGCTGCCATCGTTGCAGGCTCCAATAATGCTTCAATCTCCGCCGCCGTCGGCGTTGCATCCTCCGTCATCAATCAGGACACCGACTCCTTCTTCAAAAACGACTCTCTCAATCAGACCGCTTACGACCTCGACAACGTTGATATCCGCGCCAACTCCAAGCAGAAAATTTCCTCGGGCGTCGCCTCGGGCGCCGTCACCATCTCTGACAAATCTCTTTTCACCGCCGCAGGCTCCGGCTCCTATAACTTTATCGCCTCCAACACCCGCGCCAACGTCGACCACATCAACGCCAACGCCGACAAGAATTTCGCCGTCGTTTCGCAGTCCGATGACATACTCGCCAATTACGCCGGCACCGTCGAACTCTCCGGCGGCATGGTCGGCATGGGCGTCTCTGCTTCCAACAACAAAATCACAGGCGACACCTCTGCCAAGGTCAACCGATCCACTCTCAACGTCTCCGGCTCCGACGCCGACGACGATCTCATCTCCGTCCACCACGCCATCAACGACGGCGTTCTCATCGATTCTGCCGTCAATAAGAACACCTGGGCGGCGGGCGCTCTTGCCGACAATCGCTCGAGTGAAACACTGTCGGGCATCGTCGTCGACGCTTCCTCCACTCACGCCCTGAGCTCCGACCTCGCCTCCGTCGCCGTTCAATTCGGATCCAACGGCGGCAGCGTCGCCGGCTCTGTCAACGTCGCCGAGATCGGCGGCAACACCACCGCCGCCTTCGACAATTCCTCCAACGCCACCGCATCCAACTTCAGCGTCGCCGCCTTCGATTACTCCAACAAGGGCGGCTTTGTCGGCGGGGCCGCGGGCGCTGCCAATTTTGCCGCGGGGCTCTCTTTCGGTTTTTCCGACGTCGATCGCAACGTCACCGCCTCCGTCAACAACTCGGGCGCCAACCCTCTCGACATCAAAGCCAACGATTTCAACCTCACCGCACTCAGTCGTCAAGGCCTTTCAGATTTCATGTTGAGCGCCGCAGGCGCCGTCTCCAACGAGTTTGCTCTCGAGACCGGCGACAACGTCTCTCGTAACAATAACTCTTCCACCACCACCACCATGCTCAACAACGTCAATGTCGATTTCACCGGCAATGCCGACGTCCGCGCCGAGCACTCCGTCGATATCAACGTCCTCAACACTGCCGCAGGTTTGGCTGTCGGCGGCGAAGGCGTCGCCGGCGCTCTCAACACAGGCATCTCCATCAACAAGGATAACGCCACCGTCGAAAACTTCATCAACAACTCCAAACTGCTCGGCAACAAGGTTTCCTCCACCGCCAATATCAACGCCGTCAACGCCTCCCGCATCAACAATGATCTCTACTCCATCGGCGCCGCTCTTGCTTTGTTCAGCGCCGGCGGAGCGGGCGGCATTTCCGTCAACAACATTGAAACTTCCACCCTCAACAACATCACCGCCTCCAACGTCTCCGCCAACAATATCTCCGTCAATACCAACGACCACATCACGCTCGAAGTCGACGGGGGCGCGGGCGCCGTCGGTTCCCTTGCAGGCGTCGGCGCCGTCGTCAACGTCAACAACATCAACAACTCCACCAACGCCAATCTCCAAAATTCCTCCTTCGACGCAGCCAACTCCCTCTCCGTCAATACCAACGAGCTTCGCAATTTCGACTCCACTCTTGTCGCTGTCGCCATCGGCGCGGGCGGCGCCGCCGTCAACGTCATGGTCACCAACGTCAACTCCGATATCGACTCCATCGACAGCTCCTACTCTCGCAACCTCGTCGATCAACACTTCGACCAAGCCAATCAAGACTCCATCGACACCGATAATGTCTACGGCTTGAGCGATTCCGCCAAGCAGGACTTGATTGATCGCAACGCCGATATGAACGTCACCACCGCCTTCAACGCCGGCAAAGGTGTGCTCACCAACGTCGCGGGCTCGACTCTCAACGCCGGCGGCGCCATCAACATCAATTCCTCCGAATCCAACGACGCCGATATGACCAACGGCAGCGGAGCCGCGGGCGCCGTGGGCGTTGCCGTCGGCGACAACATCTTCAACATCGCTCATCAAACCAAGACTCTCTTGACACTGTCGACCGTCACGGGCAACTCCGTCAACATCGCCGCCAATCAGACCCAAGCCGATCAAGGCATCAAGTCCGAAGTCTACGAAGCGGGCGCGGGGCTGCTCAATGTCGGTGTCGGATATAACTCCGTCACCTTGGGCGGCGAAACTCGCATCGACGTCAAGGGCAGCACCGTCAAGGGCTCAAGCGGCAACGTTTCGATCACCGCCAACGACGACGCCAAGACCGATGTCGACAACCTCGGCGTGAATATCGGCATTGTGGGCGTGCCGGTCACGATGGGCAAGAGCGTCAACAACAGCGCCACGCGCGTGGTCGTCGACGAAAGCATGAACAACTCGGGCATAACGCTCCGCAGTAATTTGTCGGCAAGCGAAACGCTGGATTTGAAGGCGCAAAGCGCAAACGAAGCGGACGTCAGAGTGCAAAGCATCAGCGGCGGCGGCTTGGTCACGGCGACGACGGATGCGGTGGCGAAGGATAACAACAAGGCGTCGGTCGTCGTCAACGGTTCGCAACACACTTTCGAGGGCTCGACGGTCAATTTGACGGCGACATCCGATCCGAAGTTGAAGACGTACACTCCAAGCGGTTCGGTGCAAGTCATTGGCTTCGTGATGGTAGATTCGACGACCGAGCTCAAGGGCGGCGCGGAGGTCGTCGTCAACGACAGCAATACGGTTAAGGCGTCGAATGTGAACTACAAGGCGACGACGGGCTCGAGCGACAAGACGACGGCGTATGCGGAAATGTATTCGATTAACGGCGGCGCGCTGAGCGTTGATCCGACGCCGAATACGGCGAAGGTCGACACCGAAACGACGACGAAGGTTGATGTGGCCGCTCAAACTTACGAGAACAGCCCCAACATCACCGTCGAGAGCGTGTCGCAGATTACTCGAGACGCTTACGCCGACGGATATACGATCGGCATTGCGGCGGCAAGCGGTCGCGACAAGGCGGATGTCAATGCCAACGATAAAGTCTTCGCGGAGATCGGTTCGGAGATTGCGTCCGAGAACAGGGCTGGCAGCTTGACCATCACCGCCACCAATAATACGGTGACGGATTTGAAGGCGACGGGCGGCACGGGCGGCATTTTGGATTTGGGTTCGCAGTCGACGACCGACAACGACAACAATACCGACGTGACGGCGAAGTTGATCGGCAATTGGACGGTCGACGGCGCGGTTGCGATCAATGCGACGTCGAATGACACGGTCAGAGGCTATGCACGACAAGGGCACGGGGGCTTGGCGGGCGGCGCGGAAGTTCGCGCTTACGACGATATCAACGGCACCACGAAGGCGACGATCGATGACGGCGCGTCGATCACGGCGGGCTCGATTGAGCTCAACGCCAAGAACAACATCGTGACGGCGGGCTATAAGAACGACGAGTATTACAC
Source organism: uncultured Selenomonadales bacterium (assembly GCA_946411735.1). Lineage (GTDB taxonomy): Bacteria > Bacillota > Negativicutes > Selenomonadales > Selenomonadaceae > Quinella. The sequence goes on from CAMKFB010000069.1 coordinate 7,004, forward strand.
GCTTGCCGATTATTACGGCGGCGCGATCACCGGCGACGATATTCGCAGCAAGCTCATCGTCAAAAAGAACGCCTATACCGATGTCGGCACGGGCGCCTCGATCACGACGACCGGCGCGCAAACCTACACGGCGCTCAGCAACGGCGCCATCATCAATCGAGTGAACGCGGCGGGCGGCGGTCTTATCAACGGCGTCGGAGCTCATGCCGACACTACCTTCAAGACCGACAATCAGGTGCGTTTCGCGAAAGATTCTTCGGTGAAGGTCACGGAGGACAACGCGCTCACGGTCAAGGCGAACGACCTGCTCACCCTTAACAGTCTGTCGAGCGGCACCAACGGCGGAGTGGTCGGCTTGCTGTTCAACTACACGGAAAATGATCTCGACCGTAAGAATTACATCGACGTCAAGGGCACGCTCGAGACCGCCGGCAACGTGGAGATGGAGGCGGGCGGCACGAAGGATGCCTTCTTCGAGGACACCGTCCGTCAAGTCTACGTCAAGACCGTCACCGAATCGAATAACTATACATTGATCCAAGTGAGCGTTCCGCAGGCGAATTACTCTTTGACGGAGAATAACTCGATCAACGTCGACGGCGCGATCAGCGGCGGTCGCAACGTCAACATGCGCGCGGACGGCGGCAAGGTCGAAGTGATTTACAGCAGTCGCAACGGCAAATACTCAAATCTCGAGCATTACACCGGCGAAGGGCTGCCCGATCTGAGCGGCGACGGCGACTCGGTCGAGCAGGGCACCTACGCCACCAATTTGCTCGGCACCGGCGGCACCAATGATCAGAGCGGCAAGGAAACCGACGGCGAAAAGACCAATTACATCATGGTCAACGGCAGCATCACGGCGGGCAACGCGGTCAAGGATGTCGCGGTCGGCATCAGCGGCACGGTGGTCCCTGCCGATTACCACATCCAAGGCACGACGACGAACGACAATCTGAAGGTCACATCGGACATCGAGGTCGGCGTTACGACGGGGCAATTCGATTACACCGGCAAGCTGAAAGACCGTTATGACACTCTGAAGGATTTGATAGCGCAATACACCACCGGCGAAAACAATACGACGGATAACACCTCCGTGATAGCGGGCTTCCAAGCGGAGCTGGCGCGCGTCGAGGAGAAAATGCGCGAGCTTGGAATGATTGTGAAGGATGGCAATCGCGAATCGATAATCACCGACAATCTGATAATCAGCTCGGTGACGCTGGAGCCGATCGAGCTTAGCGGCGGCAATGTCAATCTCAACACGGCAGCGGTCAAAGGCAGCGGCACTCTGACCGCCAAGGGCGCGCCCAATCTCAACATCACCAACACGTCGAATGCATATTTCATCGTGGAAGGCGTCAAGTTGAGCGGCGAGAGCGGCAACGTCAACTTTAAAGGGCATCCCGTCTTGACGGGCGACGCGGGCTTGGCATCGACGCTGACGGTTTCATCGGCGATATCGGAAGGCGCGGGCAATATCACCATCCTCAACAATCCGAGCATTGCCACCGTGAACATAGTCAGCGCGACGGACAAGCGCTTGAGCGGCACCTACGATTCATATCCCGATATGTTGATCAACGGCGACATCTCGAACGTCAACGGCGACGTCCGTATTCGCAACACGCGCGGCGACATCGATATCGCCGGCAAGTACACCGCCACCGCCGACGCCTCCGACGACGGCGACGACAATTCCGCCTTCGCCGACCTGGTGAGCAAATCCGCCGCCAACATCAACGGCAAAAACGTTTACATCGAAGCGGCGGGCACGCTCAGCCAAGGCTACGTCGAGGGCATGGTCAACATCGCCGGCACGCCCGAGGACATCCTTCGCGAAAACGCCACCCGCGCCGTCAACAACGCCCGCAACAAACTCAACAAAACCGCCGCGAGCTCCTCATATTCTCAAACGGTGGCGACGGACGTGACGGGCGGCAACGACAACGGTCGCATAGCGGGCAACAACATCTACATAGCGGCGCTCGACATCAACATCAACGGCATCATCCAAGCCGGCTACGAGACCTACAGTGCCACCGTCAACAGCTCCGACGTGACCGCACTCAAATCCGAGCTTGCCAATAACAACACCGCCGCGCTCGACAATCGAATGAAGGACTCTTACGGTCGCTACGCGGTCAACACCACCGCCGGCGCCAAATTCGACAGCGCCAAGGGCTACTACAACTACGAAGTTCCCGTGTACTACGACGCCGCCTCCGACAAATTGGTGACGGAGAATCTCGAAACGGGCGGCGGTCAAGTGTACCTGAGCGGTCGAATCGGCTCGACGGGGAGCGGTCGAATATTCGCCGCCAACGGCTACTCGACCATCTCCTTCACCAACAACACCGACCTGCCCATCGAGTTCGGCAACATCATCAACAACAATCGCAGCGGCAAAATCACCATCATCGACACCGCCAAAGACACTTGGACGGAGTACACTCCCGGGCAGACGCGCACGATGACGAATTACGCTCAACAATTGAAGGAGCATTTTGCGGACGGCAGTTTCTACGACACCGTTCAAACCGAGACCAACAACCTCAACCAATTGAACCCCGCAACTTCGACCTTCTACACCGCTACCTATACCCCCGCCGCGGGCATGCGCTACCATTGGACTCAAGGCGAATCGACCATGACCGAAGAAATTTACCATCACGAGGAGGACGGCTTGGGCTTCTTCTTCACCGACTTCCTCTTCGGCTGGATTGCCGAGGGCGAATCGCGCAATAAACTCGAAAGTTGGGAGCGCGGCAACGATCCTCGTCTGACGCCGGCGCTTGCGGAATTGGAGACGGGCGGCTACTTTGCGACGGGCGAATCGACCGACACCAACCTGAATCTGAACGCCAAATCCTTCCTGTCGGGCGACAAGATTGGTCCGATCATCATCGCCAAGGATACCAAGGTTAAATCCTACGTGTTCGTCAACAAATACACCTTCACGGTGGATTGGAAGTACGAAACGGGCAGTCTCCAAGCGTACGACTTCGACATCAACGCGTCGCAACCGATTACGATCGGCTTCTTGGGTCGCAAATCGGGTCCGGTGTCGATCGATTCCAAGGGCAGCATCTATCTGACGGGCAACGTGGAGATGAGCGATGCGGATGCGCCGTTGCGGATATGGAGCAATAGCGGGGCGCTCCGTCAAACGGAGGACACGTACTTGCGCACGGGCGATCTCAACCTTCGTTCGCACAACGGCATCACCGGCATCAACATAGAGACGATGGGTCGGCAGCAGCCCGACGGCACCTACGATGACAACGTCAAGCTCAACGTGATAAACCTTGGCGGCGGGGACGTGGACATCAACATAATCGGCGGAACGACGGACGGTCACGCGATGAGCGGCGACGCATTTTTCGAGAATATGATAAACGCCTCGACGGACGATGCGGAGCGCGGCGATATCAAGGTGACGGCGACGGGCGCGATCTACGGGGCGGCGGGCGCGACGGCACACAACATCGTGCTCGAGAGCGAAAACGGCTATATCGGTTCGGCGAACAAAGGCACCGAGATGCGGCTTGACGCTTCGGGCGCGGTCGACGTCACCGCCAAGGGCGACATTAGAATCGGCACGGCGTCCGACAAGACTCTGACGATCGGCAAATTGACGAGCACGGACGGCAGAGTATTCATCACCAAGAACGGCAACAAAGCGGCGCTCAAGCAATCGGCGACGTACCAATCGGGCGTGAAAGAGGTCGACGAAGAAACGCTCATTCACCAATGGATTGACTCGGGCTTAATCGCGCCG
>CAMKFB010000070.1 GCA_946411735.1 uncultured Selenomonadales bacterium
GTTCAGCATCGAGTGTGAAAACTGCGAGTCGATCCACAATCACAACTCGTTCGCGCTGCACGACGAGGTTGTGGGATAACTTTTTGGGAGATGCTCGGTGAGGAGTGAGGAGTAATGCTGTTCACTGAACTGTTGAAGATGGCGGCGCTGTCGCTGATCGCGAACAAATTGCGGACGCTGCTGACGATGCTCGGGATCATAATCGGAGTGGCAGCGGTAATCGCGATGGTGAGCGTGGGGATGGGCGTTCGACAAAACGTGGTCGACTCGATCTCGCGGCTGGGCTCGAATTTGTTGGTAGTGATGCCCGGGTCAGCGAATCGAGGCGGGATGCGCGGAGCGGCGGGCTCGGTGATCACGTTGACGTACGGAGACGCGGAGGCGATCAAGAAAAAGATCAAGGACGTGGAGTATGTGTCGCCGACGGTGAGCGGCGCATATCAAATCGTCTACGGGCATGAAAACTGGAACTCGAGCGTGCAGGGCGTGGTGCCGGAGTATGCGGCGATCCAATCGTTGACGCTCAAGAGCGGTTTATTCTTTACCGAGCATGATGTGGACGTGCGGAGCCGAGTGGCGGTGATCGGGACGACGGTGGCGACGAACCTGTTCGGCGAAGTCAATCCGGTCGGAAAAAAAATCCGCATAGGGACATCGCCTTACACGGTGATAGGCTTGATCGCGTCAAAAGGGTCGTCGTCGATGGGGCAAGATCAAGACGATATTTGTTTAGTGCCTTTGACAACAGCTCAAGAGCGGCTGCTCGGGATCACGTACGTGCGGTCGATCAACGTGCAGGTGACGGAAGCCGACAAGATGGACAAAGTGCAAAACGAGATCGAGGCGTTGTTGCGTCAAAGGCATCGGCTGTCGAAGGACGCGGATGACGATTTCAACGTTCGGAATCTGACGTCGCTGATGGAGACGATGAGCGAGACGACGACGATGTTGACGCTGCTATTGGGCTCGATAGCGGGCATCAGCTTGATAGTCGGCGGCGTGGGCATATCAAACATTTTGGTGGCGAGCGTGGTCGAGCGGACGCGCGAGATAGGTATCAGGAAAGCGATCGGCGCGACGTATAATTCGATACTGCTGCAGTTTCTGATCGAGTCGGTGATGATCAGTGTGTCGGGCGGGATCATCGGGATTGGAGTGGGAGTGGGGCTGTCGATGGCAATAGCGAAATTCGGCAGTTTCAAGACGGTGATCAGCGTGGAGTCGATAGTGTTGGCGTTCGGATTCAGCTTGGCGATCGGGATCATATTTGGGATATTGCCGGCGCGTCGGGCGGCGCGGCTCGATCCGATCGACGCCCTTCGCTACGAGTGAGATTGATCAACATATGCCCAGTGGTAACCGCCGGCAGTACTATTAATTTTTTTGCAGGCGTTAATAATGGTTGATACATCGCTATTAGCCCATTCAGCTGCCTCTGTCAACGATGCAAAAATTATTCCGGTTTCAATACAGCGAACGGCACGTCTGTGTGCTTTGCCGATTTTTTTGCGCGTTTCGCTGCTGTGAAAAGGCTCGGCGAAATAAGCCCAATGATAATTTGCAGCGAGTTTATTACTATCTTTACAAGATTTCACGATAGACGAGACGCTGACGCCCGCCCAGGTCGCAGCATCCTTAATGGACGGAAAAACTTGCTCGAGTTCGATGCAAAGAACAGCGCGCTGTCCATGGCTTGCAATAATTTTTTGGCGCGTTTGTTCATCGCCAGATTCGCCGTCCAAGTAAATCCAATGAAACTTAGCTGCCCTTCTGTCTGAATCACGACATGCTTGAACGATCGCTGTTGGCGTAACGCCTGCCCATTTAGCTGCTTTCGCCACTGATTCAAATGTTATTCCAAGTTCGACGCAAATGACAGCTCGTTTTCGGCGTGTTGCAGAAATTTTATCCTTTGCCATTTGAGTCAACGGACAACCGAGTGAACCATTGCCGCCGTCGGTAAGATTATAACCGTTCGGAGCCCGCGTGCCTAGTGTTGCGATCCGGTACCGTTCACGTTCGTTGAGCTCGTCGGAATTTGTGCATTCATCAAGAACTTCAACAGTAAAGTTCTGCCAACTGTGCGCCTTGATTGCTTGATCGATGTAAGTGTAATGTTTGCGTCTGTGCTCACGGAGTCGCTTTCTGAGCAATTGAGTTGTTTGTCCGACGTACTGCTTGCCGTTGGTGGAGTCGGTGAGCAGGTAGATCACCATCGACTTCTTCATAATGTCATCCATAATTCTGACCCCGCTTTCGATATTGACACGCGGGGCGGCGCTTTGTATAATACGAAAGGAGCTTCGCCCTGCGTTTATTGGATTTTAATGTCGATTCAATCGTAGCACGGACGGGGCTCTTCATGCAATATAAAAATTCCGCGCGGATGGAAAGTTTTTTTGGGAGGGTTGTTGATGAAAGGCAAAAAAAAGGTTTGGGTGCTGGGGCACAGACCCGTTGATTCCGATTCCGCTTGTTCGGCAGTGGCATATGCTCACCTCAAGCGGGCGTTGGGCGTCGACGCGGTGGCGGCTCGTTGCTCCGAGGTAAATAAAGAAACAAAGTTTATCTTCGATTATTTTAAAGTCGATCTGCCAATGCTTCTCGTTGATTTATATCCAAGAGTGAAGGACGTTGCGCTCGAGTGCAAGACCGTCGTCCGCCAGCACGACACGCTCCGCCACCTCGGAGAAGTCATGCGCAAGGCTGAAGTGCAATCGGTGCCTGTGGTTGATAGCAAGGGTGAGCTGGTTGGCATCGTGACCGTCGGCGACCTCGCCAAACGCTACTTCCTCGAGCTCGGATTGCAATCGCTCGTCGATCTGCGCGTGCGCTATCGCGACATCATTCAAGCGACCGAGGCAAAAGTGCTCGTCAGCGGCGACGAGAACGCCTTCATCGAGGGCAATGTGCGCATCTTCGCCGGCTCCGTCGAGACCACCCGCGCGCTCGTCAAAGAAAAAGACATCGTGCTCGTCGGCGATCGCGGAGTCGCTTCGCTCATGATGTGCCTTGAGTTGGGAGTGTCGGCGCTGGTGATCACCGGCAACTGCCGCGTTCAACCCGAGGTCATCGAAGAGGCGCAAAAGCGCGGGACGTTCATTCTGTCGACGCCGTATGATACCTACACCGTCGGACGGCTGATCAATCAATGCGTCCCCATACGGCGCATTATGCACCCAAATCCCATCTGTTTTCGCCCGATGGAACTTTTGAGCGATATCAAGGGCGTGATGGATCAGCATCGCTTCAGAAGTTATCCCGTCGTCGAGAACAATCAGCTGGTCGGAATCGTGAGCGCCGACGAGATTATGCTGCCGGAGCGCGAGCGCGTAATCCTCGTCGACCACAACGAGCGCGGTCAGGCGATCGAGGGCATTGAAGACGCAAAGATCATTGAGATCATCGACCACCACCGCATGGGCGGCATTCATACGAGCGAACCGATTTATATTCGTGAGGAACCCGTCGGCTGCACCAGTACGATTATCGCAACCATGTATTGGGAGAATGACGTTGAAATTCCGCCGACGATCGCGGGGCTGATGTTGTCGGCGATCATCTCTGACACGGTGCTGTTCAAGTCACCGACGTGCACTCCGCGCGATAAGAAAACTGCCGAAAAACTTGCCGAGATCGCGGGCGTCAACCTCAAAGAGTACGGTTTGGCAATGCTCCGCGCGGGCGCGGGCATCGGCGGCAAGAGTCCGGTCGAGATCATCAAGACCGATCTCAAAGAGTTCAACATCGGTGATTACAAGATCGCGGTGTCGCAGATTAGCGTGATGGATCCGAAAGAAGTGCTCGACATCGAAGACAAACTGATCGAGGCGATGAAGGAGAATTGCGATCGCGAAGGCTTCGATATGGATATGATGATGGTGACGGACATTCTCGAGGAGGCGACGTACCTGCTGTTCTGCGGATCGCCGCGCACTCTGATCGGCGAGGCGTTCAAGAAGGACGCGAGCGGCACTCACGTCTACCTGCCGGGCGTCATGTCTCGAAAGAAACAGATCATCCCGCCGCTTTCGGAAGCGGTCAAGCGCATCAAACAGGATTAATTTCTGTCGATATAAATAAAAAGGCGGCTCCGCGCGGAGTCGCCGATTTTTTTTGTCCGCCGCAAACAAAAAGGCGACAGCCGCCTCGAGCGGTCGCCGCCAAAAATTTTTATTCAGCCGTCGGTGATGTTACGCCGGCGATTTTTTTTACGCCTTTTTCTTGAAGGACGAAGTTTGCTTGAATTTGTCGAGCGCATTGGTCGGGAGCGCCGTCGCAGTGATGTCCACCGCACGATTCTCCACGTCGAGCGCCGTCGCATCGTTCTTCTTGTCGTCAACGATATCGCCCACATCGATGCTCAACAGGCTGCTGATCTCGATGTTCGAGGTATCGAATCTGTTCGTCACGTTGCCGTTTCGAATGTTGAGCAGCCCGTTGCTGTCGAACCACGCCGTAATGTTGCGGAACGCCTCCGCAGTCACCCTGATGATGTTCTTGAGCGCGTTGTAGCCGGTGAAGGTGTTGACGGTCGTGGTCGTGTCGCTCGAGGTCTGATCGACCGTCGCGCCGTCCGAGGATGTGCTGTTCATAAAGTACAACTCGTTGTTGCCGCCGCCCGTCGCAACCACGTCGCCGCTGCCGACGATGTAGCGGTCGTTGTTGTTTGAGCCGGTGATGTTCGAGCCCTCTTTGGTGCCGTCGAGATTGCCGACGTAAATCGCCGCCTCCGGTGCGTTGGAGTTGTCGGCGGTGCCGCCGTGGGAGTTGACGTTCGTCACGCGCGTGCGATTGCCCTTGGTGTTGGAGATGTTGACCGTCATCTCCACCTCCGTAACCGTTTCGCCGCTGACCGAAATCTCGCTGTCGGAGCCCTTGAGGCTGACCGAGCTGTCGCTCAACACGATCTCCTGCGTGATGATTGCTGTGAACACGTCGTCGACGCCGATACGGAATGTCGCGTTGGTGTTGGCGTTGTAGTTCTGCACTTTGGCGCCCTTGTCGGCAACAATCTGAGTCGAGCCGCCCGCCGACAGATCCACAACTTCGTTTTCGCTGCCCGAGGTAACGATGGTGTCTTCGCCCGCGCCCGCAATCAGCGTCACGTTCGCGTCGGTCGCTTGGTTGATCAAGGTGTCGCCGTTGTCGCTCGCCTTGACCACCTTGGTGCCCGTCGCATTCTCGGGAACCAGCGCCGTGGTGTTGCCGCTGTCGGGCAATTGCACTTCTTCTTCCTCGTCGTTGATGACGACCGGCGTCTGCGCCAACTCGAGACCGTTGCTCGATTCGGAATCACCGTCAATGAGCGTCCGCTCGACGCCCGCCACGCTGACTTTATCCGAACCGTCAGCGTAGAGGACATGGATGTTGTAGTCGGCGGCAACGCTGTCGTCGAGGAAGTTGAGCACGCCGTCGACGTACTTGAGCCGATTGATGAGGTCGGCGGTGTCGTCGGCGCTGATGCCGCGCACGGTGACCGCGTCGCCGAAGGCGAAGGTCGAGTCGCCGAGCTTATTCCAAAGGTTGAGTTCGACCTCGGAGGCGTTGCCGTCGATATCCGTCCAAGTGCCTGCCGCGCCGTCGATGGTGTAAGGCGTGCCCGCGTCGATGCCGGCAGCGTGGACGTTGCCGTTCACATCGAACACTCCGCTGTCGAAGGTGAGAAGGTTGTTGCCCTCGACAGTGATGCCCTCGGTCGACGCCGCGCCGCGCAAGGTGAACAGCGCATCCGCCGCGTCCGCCGCCGTGTAAGCGACTGTCTTGCCGTCGTCGGCGACGTCATAGCCGGCGGTGATCGCGTCGGACACGTAGACGTTGCCGTCGAAGTGAGCGGCGACCGTCGAAGGCGCGGCAATGTCGTCGGCAAGCGCCAACTTGTAGACGCCGTCGCTGATCGTGACGTTGGCGTTGTTGAGATTCTCCGCACGGAGCGTGACGGTGTTCTTGGCAAGGCTGATGCCGTTGGTCGAGGCAATTCCCGTCAAGGTGAAGAGCTCGGCTTCGCTGTCGCTCGAAGTGTTGTAGGTGACGGTCTTTGCGTCGCCGGCAAGCTCGTAGCCGTCCGTCATGCCCGCCGAAATGTAGGTGGCGGCGCCGTTGACAAGCTCGGTGAAGTGCGCGGTCGTCGGCTCGGGCACGGTGACGTCGTCGGCAAGCGCCAGGGTATAATCGCCGCCGCTGACGGTGACGTTGTGGCTGTTGAGGTTCGCCGCGCCGATCGTAATGACGTTGCCTTCGACCGTGATGCCGTCGATCGACGTAATGCCGCTCAAGGTGAACAGCGTGGTGGGCTCGACCGCCGCAATGTATTTAATCGTATTGGATTCGCCGTCGAGCGCATAGCCCGCCGTGTTGGAAACCGATTGATAAGTGGCGGAGCCGTCGGTGAGCGCGGTGAAGTGCTCGGCAGTCTCAACCGGCGCGGTCACATCGTTGCCGATCGCCAAGGTATAATCGCCGGTGACGGTGACGTCTTGACTGTTGAGATTGGCGGCGTTGACCGTGACGGTGCCGTCCTCGACGGTGATGCCGTCGGTCGACGAGATGCCGCTCAAGGTGAACAGGTCGACCGCGTCGGCAGCGGCGTTATAGCTGATGGTCTTGGCGGTACGGTTGAGCCTGTAACCGGCGGTCGTGGCGGTCGAGCGATACGCGGCGGAGCCGTTGGTGACGTCGGTGAAGTGGGCGTCGATGGTCGACGGCGCAACCACATCGTCGCCGAGCGCCAGGGTGTAATCGCCGCTGACGGTGACGTTACGATGGTTGAGGTTGGCGGCGTTGACGGTGACGGTGTTGCCTTCGACCGTAATGCCGTCGGTTGAAACGATGCCGTTCAAGGTGAACAGCGTGGTGGGCTCGACCGCCGCGGTGTAAGTGATCGACTTGCCGCCTTCGTCGAGAGTATAGCCCTCGGTGTTGGAGGTCGATTGATAAGCGGCGCTCCTGTTGGTGAGCGCGGTGAAGTGCGCGGCGGTCTCGATCGGCGCGGCGATGTCGTCGGCAAGCGCCAACTTGTAATCGCCGCCGCTGATCGCCACGTTTTGATTGTCGAGGTTGGCGGCGTTGACCGTGACGGTGTTGCGCGCAAGGCTGATGCCGTCGGTGCTCGAGATGCCCGTCAAGGTGAAGAGCTCGGCTTCGCCTTCGATTGCCTCGTTGAAGGTGATCGACTTGGCGCTGTCGTCGAGATCGTAGCCCGCCGTCAGACCCGCCGTCATATACGTGGCGGCGCCGTCGGTGACGTCGGTGAAGTGGGCGGTGGTGGGTTCGGGCACGGGGACGTCGTCGCCGATCGCCAGCGTATAGCCCTCACCCTCGATCGAAACGGTACTGCCGTCGAGATTCGCCGCATTGATCGTGACGACGCCATCCTCGATCGTGATGCCGTCGAGTGAGGTGATGCCGCTCAAGGTGAACAGCATGGTGGGCTCGACCGCGGCGGTGTAGGTGATCGATTGCGCGCCTTCGGCAAGCGCATAGCCCGCCATGTTCGACGCCGATTGATAGGTGACAACACCGTCGGTGAGGTCGGTGAAGTGCGCGGCGGTTTCGATCGGCGCGGCGACTTCGGAATCGAGCGCCAAGGTGTAATCGCCGTTAATCGTGACGTCCGCATTATTGAGATTCTCCGCGCGGAGCGTGACGACGTTGTTTTCGATCGAAATGCCGTCGGTGGAGGCGATGCCCGTCAAGGTAAAGAGATCGGTGGGCTCGACCGCCGTCTTATAAGCGATCGTCTTGCCGCCGTCCTCGACAGCATAGCCCTCGGTGTTGGACGCGGATTGATAAGTGGCGGCGCCGTTGGTGATCTCGGTGAAGTGAGCGGCGGTCTCGGTCGATGCGGTGACGTCGGAGCCGAGCGCCAGGGTGTAACTGCCGTCGCTGATCGAAACGGTTTGACCGTTGAGGCTTGCGGCATTGATCGTGACAGTATTTCTCGAGATCGAAATGCCTTCGGTGGAAGCGATGCCGCTCAAGGTGAACAGGTCGCCCGCGGTTTCGACCGCCTCTTTGTAAACGATCGACTTGTTGTCGTTGTCGAGCGCATAGCCCGCCGTCATACCCGCCGTCTGATAGGTGGCGGAGCTGTTGACGAGGTCGGTGAATTGCGCGGCGGTGGGCTCGGGCACGGTGACGTCGTCGGTCAGCGCCAGAGTGTAATCGCCGTCGACGGTGACGGTTTCCGCGCCGAGGTTTGCGGCGGTGATCTTGACGACGCCGTTTTCGACGGTGATGCCGTCGGTGGAGGTGATGCCGCTCAAGGTGAACAGATCGGTCTGCTCGGCGGCGGCGGTGTAGGTGATCGACTTGCCGCTTTCCTTGAGAGTATAGCCCGCGGTGTTGGAAGCCGATTTATAAGTGGCGGAGCCGTCGGTGAGGTCGGTGAAGTATGCGTCGGTTGTCAACGGGGCGGCGACTTCGGAGTCGAGCGCCAAGGTGTAATCGCCGTTGATCGTGACGTTGGCATTGTTGAGATTCTCCGCGCGGAGCGTGACGACGTTTTCATCGATCGAAATGCCGTCGGTGCTTGCAAGCCCCGTCAAAATGAAGAGATCGGTCTGCGCAACTGCGGCGGTGTAAGTGATCGACTTGCCGCCTTCGTCGACTTCATAGCCCGCGGTATTCGACGCCGATTTATAGCTCGAGGTGCCGTTGACGAGCTCGGTGAAGTGGGCGGCAGTTGCGATCGGCGCGACCACATCGACGAGCGCCAAGGTGTAATCGCCTTCGCTGATGGTGACATCTGCGCGGTTGAGATTCTCCGCGCGGAGCGTGACGATGCCATCCTCGACCGAAATGCCGTCGGTGCTCGAGATGCCCGTCAAGGTGAACAGATCGGCGGCGGCGTCGCTTGCCGGAGTGTAGGTGATGGTCTTTGCGGCGTCGTCGAGATCGTAGCCCGCGGTCATGCCCGCCGCCTGATAGGTCGAAGCGCCGTCGGTGATCTCGGTGAAGTGCGCGGTGGTGGGCTCGGGCACGGTGACGTCGTCGGCCAGCGCCAAGGTGTAATCGCCTTCGCTGATCGCCACAGTCGCCATATTGAGGTTGGCGGCATTGACGGTGACGACGTTGTTTTCGTCGACGGAAATTCCTTCGAGCGACGTGACGCCCGTCAAGGTAAAGAGATCGGTCGGTTCGACGGCGGCGACGTAGGAGATCGATTGCGCGCCTTCGTCGAGTGCATAGCCCGCCGTCTTCGACGCCGATTGATAAGTGGTTTTGCCGTCGGTGAGCGCGGTGAAGTGCGCGGCGGTTTCGATCGGCGCGACCACATCAGAGGCAAGCGCCAAGGTATAGCCCTCGCCGGTGATGGTGACATCCGCATTGTTGAGGTTGGCGGCATTGACCGTGACAATGCCTTCTTCGACGGTAATGCTGTCGGTGGAGGTGATGCCGCTCAAGGTGAACAGATCGGCGGCGTCGTCGCTTGCCGGAGTGTAGGTGATCGACTTTGCGCCTTCGTCGAGCGCATAGCCCGCGGTCATGCCCGCAGCCCGATAAGTGGCAGCGCCGTCGGTGATGTCGGTGAAGCGGGCGGCGGTTTCGATCGGAGCGACCACATCGGAGGCAAGCGCCAGGGTATAGCCCTCGCCTTCGATCGCCACACTCGCCTCGTTAAGGTTGGCGGCATTGATTGTGACGATGCCTTCTTCGACGGCAATGCCCTCGGTCGAAACGATTCCGCTCAAGCTGAACAGCTCGGTCGACTCGGCGGCGGCGATGTAGTTGATCGACTTGGCGCCCTCGTCGAGTTCATAGCCCGCCGTGTTCGACGCCGATTGATACGTCGAAGCGCCGTCGGTGATCTCGGTGAAGTATGCGGCAGTCTCGATCGGAGCCGCAATGTCGTCGGCAAGCGCCAAGGTGTAATCGCCGGTGATCGCCACGTCCGCATTGTTGAGATTCTCCGCGCGGAGCGTGACGACGTTGTTTTCGTCGATCGCAATGCCCTCGGTCGAGGCAACACCCGTCAAATTGAACAGATCGGTCGGCTCGACCGCGGCGGTGTAAGTGATCGACTTTGCGCCGTCGTCAAGCGCATAGCCCGCCGTTTTCGACGCAGATTTATAAGTGGCAGCGCCGTCGGTAATCTCGGTGAAGTGCGCGGCGGTCGTTGTCGGAGCGGCGATATCGGAGCCGAGCGCCAAGGTATAGTCGCCGGCGATCGCCACATTCGACGCGTTGAGGTTGGCGGCATTGACCGTGACAACGTTGCCTTCAATGCCGATGCCGTCGGTGGAGGCGACGCCTTCCAACACAAACAGTTCGCTTTCAACAACCGCGGCGGTGTAGTTGATCGTCTTGCCGTCGGTCGACAGATTATAGCCCGCCGTGTTCGACGCCGATTGATAGATGACGGAGCCGCCGACAATGGCGCCGAAGTGAGCGGCAGTCTCGACCGGCGCGGCGATGTCGGAACCGAGCGCCAAGGTGTAATCGCCGCTGACGGTGACATCCGCATTGCTGAGGTTGGCGGCATTGACCGTGACAACGCCGTTATCGACGGCAATTCCTTCGGTCGAGCCGATGCCGCTCAAGGTGAACAGTTCGGTCGGATCGACTGCGGCGGTGTAGGTGATCGACTTGCCGCCTTCATTGAGCGCATAGCCCGCCGTCTTCGACGCAGATTTATAAGTGGCAGCGCCGTCGGTGATGTCGGTGAAGCGGGCGGCGGTTTCAATCGGCGCGGCGACATT
>CAMKFB010000071.1 GCA_946411735.1 uncultured Selenomonadales bacterium
TGCGCGCGGATATGGCTGATCCCGATATCAAATGGATAATATTCGTCAATCCGCCGTATGCGACCGCCAACAATCCCGAGCGCGGCTCCGACAAAGTTGATAAGACGTCGGTGTCGATGACGGCGATCCGAAAACTGATGACGGCGGAAGGCATGGGCTTGACAAGCCGCGAGTTGTTCAGCCAATTTCTGTATCGTATCGATCGGGATTTCAAAGGGCGACGGGCGCTCTTAGGGCTGTTCTCCAAACTCAAATACATCAACGCAAACAACGATCAGCGTCTCCGCGATAAGTTTTTCGATTACAAATTCGAGGGCGGTTTTATATTCCCGTCGAAGGCGTTTCAAGGGACAAAGGGACAATTCCCCGTCGGGTTTTTGATGTGGCGGCTTGACAAGCACGTTGCTCTGACGAAGCAAACGATTCGGTTGGCGGTGTTCGATGAGCGGCTCGGCAAGATTGGAATAAAAAAGATAAAATCGGTTCCGCGCGGACGACTCATAAATCAATGGTTTGTCCATCCTCGGGCGACAAAAAAATTCCCGCCGCTGTCGAGCGCATTGAATGTCGGTATCGATCGAAAATCGCGATGCGATCGGATTGCGGACGGATTTCTGGCGTCGCTGGTGAGCAAAGGCGGCGATTTTTTCAATCAGAACTATACGGCGCTGTTGTCGGGACCGTATGTAAGTGCGGGGGCGTTTTCTGTGACGGCGGCGAATTTCGAACGATGTCTGGTCGTGCACGCGGTACGGCGACTGCCGCGCGCGACATGGCTCAACGACCGCGATCAATTCCTCCGACCGTCAAAGTCGTTGCCGACGGAGTTCGTCAATGACTGTGTGGTGTGGTCGCTGTTCGCTCCGTCGAACAACACTGCGGCGCTGTCGAACGTCGAGTACGAGGGCGAGATATATCAGATCAGAAACAATTTATATCCGTGGACGCGAGCGGAGGTTTCGACGTGGCGGTGTTCGAAGCCGGAGCTGCTGTATTCGATGGCGAGCGACGAAGATCGATTTGCGGCGTGTTGGTTGAGCGCGGCGGAGTTATCGACGGAGGCTCGTGCGGTGCTCGAGTCGGCGAAGGAAATTTATCGGACATTTTACGCTCAACTGTTGGAGCTCGACTGTAAGAAATTCAAGATCACGACGTGGGATGCCGGTTGGTATCAAATTCGACATGCGCTCGAGGAGGCACGGATGCTCGACGATGAAACCTTCCGCGCGGAGTTTGATCGATTGGGAGAAAAACTGCTGCCGCAAATATATGAGCTGGGTTTCCTTCGTGACGAGGTGACTTACTTTGACTGATCCTGCGTTGACAGTCGAGCGCGAAACGGATAAAATTATGCCCCGAAACGGAGGCGACAGTATGACCGAAAATGAAGTGAAGGATATTCTGATTGAGACCGGCGCGATAATGGACGGGCATTTTCTGTTGACGAGCGGCTTGCACAGCCCGCATTACGTCGAGAAATTTAACGTCCTGCAACATCCGAAGTATACGGAAAAACTCTGTCGGGCAATGGCGGAGAAATTCGTCGACGCAAAAATCGAGACGGTGGTAGGACCGGTGACCGGCGGGATCATTCTCGCGCATGAAACCGCCAAGGCGCTCGACGCCCGCGCAATTTTCACCGAGCGCGTCGATGGCAAAATGACGTTCCGTCGCGGCTTCAAACTGCACGAGGGCGAACGTGTTCTGATCGTCGAGGACATCGTGACAACGGGCGGCTCGATCAAAGAAGTCATTGACGTCGTCAAAGCCAACGGCGGCGTGCCGGTCGCGGTGTCGATGTTGGTCGACCGCTCGGGCGGCAAGGTGAATTTCGGCGACGTGCCCTCGACCGCGTTGCTCCACATGAACGTCGAAACTTACAAGCCCGAGGATTGTCCGCTGTGCAAAAAAAATGTTCCCATCACCAAGCGCGGCTCGACCGGTAAAAAATAAATGCTAAAAACTCTCAGCGTTTGGAACTTCGTGCTCATCGAGCACGTCCGCGTCGATTTCGCCGAAGGCTTGAATATCCTCACGGGCGAAACCGGCGCCGGCAAATCGATTTTGATCGAGGCGCTCGGCATCGTGCTCGGGCGGCGCGCTTCAATAACAGCTATCCGAACCGGCTGCGAACAGCTTCGCGTCGAGGCTGTTTTTTTATTGACGCCGACCGATAAAGCCCGCGCAATCCTCGCCGAACTCAACATCGCTCCGATCGACGACGCCGTGACCGTCTGCCGAAAAATCTCGCGCGCCTCCAAAAGTTCCGTTACCGTCAACGGAGCCCGCATAACGCTCGCCGCGTTGAAAAAACTCGGCAACGCGCTCGTCGATGTGCACGGGCAAAACGATAATCTTGCGCTCCTTCGTGACGACGCTGTTTATAACTTGATCGATGCCTCTGACGACGCCCGCGCCGCGCTCGAGCAATATCGCAACGCTTATCGCGATTGGCAGTCGAAAAAAAAGGCGCTCGAGAATATGAAACGCGCCGCGCAACAAAATGAGCAGCGGCTTGACATGCTCCGATGGCAAGAACGTGAAATTTCGGAGGCGGAGCTCAAGCCCGATGAAGATCGGCGGCTCGAGGCGGATATTCGGCGGCTCGCCAACGTCGAAAAGATCGCGCAACACGTCGAGGAGTCGCGGCAACTGTTGAGCGGCGAAGAGATTGATGTGCTGTCGGCGCTGGCGCGCGTTCAAAAGCATCTCGAGGATATTTCGCGCGTCGATCCCGCGCTCGAGAGCACCGCAAAGATGCTCGACGACGCTTCAATCCTGCTGCAGGAAGTGTTCAGCGCGATCTGTTCTTACGCCGATCAGTTGGAGTTCGCGCCCGAGCGATTGGATCAACTGCAGGAGCGACTGGAGATCGTCAATCGAATGAAGAAAAAGTACGGTCCCGGGCTCGACGATGCGATCGCTCATCTGTCGAAAATCCGCGCGGAGATCGACGAGATCGAAAACTTTGACGCCGATTGCTCTTCGCTCGAAAGATCGATCGCGGAGCTCGAAACGCAATCGAGACAAGGCGCCGAAATTTTATCGGAGGCGCGCCGAGTAAACGCCGCTGCAATCTCAACCGCCGTCGAAAATGAACTGCGGCAACTGTTCACGGAGAAAGTACGATTCGAGGTGACGGTCGAGGCGACGGGGCGATTGACGGAGCGCGGCGCGGACGAGATCGATATGATGTTCAGCGCAAACGCGGGCGTCAAACCGAAGCCGCTGTCGAAAATAATCTCGGGCGGGGAGTTATCGCGCGTGGCGCTGGCTTTGAAGGCGTCGGGAGCGGGGCGCGATGAGTCGCCATCGTCGATGATCTTTGACGAAATCGACACCGGTCTCGGAGGCGTGACGGCAGGTGCGGTCGCCGAATGCATATCGAAAGTCGCTCGAGCGCGGCAGGTCCTGTGCATCACTCACCTGCCGCAAATCGCGTGCATGGCGGACGTGCACGTATCGATCGAAAAGACTTCGGACGGCGCGCGGACGCTCACGGCGATCAAACGGCTCGACGAGGAGGCTCGAGTGCGGGAGATCGCACGAATGGCGTCGGGCGACGAGTCGCCGCAATCGATAGAGAACGCGCGGGCGATGTTGGCAAGCGCGGCGTCGAAAAAATTTTTGATGAAGTGTTGAGCGCCGTTGGCGCAATTTTTTTTGAGCATATTGCAATTTTGGGCGGCAGAATATAAACTATCACTGTAAAATGCATGAACGGAGCGATGTCGAATGAACGACGAAAAACTGATCGAAAAGAAATTGTCGAGCGAAAAAATTTTCGACGGCGTGTTGTTGCACGTGATGCGCGATCGGATCGAGTTGCCCAACGGTCGCGAAGCAACGCGCGAGTGGGTAAGACATCCCGGGGCGTCGGCGGTGGTGCCGCTGCTGCCGGACGGCAACATCATTCTCGTCAAGCAGTTTCGATATCCGATCGGGCGCGTGACGTTGGAGATTCCGGCGGGCAAACTCGATGTGGCGGGCGAAAATCCGCTCGAGTGCGCTCGGCGGGAACTGTCGGAGGAAACGGGCTATTCGGCGGAGAAAATGTGGAAGCTGACGTCGATAGCGACGACGGTCGGCTTCACCAACGAGTGGATTCACATCTACGGCGCGACGGGCTTGACGGTCGGAGCGCAACACACCGACGAGGACGAATTCATAAATTGCATAAAAGTGCCGCTGACAGAGGCGGTGTCGATGGTGGAGCGCGGAGAAATTTTCGACGCCAAATCCGCCGTCGGAATCCTGCTGCTTTCGAGAGGTGAATTTTAATGTTTGACGATCTTGGCGGCTTCCTGATGAATGTGATCGCGGGACTGCCGGGACTGATTATCGCAATGACTATCCACGAGTATGCGCACGCGCGCGTCGCCGACGCTCTCGGCGATTTCACGCCGCGCATGCAAGGGCGCTTGACTCTCAACCCCGCCGCTCACATCGATCCCCTCGGGCTGCTGATGCTGTTCATCATCAAATTCGGTTGGGCCAAACCCGTCATGGTCAATCCCGCCAACTTCAGAAATCCCCGCCGCGACGACATCATGGTCTCCGCCGCAGGTCCCATCGCCAATCTCATCACCGCGTTCGTCGCGCTGCTCGTGATGGTGATCCTCTTCAAACTCGGCGTCCACATGTCCACCGGCATGAAAACCGTCTTCTCGCTGATCATGATTTACAACATCAACTTCGCGATCTTCAACATGCTGCCAATCCCCCCGCTCGACGGCTCGCATATACTTCGCAACCTCCTGCCTTATGAGCTCGCCATCAAATTTCATCAGCTCGAGCGCTACAGCTTCATCATCTTGATCATTTTCCTGATGACGCCCATCCTCGGCATGGTTTTCGTCCCGATGCAACGCGCCATCCTTCGTCTTTTCGAGTTCATCATACACATTTTTCTCTGACACAAAAATTTTATTGAGGTGAACCAATTGGATTTAAGTATCGGCGAACTGCTCAAAACAATTCTGATCGGCGTTGTCGAGGGACTCACCGAGTGGCTCCCCATCAGCAGCACCGGTCACATGATTCTCGTCGACGAGTTCGTCAAACTCAACGTCTCGAAACAATTCATGGACATGTTCCTCATCGTCATCCAACTCGGAGCAATCCTGGCGGTCGTCGTGCTCAACTTTGAAAAACTCAATCCGTTCTCGCCTTGGAAGACCAAACTCCAAAAGCGCAACACTCTCACACTCTGGTTCAAGGTCATAATCGCTTGCATTCCCGCCGCCGCCGTCGGCATTCCTCTCAACGATTGGATGGAGGAAAATCTCATGACTACGCCGGTCGTGGCGGCTATGCTGATCCTCTACGGCGTGCTGTTCATCATCGTCGAGTACTTCAATCGATATCGAATCCCGCGCTTCAACAGCGTTGATTTTATCGACTTCAAAACCGCGCTGATTATCGGCGTGTTTCAAGTGCTCGCGCTCGTGCCCGGTACGTCACGCTCGGGCGCGACGATCCTCGGCGGGATTTTATTCGGCGCCTCGCGCGTTGCCGCAACCGAGTTCACCTTCTTCCTCGCAATCCCCGTCATGTTCGGCGCTTCGCTCATCAAAATTATGAAATTCGGACTCGATTGGTCAGGCAGTGAACTGACAATCCTCGCGGTCGGGATGATCACCGCCTTCGTCGTCTCGATCCTCTCGATCAAATTCCTGTTGATGTATATCAAGAAAAACGATTTCACCGCATTCGGTTGGTATCGCATCGTGCTCGGGCTGATCGTACTGGGCTACCTGTTCTTCATCGGCGATCCGATCCTCAATGGTTAAATTCAAAGGAGTGATGAAATGATGTTGACTGAGACGCTTTTTAACGATCGGAAGGCGAATCCCGAGGCGCTGCTTCGTTACGGTTTCGAGCGCGTTGACGGGCATTACGAGTACAAGACGACGCTTGCCAAGGGTCAGATGTTGTTGAAGGTGACGATCGAGGGCAATGACATCGTGAGGACCGATCTGTTCGACAACGAGACGGGCGAAAAGTACATGTTGCATGTGCTCGAGGGCGCCTCGGGCGGCTTCGTCGGGATGCTGAGCGAAGAATATGAGACGGTGTTGCGCCACATCGAGGCGGCGTGCTTTGAAAAAGATTTGTTTCAGTCGGAGCAGGCGCGGCGGCTGATCGCGTACGTCAAAGAAAAGCACGGCGACGAGCCGGAGTATTTGTGGGATAAGTTTCCGAAGTATGCGGTGTTGCGGCGGCGCGACAGTCGAAAGTGGTACGGCATCCTGCTGACGATTTCGGCGGATCGGTTGGGTTTCAACAGCACCGAGCCGATTGAGATACTCGACCTTCGGATTGAGCCGACGGAGTTGTCGGAGCTGATCGACGAGGAGAAATATTTTTTCGGCTATCACATGAACAAGAAGCATTGGCTGACGATTTGCCTGAACGGTTCGGTGCCGACGGATGAGATATATCGGCGGCTGGATCGGAGCTACGAGTTGGCGACGAAGCACTCGTCGAATCACCCGATGAAACATTCGGCGGCGGAAGCGATCCTGGTCAAGCCGCGGGCGATGCGGGCATGAAGTTGTTTGCAGGCTTGGGCAATCCGGGGCGGGAGTATGCGGCGACGAAGCACAACGTGGGCTTTATGTTGGCGGACGCGTTGGCGGCTCGATTGAGCGCTCCGGCGTGGCGGACGGATTTCCGCGCGGAGCTGACGGCGACGTACATCGAGGGCGTGAAGGTGATGCTGGTCAAGCCGCAGACGTTCATGAATTTGAGCGGCGAGGCGGTTCGACCGATCATGGATTATTACAAGGTCGACGTCGAGGACTTGATCGTGGCGCATGACGATATGGATTTGCCGCTTGGGACGGTTCGGTTGCGACCGAAGGGCTCGAGCGGCGGGCATCGAGGAGTGGCGTCGATCATTGAGCACTTGGGCGGACGACAGGATTTTGCGCGGATTCGTATCGGCGTGGGACGTCCGCCGGAGGGGTGGAGCGTCAACGGGCATGTGCTGTCGGGCTTCGCCGAAGGAGACGCGGCTAAAATAAAAGAGGCGGTAGAATATTTGGTGCCGGCGGCGCTCAGCGTGATGCTCGACGGCATTGACTCCGCCATGAATAAATTCAATCCCAAGAGATCGAAACATCATGAGGAAAAACAATAAGATCACTGCACTCTACGCCGATCCGCGCGGAGAAATTTTTGATGCGCCGACATTCGGCGCCGCCGCCCGAATCGGCTCGACGATCGTCCGCTTGACGCCCGCCGATCTGATCCCGCTGCCCGACTCCGCCGATCTGATGTTCCTGCCTTCGCGCCCCGCCGTCGCCTTCGATCGAAATAACCGTCTCGTCACGCTCGAGGGCAATGCCGTCAGCGCCATCCTCCCCGCGGGCTTCACGCGCACTCACTTGCCCGCCTTCGATCCCGACCGTCGAGCCGAGCAGCCGCTCCCGCTCTTCGGATATACCGCCGTCGCTCTGTACAAAGATCAGTTGCACGTCGCCGCCTTGCAGACCGACGAGCTCACGAAGTGGGATCCGCTCAACTATAATTCATCCCTCCGCCGTCGAATCAAGCGCGTCAAACAGGCGCTTCCCGATAATCGCCTCGTTGATCATCTCGCGCATTGCTCGCTCGAGTGGCATTGCTTGACCGCGCAAAATTTATTCTATCATCGATGGGAGGCGGGACTGCCGACATCGCCCATGTGCAACGCACGATGCCTCGGCTGCATTTCTCTGCAACAATCGGAGTGCTGCCCTTCTCCTCAATCGCGCATAACATTCAAACCGACCGTCGAGGAGATCACCGACGTCGCCGCCTACCACCTGCGCGATGCGCCCGAGGCAATCATCAGTTTCGGGCAAGGCTGCGAAGGCGAACCGTCGCTCGCCGCCGATCGGATCGCGCCCGCAATCAAGCGCGTCCGCTCGATCACTCCGCGCGGAATGATCAACATCAATACCAATGCCGGTTACGTCGAGGGGCTCAAGGCGCTCGTCGATGCCGGGCTCGATTCGATGCGCGTGTCGATGATCAGCGCGCGCCCCGATTCTTACGACGCCTATTATCGGTCGAATTACGCGCTCGATGACGTCAAGCGGTCGATCCGTTATGCGCTCGATCGAAAAATTTTTGTCTCGATCAATTTGTTGTACTTGCCGGGGTTCAACGATCGGGCGGAGGAACTCGACGCCTGGCTCGAGTTTTTGTCGCAATGCCCCGTCGGCATGATTCAAATGCGCAATCTCAACATCGATCCCGATTATTTCCTCGGGACGATGCCCAAATCGGACAATCAGGCGCTCGGCACGAAAAAATTTTTGTCGGCGCTCAAAAATAAATTCCCGCGGCTCGGAATTGGAAACTACAGCCATTATGATAAGGAGTGACGGATGATGCGAATTTTGCTTGCCGAAGATGACAAGCGGCTCGGCAATTTGATTCAATACATGCTCGAGCAGAATAAGTTTTCGGTGGAGTGGGTGACCAACGGCACCGACATTTACGAGTATGCGATGTACTCGGATTACGACGTGCTGATATTGGATTGGATGATGCCCGGCGAGAACGGGATTGATGCGTGTCGTCGGTTGCGCGATAACGGCTACGAGAAGGCGATTCTGATCCTGACGGCGAAGGATTCGATCGAGGATCGGGTGACGGGGCTCGACGCGGGCGCGGATGATTATCTGGTCAAGCCGTTCGAGTTTGCGGAGTTGTTGGCGCGGTTGCGGGCGCTGGGGCGTCGCTCGACGCAAAAAATTCAACAGGAGGTCGTCGAGATCGGCGAGTTTTCGCTCAATCGGACGACGAAGGTGCTCAAGAAAAACGATCAAGTGATCCAACTGTCGCCGCGCGAGTTTCAGATTTTCGATCTGTTGGCGCAAAACTTGGGCGTGGTGGTGCCGCGCGACATCATTTTGGATCGGATATGGGGGCTGGAGCGCGACATCACGTCGAACAACATCGACTCCTACATGAAAATTCTTCGGAAGAAGTTGCAGGAGGTTGACGGCAACATCTCTATCAAGACCGTCCGCGGGATTGGCTATCGCCTCGAGGCCGAATAAAATTTTTGCGTTGAAGGAATTAATGCATGGAGATGTTCGGACGCAGCCGACAACAGCTCACGATGATGTACGCGTTACTGATGGGCGCGTTGCTTGTCGTGCTGATTTTTACCGTCCACCGAATGATGGAGTGGTCGATGTTCTCCGAGCAGGCGCAGGAACTGTTTGACGCGGTGGACTCGATAGCGGAGTATCGCGAGCGCGAGCGGCATCCCGATCCCGAAGGCGATTCGCAGACGTTCGTCAATTACAGCGATCGATTGTTCTTCTATGTGTTCGACGAGGACAATCGGCTGCTGGATTTCTCGAGGGCGTCATACAAATTCGAGTTCTTCATACTCGACCACATCAGGAACTGGGATGCGGCGAGCGGCTCGGTGCAGGTATTTCGTCGACCGGGCGAGGGCGGTCGGAGGACGTCGATAATGATCACGTCGCGAACGATGAACGCGGGCGGGATCGGGCATCGTGTGTTCGTGGGCAAAGACGTGACGACGGTGTACTCGGGGCTGCAGAAATCGACGTATCTTTTGGTGGCAGCGGGAGTGTTGGGGCTGTTGCTGTCGACGGTGATTGCGTATGTGATGGCGGGCAAGGCGCTCGAGCCGATGGAGGAGGCTTACGAGAAGCAGAAACAATTCGCGGCGGATGCGTCGCACGAGCTTCGGACGCCGCTGGCGGTAGTGATGTCGAGCGCGGAGTTACTGTTGTCGGATCAATCGATCACTTCGCCGTTCCTCCGACAGGTGCTCGAGGACGTCAAGAGCGAGGTAAAAAAAATGACCAAGCTGGTCGGCGATTTACTAATCGTGGCGCGCTCGGACAACAATGCGCTCAAAATGCAGCTTAAGACGTTCAATCTCGGCGAATTGCTCAATCAGAACGTGAGGATAATGCGACCGCTGGCGCAGAAGAAGAACATAAATTTGGTGGCGGAGGACATCGCGGACATCGACATCACGGCGGACGAGCAGAAGATCAAACAGCTGATATTGATTCTGGTCGACAACGCGATCAAGTACACGCCGAACGGCGGTGTGGTAGTGGTGCGCTACGACGGGCGGTATGATGATGATGTACGGTTTTCGATAATGGACACGGGCATCGGGATCGCGCCGGAGGATTTGGATAAGATATTCGAGCGGTTTTATCGAGTGGACAAGGCGCGGTCGCGGGAGCTGGGAGGCAACGGGCTGGGCTTGTCGATAGCGCACGAGTTTACGAAAATGCACGGCGGGAAAATCAACGTCGAGAGCGTTATCGATCAGGGCACGAAATTTACGGTGACGCTCCCGATTAAAAAATAGGGCGCCGCCGACGCGCCCACCCACGAGTGCGGCGCCCAACATAGAACGCGTCCCCACCCTGCGTCGTCGGCGCCCGAGCTCGAGTCGGCGGCG
>CAMKFB010000072.1 GCA_946411735.1 uncultured Selenomonadales bacterium
GAGGACAAACGGTTGCCTTTTAAAGTTATCATCCTATCACGACATGATAATTTCGAGGCAGGATTCAAAGCGGCTCGCGAGGGATATCAAGAAACAAAGCGAAAAGGATATGTCAGCGGTCCTGTCGAATTTTGGTATCATGGAAAAGTTTTTGTTTTGGAGTAGGGGGTATTGATATGTCATCGTTGAAATGCAGCGGCTGCGGTTATGGCATCCACTACCACGATGAGCCCAACGACACGGAATACATGTTCTTCACGTTGGACACTTGGGCGAAAATCGAGAACGAAACTTTGACGTCAAGTTGGGTGGGCGGCGAGTATTACGAACTGACCGTTTACGCGTGGAAGTGCCCCGAGTGCGGCACGTTTGCGTTTTTCGATCAGCGCGGCAAAGTCACGGGAGTGTATCAGCCGACGAAAGAGTTCTCGAGCGAGCCGATGCGCGAGCCGACCGAGTTCGGTTTGTTCTTCGACGACATACTGTGGTACGACATTGCCGAGGACGACCTTCCCGCGTCGGAGATACTCAAGAAATACCCTCAGAATTTGTGGCTGCGGAAGAATGAGGAGGAGATGAGAGTGTACGCGGATCGGGCAATGAAGGAGTGCGTGGCACAGTACCGCCGCATACCGATCGCTTCAGAATGAAGGAGGAGTTAACAATGATTGATTTGACCACGCCGATCGTGCCGATCGTGCCGTACAAAGGCACCGGCATCTTCGAGCTTGACGCCGATTACAGCGATGTAATTGCTCGAATGCAAGCCGCCGGCATCGCCTTCGACGAGGAATTTCGCAAACCCGAAAATATCGGGGGCGGGCGCTCTGCCGTGGACGATCCTCACCATCGGCAACCACATCGAGCGAGGAGGCTGAAAAAATCGATCCCCATCTGAAGCTGTACGATGAGGAGGACGGCATTTATAAATCCTCCGAAGGTTATTTGTTGGAGGAAAGCTTGATCGCCGACAAATTGGAGTCTATATCGATATTTATTCCGGCGCTTCAGCGCGATGATTTCTTCGACTACAAGTGGTGAGAAATTTTGGGAGCGCGGCTCCGAGCGAGTGGCGCTCTTTTATTTTGTCAAGCACCGGTACATCGACATGAGCTGCGCCACGATCTCCGCCTCCGACAGCGACTCGTCGAAGCCGTACGCCGACCGCACCGCCAAGTCATTCGCCTCATGCGCCGCGCGGAGCTCGGGCGGCATTTTTTGTTCGTCATACAACGCCGCCAAGGTCCACGACGGATATAACGCCCGAGCGTCGAGGATCGATTGAGCGGTGTGCTCGATGAGCGCGGAACGCCCGCACCAAGGGAAATTGTTATACACCACATCCCGCGAGTAGCGATAATCCGACTTCAGTCGACCGCAGATTGCCCGCATCCAACTCATGTGCACCGCCGACTCCAACACTCCGAAGTGAAACAGATCGGCATCGGGAACGATTTGAACGGCATCGCTGACGATCACATCGGGCGTCATAAATCCCACCGGCACATATCGCCGCCGCTCCGACGACACCCGCGGCACCACGATATAATTTTTTTCCTCGGGCTGAGTCCGTTGCGCGAAAAGATGTGGCGTCGCCGCAAACTTTTGGATCGCCTTCGCTACGCTCGACAGCCGCATCCGTCGACAGCGTTCAATCCGATCGGCAATCAAAGGCAGCTTTAAATCCTCTTCCGTCGCTCCCGTCAAACACAAACAATATCGATCCTTGCCGTTGAGAAATTCGTCGCCGCCGATCAACCGCCGAATGTATTTTCGAGCGCGCGGCTCCCGTCGAATAAAATCCTCATAATCATCGGCTTCAATGATCAGATTGCCGCCGTCGGCAGGCTTATTGCCGTAAACCATATTCGGCACGTTGCACAGCGGCTTGCTCCGACTGCCGACGATCACATCGGGCGCGTCGAGCAGATAGGCATTGATGTTGTCGGCAACGATTTTCTGATCGCCGTCAAAAATAATCCTCGGCTTGGGATTGGGCGCGTGACTGAAGCCGATTATGACGCAATGCACCGCCGCCGGATCGTCCGATTCGCTCATCCAACGAAACGTGCGGTGAGCGAAGTCGATGTGAACGCCGTCGAGCAAAGGAAACAGCCGCGCAACGGTCTCGCCTTGGGTGATGCTGTTGGTGGCGACGAAGGCGGCGCGCGTCTGATTGTCCTTCATGAAGTCGGCGGCGCGCTTAAACCAACAGGCAACGTAGTCGAGATTTTTGACGCCGGGGAAAATCGCGCGGACATCGTCCTTTTGAGCGGCGCTCTGATATGTGAAGCCGACGAAGGGCGGGTTGCCGATCACATAGTCGACTCCGCGCGGAGCGATTTTTTTCCAGTCGAGCGTGAGCACATTGCCCTCGACGATATGAGCCGCCGAAGTGAGCGGGAGGAAATTGATGTCCTCGCGGATAATCATCTCGGTCTCCTGCAGCATCTGATTTTCCGCAATCCAAAGCGCCGTCCGCGCCACCGCCACCGCAAAATCATTGACTTCGATGCCGAAGAAGTTTTCGATCGAGATGCGGATCGAACAGCGCGCGCCCGCCTTATAGAGTTCCCTGATGACTTCGTTCTCGAGCCGACGCAGGCTCAAATAGGTCTCGGTCAAGAAATTGCCGCTGCCGCAAGCGGGGTCGAGAAAAGTCAGCCGCGCCAACTTGAACTGAAACTTTTCGAGCTCAAGGCGGCGATTTTTTTTCTTTCGACGGACGGTTTGAAACTCGTCGTGCAGGTCGTCGAGGAACAACGGGTCGATCACCTTATGAATGTTGGCGACGGAGGTGTAATGCATGCCGCCGTGTCGACGCGTGATCGGATTGAGGGTCGATTCAAAGAGCGCGCCGAAAATCGTCGGGCTGATGCCGCTCCAGTTGAAATCGTGAGCAACCGTCAACAGCCAATGAACGCTCTCGAGCGAAAAGTCGGGGATGGGATCGGCGCGCGCGAAAAGATCGC
This sequence comes from uncultured Selenomonadales bacterium, assembly GCA_946411735.1. Classification (GTDB taxonomy): domain Bacteria; phylum Bacillota; class Negativicutes; order Selenomonadales; family Selenomonadaceae; genus Quinella. Next base: position 2,973 of record CAMKFB010000072.1, read on the forward strand.
CGTTGACATAAGGGAATTGCGCCAGCTCCGCGCGGAGCGTCGGATCGCGTTGATCGACGGGAGTGTTAAGGACGTTGAAAAGCTCGCTCAAAGCCCGCCGCTTATCCGTCGCCTGTCGAAACCAATCCGAAAATTGATCGCGCTCGAAAACGAAGGAGTCCTCGGCATAAAGACAAAACACCAGCCGCACACACAACTTATTGAGCGCGACGGGATCAGCGGCGCCGAAGGAGCGGTAGATGAGCCCGACAATCTCGCCGGCCTGCTTGGAGATTTTGAGCGCGGGATTGACATTCTCGTCGTCGGGATCGACCAAAAAGTTGAGCCGCGCAAACTCATAAGGCAGCCGCTCGACGAGGATCACATTCGGCGCATAAGCCTCCTGCCGGTAATACCGATCCATATCGTAAATTCTGATCTCGACGAAGTTGCACGTGACAATCCAACGCGGGCGGCGGGAATAAGGCAGCGCATCGGCATAACGCTTCGCCTGATCGAAAGGCGTGAGGAACTTGCCGTCGGATTGCTTGGCGGGCTTGTCGAGATTGATGCCGCGGCTTTTGTTTTCGATAAGAACCTTGGTCGAGGGAATAAAGGCGTCGATGAAGGCGGTGGCGCCGTCAAGATTGACGGGGAGCTCGAATTTGATGAAGGATTCGGGTTGCTCGATAGAAAAAAGATCGCGCAACAGCGCAATCCAAAAAAGTTGAGCCTCACCCTTCTCGGAGCCGCGCTCCCGCCAACGTTCGACGAAATTTTTGGCGGCGTCGTTCATTGTTGAATGAAAGCTTTTTTGGGGCAAAGCTGACTGCAGACGTCGCAGCCGACGCACTGAGTCTGATCGACGACCGCCTTGCCGTCGACCATCGAAATGGCGGGGCAACCGATTTTCATACAGGATTTACAGCCGATGCATTTATCGTGATCGACGGTCAGCGGGGGATTGTGCTTGACGTGTTTAAGGAGCGCGCACGGACGGCGGGAGATAATCACGGACGGCTCCTCGGCGGCAAGCTCCTCTTTGATGGCAAGGTCGCAAGCGGCAAGGTCGTAGGGGTCGACGACGCGGACGCGATTGATGCCCATCGTGCGGCAGAGCGCCTCGAGATTGATTTTGCCGGCGGGGTCGCCCTTGATATTCAAGCCCGTGGTGGGATTTTGCTGATGCCCCGTCATACCGGTGATGGAGTTGTCGAGGATGATGACGGTGGAGTTGGATTGGTTGTAGGCGACGTTGGCGAGGCCGGTCATGCCCGAGTGCACAAAGGTCGAGTCGCCGATGACGGCAACGGTTTTGCCCTCCGATTCGCGCCCGAGCATCTTGTTGAAGCCGTGAGCGGCGCCGATGGAAGCGCCCATGCAGAGGGTCATTTCGATGGTCGAAAGCGGCGGGACGGCGCCGAGAGTATAGCAGCCGATATCGCCGAGGACGGTGCACTTTCGTTTCTTGAGCGAATAGAACAGCCCGCGATGAGGACAGCCCGCGCACATCACAGGCGGGCGTGGCGGGATGGGATCGTCGAGCGAAACTCCGCGCGGAGCGGGACGGTCGAAGGCGGCGGCGATCATATTTTGAGAGAACTCGTCGATCATGGGGAGCAAATTTTTGCCCTCGACGGTCAGCCCGAGCGATCGGACGTGAGTTTCGATGATCGGATCGAGTTCCTCGACGACGACCAGCCGATCGACTTTGGCGGCGAAGTTTTTAATGAGCTCGACGGGGAGAGGGTTGATGAGCCCGAGCTTGAGCACGCTGACTTCGTTGCCGAAAACTTCCTTGACGTACTGATAGCAGGTCGAGGATGTGATGATGCCGATTGCGGTCGAGCCGATCTCGATGCGATTGATCGTAGTGGACTCGGCGTATTCGAGCAATTTTTGAGTGCGCGCCTCGACGATGGGGTGACGTTTCTTGGCGTTGCCGGGCATCATCACGTATTTGGCGATGTCCTTTTGATAATGTTTGACGTGCTCGACGCGCTCACCGGTCTCGACGATCGATTGCGAATGAGCGACGCGGGTGCACATCTTAATGAGAACGGGCGTGTCGAATTGCTCCGACAGATCGAAGGCGAGCTTGGTGAAGTCGAGCGCCTCTTGAGAATCGGCGGGCTCGAGCATGGGGACCTTGGCGGCGATCGCGTAATGGCGACTGTCCTGCTCGTTTTGAGAGGAATGCATGCCGGCGTCGTCGGCGACCACAACGACCAGCCCCGCGTTGACGCCGGTGTAAGACATGGTAAAGAGCGGATCGGCGGCGACGTTCAGCCCGACGTGCTTTTGAGCGCAGAAGGCGCGGCGCCCGGCAAGCGATGCTCCGAAGGCAGCTTCCATTGCGGATTTTTCGTTCGGCGCCCACTCGCAATAAATCTCGTCGTACTTGACGGCTTCCTCGGTTATTTCGGTTGACGGCGTGCCGGGATAACTCGAAACGAAGGCTGCTCCCGCCTCGTACAATCCGCGCGCCACCGCTTTGTTGCCCAACATCAATGCTTTCATAAAGAGCTCCTTTACAACCATTTTTTTTTTTGCTACAATCGCTGGCGCCAATATTATACAAGTTTTTTTGGAAAGAGGCTAGCTGATGGGCAGATATTTTCAAGAGGAGATCGAACGCGCGCCGCTCGAAAAAATTCGCGAGTGGCAGAACGAAAAACTTCTCCGTCAAGTGAAGCACGTCTGGGATAACGTGCCGTACTATCGCAACAAGATGATCGAGGCGGGCGTGACGGTCGAGGACATCAAATCGCTCGACGACCTGCACAAGTTGCCGTTCCTGACGAAGGCGGACCTGAAGGCGGCGTATCCGTACGGGTTGTTGGCGGTGCCGCTGCGGGATTGCGTGCGAATCCAATCGACATCGGGCACGACAGGCAAGCGCGTGGTGGCGTTCTACACTCAAGAGGACATCGACATGTGGGAGGATTGCACGGCGCGGGCGATCGTGGCGGCGGGCGGCACGAACGAGGATGTGTGTCAAGTGTCGTACGGCTACGGGCTGTTCACGGGCGGTCCGGGGCTCGACGGCGGTTCTCACAAGGTGGGCTGTCTGACGATCCCGACCAGCTCCGGCAATACCGAGCGGCAGATTATGTTTATAATGGATTTGAGCGCGACGATCCTTTGCTGCACGCCGAGCTATGCGGCATATCTTGGCGAGACGATGCGCGAGATGGGCTACGGTCCCGACGACATTCCGTTGAAGATCGGCATCTTCGGAGCGGAGGCGTGGTCGGAGGAGATGCGCCGCGACATCGAGAAGACGCTGGGGATCAAGGCGTATGACATTTACGGGCTGACGGAGATCAGCGGACCGGGCGTGTCGTTCGAGTGTGAAGAGCAGCGCGGCATGCACATCAACGAGGATCACTTCATCGCGGAGATCATCAATCCCGAGACGGGAGAAGTTTTGCCGGAGGGCACGCAAGGCGAATTGGTATTCACGTCGCTGGACAAAAAAGCGTTCCCGCTGTTGAGATATCGGACGCGGGACATCTGCACGTTGACGCGCGAAAAATGCTCCTGCGGTCGAACGCATGTGCGTATGACCAAGCCGAAGGGTCGGTCGGATGACATGCTGATCATTCGAGGCGTCAACGTCTTCCCGAGCCAGATTGAGACTGTGCTGATGAACAACGGCTACGCGGCGAATTATCAGATCATCGTGGGGCGCGTGAACAACACCGACACGCTCGACGTGAAGGTGGAGATGACGTCGGATATGTTCACGGACAACGTGGGCGAAATTCAGGCGCGCAAGAAGGTGCTCGAGGACGGCATGCGTTCGATGCTCGGCATCAAAGCGAAGGTGACGTTAGTGGCGCCGAAGTCGATCGCGCGCTCGGAGGGCAAAGCGGTTCGCGTCATCGACAACAGGAAAATCTGAGGAGGTGCAATTATGAGCGTCAAACAAGTATCGGTATTTCTCGAGAACAAGCCCGGCACGCTCGACGCGCTGACAAAAGTGTTGGCGGATCACCGCATCAACATTCGGGCGCTGTCGCTTGCCGACACCAACGACTTCGGCATCGTGCGCATGCTCGTCGACGACGTTTACGAGGCGACCAACGTGCTCAAGGAAGAAAATTTCGCGGCGACTTTCACGCCGGTGCTCATCTACAAAATCTCCGACGAGACCGGCAGCCTTCAAAAGCTGCTGCAGCGCTTCACCGAGGCGAATGTCAACATCGAATATATGTACGCGTTCGCCGGCAAGAAAGATGCGTATATGATCTTCCGCGTGACCGACACGAAGGCGGCGGAGGCGCGGCTGGTCAGCAAGGGCTTGCGCTCGCTGACCGACGAGGAGCTTGCCGAAGTCTGATCGAGCCAATGGAGACAACAATATATTATTTTTCGGCGACGGGCAATTCTCTTTACTCCGCGCGGAGCCTGTCGAGAGCGTTGAAGGATGTCAGACTGATCTCGATCCCGAGCGCGCTCGATCGGCGAGAGTTTTCGAGCGACGCGGATCGAATCGGATTGATATTCCCGTTGCACTACGGCGGGCTGCCGATCCTCGTTGAGGATTTTGTCCGTCAACTGTCGATGCCGCACGTCAAGTATCTTTTTGCGATCGCGACGTGCGGCGTGCCTTATCTCGGGCGTCCTTTCACCGATCTCAACGAATTGCTCAACGGTCGGCGATTGGACGCCGCTTGGTTTTTGCGACTGGTCTCGAATTATCTGATGTTGCGCGACACCGCCGCCGATTGGAGGATTCGTATTCGATATTGGCTTGCCGATCGAAAGCTCGATAAGATTGCGCGGGCGATCACCGACGGTCAAACGCATGAGACGTGGGAGTTGCGAAAGGACGGCTGCCGTCGCATGCATGACGCTTGGGAGGCGCGTCGATCGACGCTCGACGAGAAATTTATTGTCGATCGAGCGAAGTGCGTCAAGTGCGGGCTGTGCGAAAAAATTTGCCCCGTTAAAAACATTTTGCGCCCCGACGGTTCGCCGACGTGGAATCATCATTGCGTCGAGTGCTTGGGTTGCCTGAACGTTTGTCCGAAGCGGGCGATCGATTGCGGCGACATCACGCGCGGGCGCAAACGCTATATCCATTGGAAGATCGCGCCGCGCGATCTCCTCTACCAATGATATTTTTCGCCGCGAATGATTTTGAACGCCCGATAAATTTGCTCGACCAAAATCACCCGCGCCATCTGATGTGTGAACGTCATTCTCGACAGGCTCAATCGGAAATCCGCCTCCGCGCGGAGCCGTTGACTGATCCCAAAGGCGCCGCCGATCACGAACGTCCACTCGCTCCGCCCCTCGACCATCAACGTCTCGAGTCGCGCCGCAAATTCTTCCGACGTAAGCTCCGTCCCGCCCACGTCGAGCACGCACAGCCAACCGGTCTTCGGCACCAGCGCCAACAATCGCTCGCCTTCCTCTTCGATCGAGCGCTGCTCCGGCACTTCTTTGATCTCGACAGTCGAAAACGGACGCAGCCGCTTGACATACTCCGCGACCGCGTCCGCCAAATATTTTTCTTTCAACCGTCCGACCGTCAATAAATTTATTTTCATCGCGCGCTGACGTAGCTCCTATTGGGCACTCGAGCCCATTGGACGTCGTTGGCGGCGATTTTATTTTTGAGCGCATACGCCGACGCAATCCCCGCCGCTTCGCCAATGCTCATGCACGTCAATTGAATCCGCATCGACGCCTGCAGGATGAAACTCGCGCTGATGCATCGCCCCGTCACGATCAAATTTTCGATCCGCTCGCTCACCATCGACCGATACGGTATCTCATAAAAGCCGCCCTTCGGAAGCGGCTCGCTGATCTTCTCGCCGTGCGCGTCGATGAACCACGCCGTCCGCGCCACCGCGTCCTCAAATCGGCTCTGATTGTGGTAATCGTCCTCGACCAAATAATATTTGCCCCGAATCCGCCACGACTCCCGCGCCCCGAGCATTACTGCCTCCCGCGCGATGTACGCCTGCTCGAATCCCGGCAGATGCTTGATCAGATAATCGCTGATGTTTCGGATCATCAGCCGCCCGTACGTCACCGCCCGACTGTACTCGATCGGATCGGTCGAGCGGAACTTGATCGGAATCTCGGGGCAATTCATCGACATCGTCCCGTCCTTGCCGATGATCGTATACGCCTGCATGTACTCGGCCTCTTCCTGCGTGAGCTCGCCGCTCTCGACGCCGCGCGCCATAAATTCTTCCAACTTATAGCGCTGCTTGCGATGCATCGCCTCGGCGATCTCGAAATGCGGCAACTCGCTCTTGCACCAATCTTCCTTGAGCGTGCCGACGACATATTTATACAGTTTCTTGAGATTGATGCCGCCCATCTCGAATCGAAAACTCATCGGCTGATTGTTGCCGGTCTTTTCGTAGCCGCGCTCCGACGGCACGCCCGCCGCCCGCGCCAGATACGCGTCGCCGGTCGAGTCGATGAAAATTTTTGCCTTGACGGCGGCAAGCCCCGCGATCGTTTGAACGATCACCGTCGTGATCCGATCGCCCTCGACAAGCGCATCGACGAGCGTGGCGTTGTAAAGAATTTCGACGCCCGCCTCGGAGCAAAGCTCGTCGTAGATGAGCGCGAGCGTCTCAGGGTTCGTCCACACCTGACCGGTGACGCCGTCGTCGTGATTGATGCCGTGAGCGATGAGTTTTTGCTTGACAATCTTGACGTAAGGCGTGTCGCTGTCGGGCGCCTTGGTCTCCATGCAGGGAATAACGTCGCCGAGCACCGCCAGCCCGCCGAGCGCAATGCTTTTCTCGATAATGAGGCTCTTGACGCCGTTTTGAGCGGCATTGAAGGCAGCAGCGACACCCGAGGGACCTCCGCCGCAAACGCACACGTCCACATCAAACAGAACGGGAATGTGGCGACCGGCGTAATTGAGCGTCGGATCAAGGGAATCGGCTTGCGCCTTCGACGGCGCGGCTCGATCGGCGATCAGAGTGCCGATGGCGGCGGCGCCCGCCAACTTGAAAAAATCTCTACGGGAGATCGGAATTAACATTTCATAAACCTCCGTCATCAAGCGTCGGCAGTATGCAATACTGCCAAGGGCGGGTGGGCGGGAAAAAATTTTTTAGCCGGCATCGTTGACGACCTGCGGCATCTCGTGAAGCTCAATCTCAACTTCTGTCTCGACGCCGTCGCGCTCGTATTTGACTTTAACTTTGTCGCCGACCTTA
>CAMKFB010000073.1 GCA_946411735.1 uncultured Selenomonadales bacterium
GCTCGGATATGTGCTTTCAAGCCGCCGATCGGCTGCTCAACAAGATGGGGGGGGGGCGAGATCCCATTGATGCGTTGATCTTTATCACGCAATCACCCGACTATCTGGTTCCAGCGACGGCATATATCCTCCAAGATCGCTTGCATCTGAAGAGCAATTGCCTCGTCTTTGATATCGATCTGGGTTGCTCCGGTTTTGTGTACGGGCTCTATGTGGCGTCTTCGATGTTGAGCAGTCCCGACGTCAACCGAGTGATGGTTTGTTGCGGCGATGTCGGCGATCGTAGTAAAAGACCTAAAACCACCACCAACTCCGTTATTTTTGGTGATGCCGGCGCTTGCGCCGTGGTTTCCAAAGGCACTGCTGATGATAAGGTTCTGTTCAACATCCACAGCTACGGTGATCGTTGGCATTATTTGTACAGCGAAGGACAGGGATTCCGGTACGCCAAAAATATTGCTGCAGGTAAATATGAATTGGACGAGAACGGCGAAATTCCCAAGAAACGTTCGTTTATGGATGGCATGGGCATAATGGACTTCACGTTGAATGAGGTCGTCGACAACATCAGCGAGCTGATCGCCGCTGCCGGTCTCGATAAAAATGATATCGGAGCCTATCTTTTCCATCAGCCCCAAAAGTTGTTGATCGACGATCTCGCGAAGGCATTGGAGTTAAATTCGGAATCAGTCATCGCCAATGCTCAACACATCGGCAACGCGAGCTCGGCATCGATCCCGCTGTTGTTGACGGAGATCGGTTCGGCTTGGTCGGAGCGCCCCAATAAAAAGGTTCTGATGAGCGGTTTCGGCGTGGGCTTGTCGGTCGCCTCCGTCATCATGGACTTGGATAATTTGATATGTTTGGAGACGAAACACTATGAGCGAAGTTACGTTTGATTTCAAAGGCAAAAATTTCGCCGTGACGGGTGCCTCGTCCGGCATCGGCAAGCAAGTCGTCATGGACTTGCGCGAGGCGGGAGCGAATGTGCTCGCGCTTGCCCGTCGCAAAGAATTGATGGATGAAATTTACGGCAGTGCGGCCCCCCCCCCGTATGGTCAGGTCGTAACTGCTCGGCTGGATGTCCGTGATCAAGAAAATCTCGACGAGGTTCTGAAGAGCTTCGTTGAGGAGCATGGCAAATTTCACGGCTCGGTTTATGCTGCCGGCATAACAGCGGAGTTCGCGCTCCGAGCTTTCGACGAAGAGAGGGCTCACGATGTTATGAATACCAACTTTTTCGGAGCGGTTTCGTTTCTTCGCAAGTTGACCGCTGCCGTCTATACCAACAGAAGTTCTGCACACGTCTGGATCGCGTCGACTGCCGCACACACCGGAGCCAAAAGTCTATCGGCGTACAGTGGCTCGAAAGGCGCGATGATCGCCGCGCTCAAACCGTTGGCGATCGAGATCGGCAGTAAAGGACATCGACTCAATTCCGTCAGCCCCGGTTGGACCGAAACCGAGATGACAAAATCGGTGGTCGAGGATTCCGGTATCGAACGCAAGGGAGTCGAGAAGGTTATTTTGGGCGTCGGTCAGCCCGCAGATGTAAGCGGTATGATTTTGTTCCTGTTGAGCGAACGCGCCAAGTGGATCACGGGAACCGACGTTGTCATCGATGGCGGGCTGTTGACAAGATAATATGTATTTAAATCGGAGGTAATCTTGAGTGGATGAGAAAACTTTTCTTGAGAAAATGATGGGGCTGCTCGATCTGGACGAGGCGCCGTCGCTCGACGACGAGCTCGGCAATTTCGAGGAGTGGGACTCGCTCGGATTCGTTTCGTTTCTGTCGATGGCGAATAAAGTTTCGGCAACGCGCGTCCCGCCCGATAAAGTCAGAGCCGCGAAGAAGCTCGGCGATCTGTTCGCGCTCGTGAAGAAGGAGAGCTGACAATGCTGTTGAAAGCGACTCCGATTAATTTGGAGGGCGTAGCAGCCGTCATTTCTAACAAAATCGTTCCCGTCGAGGAATATTGTGCCGGTCTTGCGTCGCCCAAAAAGTTGCGCAAGATCATTGCCGGCACGGGTTTTGAGAGTTTGAGCATCGCCGAAAATGATGTTTGCTGTTCGGACATGTGTTTTCAAGCGGCGGAGCATCTGTTCAATGAGGGCGGATTCGATAGAGATTCGATCGGCGCATTGATTTTCGTCTCGCAATCTCCGGATTATCGCAATCCCGCAACGGCGTATATCCTTCAGAAGCGCTTGAATCTCGGCAGCGATCTGATTGCCTTTGATATCGGTTTGGGCTGTTCGGGTTTTGTCTACGGACTTTATGTGGCGTCTTCGATGCTGAACAATTTGGGCGATCGAAAAGTTATGTTGTTTTGCGGCGACGTCGGCAATTGGCGGCATAAGAAACCAACAAATCTTTCGAGTGCTGTCCTTTTCGGCGACGTCGGCGCTTGTGCCATCGTTTCGCGGAAGCAGTCGGATGAAGAAATTCTGTTCAACATTCACAGCTACGGCGATCGTTGGCATTATCTTTTTTCGGAAGACGGCGGCACTCGGCTCATAAAGCAGAAGGCTTTAAACTCGTTTGACTTTGAAGGAACTGCGAATGGAACTAATTCTCACATGGATGGGATGAAGGTTATGGAATTTACCTTGTTCGAGTCGGCGGATAACATCAAAGAACTGATTGTCGCCTCGGGGCTCGACAAAAACGATATCGGCGCCTATCTGTTTCATCAGCCTCAAAAACTCTTAATCGATGACATGGCGGAGCGCTTGGGCTTGGATTCGGAGAAAGTTATTGCCAACGCTCAAAATATCGGCAACGGCAGTTCGGCGTCGATCCCGCTTTTGTTAACGGAAATCGGCTCGGCTTGGTCGGAGCGCCCCAATAAAAAGGTTCTGATGAGCGGCTTCGGCGTGGGCTTATCGGTCGCCTCCGTCATTATGGATTTGGATAACACGGTGTGTTTGGAGACAAAACATTATGAGCGAAGTGACGTTTGACTTCAAAGGCAAGAATTTTGCCGTCGCGGGAGCCTCGTCCGGCATCGGCAGACAGATAGCCACGGATTTACTCAACGCGGGCGCAAACGTTCTCGCGCTCGCTCGTCGCAAAGAGCTGATGGACGAGATTTATGCCGATTATGCCGCTCAAGTTATCACCGCCAAAGTGGACGTGCGCGATCAAGAAAACCTTGATGATGTGCTGAGGAATTTCGTCGAGACTAAGGGCAAGTTTCACGGCTCGGTCTATGTTGCGGGCGTGGGCGGTGGTTCATCGTTGCGTCTTTTTGATGAGGAACGGGCTCGATATGTGATGGATGTCAACTTCTTCGGCGCGATCAGATTTCTGCAGAAGTTGACCGGCGCCGTCTATGTGAACAGAAATTCCTCGCACGTGTGGATCACGTCGATAGCGGCGCATTGCGGCACACAAGGTGTGGCGATGTATGGAGCGTCGAAAGGCGCGATGCTCTCGGCGTTGCGCTCGTTGGCGATCGAGATCAGCAAGAAAAAGCATCGGTTGAATGCTGTCAGCCCCGGGTGGATCACGACGCCTCTTACAGCGGATTTTTCGGAGCGCACGGGCATTGATGAGAGCGATAAGTATGCAAACGATCGATATCTCTTAGGCAATGACGGTCGACCGGAAGATGTCAGCGGGGCGGTGCTGTTTCTGTTGAGCGATCTGGCGCGTTGGATCACGGGTACCGACGTCATAGTCGATGGCGGTTACTTGTCAAGTTAAATTTCTATGGGAGATGATGTGAATTATGACTGATGCGAAGAAACTGGAACTGTTGGCGGAAGCAATGGACGTGGGGGTCGACGAATTGCACGAGGACGACAAGCTCACGACGAACGAAGCGTGGGATTCGCTGTCGATGCTGGCGTTTATGGCGAGCGTTTCCTCGAAGTGCAAGAAGAAAATCCCGCCGAATGATGTCATGGCGGTCGTGACGGTTCGCGACGCGCTGAATCTGATATGATCAATCTGACGGACAAAAAGATCATGATCACCGGCGCCTCCTCTGGAATCGGTCGGGCGACGTCGGTTATGTTATCGGGACTCGGAGCGAAGATTGTTGCATGCGGACGTGACGAGCAGCGACTCGACGAAACTTTATCTCAGTGTAATGCAGGCGAGCACATAAAAATTTCCTTCGACGTTAGAGACACTGCGTCATACGGCGATGTATTTCGTCGGGCGACGGCGGACGGTCAAAAACTCGACGGGCTTGTTTACTGTGCGGGTATTGCTCCTCCGACGCCGTTGCGAGTTATGTCCGAGGAAACGATTCGCGAGGTTCTCGATGTCAATCTGATCGGATTTATGATGATGACGGCGACGTACGTCAAGCGACCGTTTAACAATGGCGGCAGCATCGTTGCGATCTCGTCGATCAACGCGCATTATCCTCAAAAGTGTATGAGTGCATACGCCGCTTCAAAGACGGCTTTGGAGGGCGCGGCGAGGACTCTTGCGCTTGAGCTTGCCGAAAAAAACATTCGGATCAACTGCGTGGCTGCCGGTCCCGTGAAAACGGAGATGGCACAAGCGGTTCTTCCGACGTCCGCAGATTACATACATCAGCACGCTATATTAGGTGTCTTGATGCCCGAGGACATAGCGAATGCGATCGCCTTCCTTTTGAGCGATGCTTCCGCGCGGATCACGGGTCGTGTGATGTATGTTGATGGCGGTTATCTTGGACAGTGAGGTTTATTTATGAGCAAAGAATTTTCGATCTGGAGCGACGGCATCTACGGCATGGTTTTCAACGGACGTATCGCTGATCCCAAGGCTCCGGTTCGCTACATCTCGGAGTGGAGCAAGCTCATCGTGCTTGAGCTTCCGTCCCGGATGGGGGGGGGGTGAGCGACTGCTCAATGAGTGGGGCTTCAACGTAACTGAGGTCTGCTCAATTGAAAATGATCCCGAGCTCCTGATCAATCAGCTGAAGAAGTATAAAGGCGATGAGGACATCGTAATCATTCCGGCGTCCGACAAGTTTTGGCTCAAGAACAAAGAGGTTTTCATCGAGGACGGGCATCCCTGCCAATTGTTGTCCGTCATGAAGATTTTCTACCGGCTCATGAGACCAAAGTTGCGGGAAGCATATGATTGCTTGGATGAGGAGCTGTCGCGGGAGATTTTTACGGAAGTCTTGAATGTCCGTTTCAAAATCAAACCGCCCTCGGTGCTGTATAAGTACTTCGACGGCAATCAGTATTTTTCCGTTCCGGAGATGAATATCATCGAAGGCGACAGCGTATTCGTCGACTGCGGCGCGTTCGTCGGAGATTCTGTCGAGAAATTTGTCAACGCCAGCCAGGGGATATTCGGAAAGGTTTATGCGTTTGAGCCGAATAAAGCTCAACAGGAAGCGTTCTTGATCCGACGCAAGAGATTGTTGGCGGAATGGGCGATGGACGAGTCCAAAATTCAGCTCGTTCCTGCGGGAGTCGGCAGTCAACGCTCGCGCGCAACCATGACTTTCGGAGTGATGAGTGACAGCATCATTGGTCGAACCTTTGACAGGAGCACATTAGGATCGGAAGATGAAGACGCGGTCGACATCGTTACGCTGGACGAAGTGCTCGGCGATGAGAATATCAGGCTCATCAAGTCGGACGTGGAGGGTTTTGAGATGGATATGCTGCGCGGCGCCGAATAGATCATTCGTCGAAAGAAGCCGTTGATGGCGCTCAGCCTTTATCACAAGCTTAGCGATTATTACGAGATTCCGTTGTACATAAAAAGTTTGGTGCCCGAGTACAAATTCCGTATTCGGCATCATTCGACGAGCTTCACCGAGACCGTATTGTACTGTACTTTGTAGTACCGAACGGTGCATCGGTTTTGGGGGAACGTAGAAGGGATTGCCAGAGATTCTTCGGAAAGATTTACTCGTTTGAACCGGGCAGACGTCAGCAATCGGCGTATTTGGCTCGACGGCAGAGATTATTGGCGGAATGGACCTTGGATTCGTCAATTGCACTTTGTAGAGATTTCATATGCACAGGTGATTAATTTGCAGGCTTTGTTTATCGATAGCGACGGCAGAGAGTACTCCGAGGACGATGTTTATCGGGCGCTGTCGGCGGTCGGAGCGGGCGATTGCGAGACGATTTTTTTGCACTCCGATATAATGCTCGGCACGCCCGCGAAGGGTTTTCGTCGCCGCGAATATGTAGGAGCGTTTTATCGTGCGCTCGAGCGGCTTAACGTCAAGTATCTTATTGCGCCGACATTTACCTACAGCTTCTGTAACAACGAGTCCTTTGATGTCAATAAGAGTCCGACCTCGATGGGCACGTTGAACGAGTTCATTCGCAAGCAACCGAACAGGTATCGCACGGATGATCCGTTGCTGTCCATGTCGGTTCCGATCGAGCTCAAGGAAAATTTTCCGCTCTCGGAAATCATTCCATAGGCGCCGACAGCGGGCTTGAGCGCGTTCATTCGATGGATGACGTGAAGTTTGTTTTTCTCGGTGCGCGGCTGCACGATTGCTTTACTTATCTTCATTACGTTGAATACTGTCGCAACGTGCCGTATCAATTCTATATGTCGTTTACCGGTACAGTTATTGACGCGGACGGTAAGTCGGCGGAGCGAACGCAGTACATTCGCACGAAATGCAAGGGCGTGACGTTGCGCGGCGACGAGCGCTTTGAGGATTATTTGACGGAATGCGGGTATCTGAAGAAGGTTCGGCTGGGCGATTCCTTCGTCAGCGCGATCTTGAAAGAGGATGCGTTTCGTGAGATCGATGGGGCGCTGGCGCGCGATGTTTATTATTTTTTGAAGGAACCGCCGACGGAAATGAAACGCGAGTACACTTACGATCCGTCCGAAAGGCGAATAACTCATTGTTGAGGTATTGCACATGATTAGTTTTGAAGGAAAAACAGTTGTCGTGACGGGCGCGGCGTCGGGCATCGGCAAAGCGACTGCGGAGCTGCTCAATCGACTCGACGGTCGTTGCGTCCTGCTTGACATCAACGGCGGCGAGCTCAAGAAAAACAATCCGGCGCCCGAAAAAAATATTGTCTACTCCGTCGACCTTACCAACTTTGATGAGACTCATGAAATTTTGATGCGGGCGGCGTCTGAATTTGACGGGGGGAGGGGGGGGGGTGACGGGCTCGTTCATTGCGCGGGCATTCCGTCCATCGTCCCGCTCCGCGTACTGAAATTTGATGAATACGAGCGCGTTCAACGGATAAATACTCAGGCGGGGCTGAACCTCGCAAAAATTTTTTCCAAGAACGGCATGCATCGTAGAGACGCAGGCACAACTTCGATCGTTTTCATATCGAGTGTCTACGGACTCGTCGGCTCCGTCGCCAATGTCGCTTACGCCGTCAGCAAAGCGGCGATTATCGGAATGACTAAGGCGCTCGCGATCGAGTTCGCGTCGAAAAAAATTCGCGTCAATTGCGTCGCGCCCGGCTTCGTCAAGACCAATATGGGCAATGCAGTCGAGCCGCTGTTCGATGATCAACATTCCGATCGCGTCAAAGCAATGCATCCTTTGGGCTATGGCGAGGCAAGCGACATCGCCAACGGCATCGCGTTCCTCTTGTCGGACGCCGCAAAGTGGATTACCGGCACCGTCCTGCCTATCGACGGCGGGTTTACCGCACAGTAGGAGGGACGCGACATGGATAATTACATTCTCATAACGGGCGCCTCCTCCGGCGTCGGGCGCGAAACGGCAATCAGGTTGTCGAGCAATCACAATCTGATAATCAATGGGCGCAATCTCGAGCGACTCAATCAGACGAAGGAGCTATGTGATAAAACTCATGACGTCATAATTTGGGCGCGCGATCTGTCGGAAGTCGATGAGCTCGAGTCGGAGTTCGCCGCTTGGATAAAGGAACGCCGATTGCCGATCGGCTCGTTCGTGCATTGCGCGGGCATGTTGGAAATGATGCCGCTCCGCGCGGTGTCGCTCGGCATTTTGCAAAAATCGTATGCGCTGCATGTATTTGCGCCCGCAATCATCGTCAAAGTCTTGAGCTCGCGCAAGTTCAACGGTCAAAATCTAAAATCGGTCGTGTTCATTTCAAGCAACGTCAGTGAGCGCGGAGCTTCCGCATTCAGCGTTTACGGTTCGTCGAAAGCGGCGCTCGACGGCTTGACGCGTAATTTGGCAGTGGAGCTTGCACCGCGCGTTCGCATCAATTCAATATTGCCGGGCGGCATGGTCACGCAGATGACTGAAGAAATTCTCGCGGATGAATCGTTCCGAAAACAATCGGAATCGCAATATCCGTTGGGGATGGGCAAGCCTGAAAACATCGCGTCCGTAGTCGAGTTTCTGTTGTCGGAGGGCTCGGCGTGGATCACCGGTCAATCGATCACGGTCGACGGCGGCAGGACGATAAACATCTCGAGCGGCAAACGAACTTAAATCATCGGGAGGAATGATATGCAAATCAACATTGCGGAGTACTGGTTTGAGCACATCTGGGACAAGGACTTCCGTAAAAAAATTGCGGTCGTCGACGGCGAACGGAAAGTTGCCTTCGGTGAGATTTTCGACCGCGCCGGTTTCTTGGGTGAGTGGCTCATCAAAAATATTGCTGTCAAGCGCACGCCGATTGCCGTTTGCCTTCCCAAGTCGCCGGAGCAAATTGCCGTCGATATCGCGATCATCTACAGCGGCAATGCTTATATGAATATTGACGTCAAACAGCCCGTCGGTCGCACCGAGGCGATTGTCAATCACATTCGACCCGCGTGCATCTTGACCGAGAAGAAATTCGGCAGGATTTTCGACGGGCTGAATCTCAACGGCACGAAAGTTATTTTCGTCGACGAAATGCAGACGGTCGCTTACGACTTCGCCGTCATTGAGGAACGTCTGAAGAGCATCACGGATTGCGATCCGCTTTGCGTCATTAATACATCGGGCTCGACGGGGACTCCGAAGGGCGTAGTGCTCAACCATCGCAGCACGATCGATTTCATCGATCAGGCAACGCAAGTTTTGCCGCTCGACGGTTGCAGCGTCATCGGAAGTCTTTCGCCGGTGCACTTCGATATCTTCACGTTGGAAATCTACATGACGTTGTGGAAGGGTTGGCAGTTTGTAATCCTCCCCGACCATCTTGCCGCATTTCCCGAGCGTCTCATTGAAAGTCTCGAGCGGAATGCAGTTGACTTCATTTTTTGGGTGCCGACGGTCATGGTCAACATCGCAAACCTAGATATCCTGTCGACGCACAAACTGTCGGCGCTCCGAACGATATTCTTTGCGGGCGAAGTATTTCCTCAAAAGCACCTTGCCTATTGGCTGGAGCATCTGCCGAACGCGACTTTCGTCAACATGTACGGACCGATCGAGATCACGGTCGACTGCCTGTATCACGTGGTCACCGCGCGGGACATCGAGGAGCAATCGTTGCCGATCGGCAAGGTCTTTCCGAACACGACGGTCTACATTCTTAACGGCGACGATCAAGAGTGTGCGATCGGCGAGCAGGGCGAACTGTGCGTCGGCGGTACTTCGCTTGCGATGGGATATTACAACGATCCCGATAAGACTTCGGCGGCGTTCGTGCAGAATCCGCTCAACAAGAGTTACATCGAGCTGATCTATCGGACGGGCGATATCGTCTATCGTCGAGAGGACGGCAATGTGATGTTCGTCGGGCGGAAGGATTTTCAGATCAAGCATCTCGGCTATCGCATCGAGCTCGGCGAAATCGAGAGCGTGGCAGTATCATTGCCGTTCATCGAAAATGCCTGCGTCCTTTACGATAAGGGAGGTAAGCAGATTGTTTTGGCTTATGAGTCGGCGGAGGAGATCGACATCGCCGACATTCGCTCGGACATGGGCAAAATTCTTCCGAAGTACATGCTCCCGACTCGTTTCGAGCGTCTTGAATCGATGCCGCGTAACGCCAACGGCAAAATCGACCGTCAGCTTCT
>CAMKFB010000074.1 GCA_946411735.1 uncultured Selenomonadales bacterium
CCGACACCGGCACGTATTACACGACGACGTATCAGCCGGCGACGGGCTTGCGCTACAACTGGACGCAGGGCGAGGCGACCACCACCGAAGAGATTTACCATCACGAGGAGGAAGGCTGGGGCATTTTCTTCACCGACTATCTGTTCGGCGCAATCATCAGGGGCGCGGAGCGCAATCAGGTCAAGACTTGGGAGAAGGATACGACGCCGCGCACCACAAGCGGCTCCGGCGCATTGGATACCGGCGGCTTCCTGACGGCGGACGGCTCGACCGACGACAACATGAACTTGAAAGCGGAATCGGTGCAGACTTCGCGCACGGATCCGATCATCATCGCCAAGGACACCAAGGTCAAGTCGTATATCTTCGTCAACAAGTACACCTTCACCATGGATTGGAAGTACACAACCGGCAGCACGCAGTCTTACACGTTCGATATCAACGCGTCGAAACCGATCGAGGTGGGCTTCCTTGGTCGCCGCCGGGGTCCGACGTCGATCAACTCCAACGGCAATCTCCACATGATGGGCGACGTGGAGATGAGCGATGCCCTCACGCCGTTGACGATGTACAGCAATCGAGGCGGGATCAATCAGCTTGACGGCACGACGTTGAGAGTGGGCAGCGCCTTCATGCGCGCGCGCGACGCGATCGCCGGTATCAACATTGAGACGATGGGTCAACGCAACGATAACGGTGATTACTTCGATCAAATCTCGTTGGATGTGCAATCGACGGGCGGCGGCGATATCGATATCAACGTGGTCGGTGGGACGACCGACGGACATGCGATGCCGGGCGACATCTTCTTTGGCGGGCAAGGCGTGCGGAGCGCGTCTTCGGACGGCGCAACGCGCGGCAACGTCACGATCACGGCGACGGGGCAAATTCGCGGCATAAACGGCGCAACCGGCAAGACGATTGTGCTCACCAGTGAGAACGCGGGCGTCGGCACCGATCGAAAGACGCCGATGCGCCTTGACGCATCCAACGCCGTCGAGGTCAGCGCGAAAAACGACGTCTACATTGCGAGCCCCTACAACGGCACGCTCAAGCTCGGTCGAGTCAAGAGCGACGACGGCGAAGTCTTCATCACCAAGACGGGTCTCAACGGCGCGATTGAGCAATCGGCAGAGTATCAATCAGGCGCGACAATTGCCGACACCAATGAGCTCATTCGTCAGTGGGTCGACCAAGGTGTGATCGCTCCCACCGCGGATTACGAGGGAGAGTACGTGGTGAAGTTGCGCACGGCGGTCACCGATTACGAGACTCAAATCAACGAGGAGTATGCGCAATACGAGTCCGGCAAGACCGCGTATCAAAACCTCAAGAAGGTGGCGACGGAGGAATATGCCGAATACGAATCGATAAAGGACGGCTACAACGATTACCGCAACGAGGTGGACGCCGACTTCACGGAATATCTCGACGAGACCGAGCGCATTCGCAATCAGCTCGAGACGGAATATGAGACGATGCAGAATTACCGTTCGAGACTTACGGCGTTCCGCGCGGGTCCGAAGAACAACAAGTCCTTGACGAACGGTCAGATGAAGCGATTATCGACTTATGAGACGAAGTATGCGGGCTGCTCGAGCGCGACGGATTATTATATGATCAACGCGCGGACGCTGATCGAGAATGACAATTATCGGAAGTTCGTGGGCTACACCGAGCTTGACGATTACATGCTGTCGACGCATCAAGGGCAGTTGATGAACAAGTACAGTCAATATGCGAGCGTGGACGACTATCTGAAGACGACGGAAGGCTACGCAAAAGAACAAAAGTACGGCGCGTACGCGAGCGCGGCGGCGTATTTGGCGAACGACGCTCAATATAAAAAGTTGGTCGAGGCGCGCGATAACCCGCAGTTCCAAAGTACGTTGGAAGATATGTTGGCACAAGCGGAAGTGGAGCGCGCGGCGGCGGAGCATCAAGTCAAGGCGAAGCACTTCTACCTTGACAACAAGCGTGTTAAATGATTTGAGGAGGCAGTAAAATGAGTGAGAAATTAACGGTGCAGGGCGCATCGATGACGGCGACGACGGCGGGCATTTACTACGAGTTGCAGGCGGCGGACATCACGCTGACGGGCTTGGGCAACGACACCATGGATGTGTACGGTCAGCGCAACCACATCACGTTCGGCGGCAGCGGAAATGTGCTGTACTTCGACGACGCGGACAACACGCTCATTGCGGGCGACGGCAACAACACGATTGGTGTGTACGGCGGTCGCAATCTGCTCGAGCTGGGCGACGGCAATAACGAGGTCATCAACACTTCGCGAAACACTTCGGTGCTGGGCGGCGACGGCGAAAATTACATCCTCATCAACGGCAGCGGCAATCTGGTGACGTTGGGCAACGGCGGCAATACGATCGAGGGCGTGGCGCTGCAGGGCACCGAGCTCGAAGAGTACGCGGACTTCAACGTGGACAACACTCTGACGGGCGGCGACGGCGCCGATGTCATCACGGTGGCGGGCGACGAGAACTTTATTTACGGCGGCGACGGCAATGACACGGTTGTAGTCGAGGGCAATGAAAATTTGATCCTGACGGGTTATCCCGAGTGGGTGGCGGAATTAGACGATGAGACCGAGGAGCCGAGCACGCTCGACGACAACGACGTGATGACGGTGCGCGGCAACGAAAATGTGATCAGCACGGGGCGCGGCGCCAACCGCGCGGAGCTCATCGGCAAGGAAAATTTCTATGACGGCACGGGCGCTGACACGGTGCGGGCGAATTTGTCGAACAGCTCGTTGATGGGCGTGATCGACCTTGAGATCAATGGCGAAGAAAATGCAATCGAGTTGGCGGCGGGCGGTCGCTTGCGGTCGACGGGCGACGGATCACAGATCAGTCTGACGGGCGGCGCGTTTGCGACGGTCAGCGGCAACCAATTGGAGATGACGGTCGAGGGCAGCAGCTTGCAGCTCGACGGTTTTGAGGCGCAGTTGCTCATATCGAACGCGACAATCGAGGCGTCGACGTTGACGAGCGCGAGCTTCACGATCCAAGACGAGTTGACGCTGAACGGTCAAGTCTACAAAGGCGCGACGACGTTGAATATGTTCAATGCCGATTCGTTGAGCGCGACGGCGGGCGATACTCCGTTGGAGGGCTTTGCGGGCGTGGCGATCGATTTCGATGATATGGCGACCTTGGACGGCGTGATTTACTCGCGGGTTACGGTGCCGGCGGAAGTCGACTCCGATGACGACAACGTCATCACGATCAAGGATCACGAGGTTACCAATCTCGGTTGGAACGAAGGGCTGATGGTGTCGGAGGATGGACACTACACCGTCAACGGCTACGAGTTCGACGTGACGCCCTATGACATTATTGCCGGCACCAACGACTGGGCGGGCTTGCTGTCGATCAACATCTTTGACGATATTGTCCACGAGGGCACCGCCTTCAACGACAACCTGATCAATCTTGGCGACGGCGTGACGGTCGACAGCGGCTTGGGCGTCGATTACGTTTCGTTGGCAAGCGCTTCGCGGGAGTTTCTTGTTTTCGACGGCGAAGGCTCAGTTGAGGTCGAGGGCTTTGCCACCGGCTTCGACAGCGTCTCCGATGTGCTGACCGTCAAAGAAGTGGAAGGCTACGATTGGAGCATCAAATTCGGCATCACCGGCGTCGACATCGAGGAGGGCGATTCGATAATTCACCTGATCAACTCCGGCTATGAGAGCGTCGACTTCCTCCTGCAGGACGGCGACAATCTGTTGCGCGTGACGGCGTTAAATGAGGGCGTGACGACGGAGGCGACCGAAGCCGACTATTATTTCCTCAACGACAAGGCGACGCTGTTTGCGGGCGACGGCTCGTTTATGGTCAACGGCATCACCTTGCCCGAGGAGTATCTGACGGGCTCGACGGTGATCGGCAGTTCCGTCGCAAGCGATTATGCGTTTACGGCGTTCGATGTGCTCAGCCCGACGCTGGGCGAATACAGCGTCCAAGGAATTGCGGGCGATGCGGTGATTGACAGCGTGGATGCCTCGGGTCAATTCTTTGTGTTTGACGGCACGGCGACTGTCAACGATTACAGCGGCGCAGGCATCTTGGAAGGTTTGCAGGTTGCGACCGACGGTCAAGTAACGATCGAAGTTGCCGACCACGAAATCAAGTCGATACTCGGGCTGGACGCGGGCGAAGAAGTCACGGTGGGCTCGATGAGCTACATCGTCAGCGAAGACGGCGCTTCGATTCGCAACGGGGACGGCGGTCTGATGTGGACGGGCTCGGATGTGGCGGCGGTCAACGTGCTCGAGCTTGAGGAGATTCCCGACGATACAACTTCGGAGACGCCGCCCGATGACACAACTTCGGAGGCACCCGTCGATGATACAACTTCGACAGCACCCGTTGATGACACGACCTCGACCGCGCCCGTCGATGACACAACTTCGACCGCGCCCGTCGATGACACAACTTCGACCGCGCCCGTCGATGACACGACCTCGACCGCGCCCGTCGATGACACAACCTCGACAGCGCCCGTCGATGACACGACCTCGACCGCGCCCGTCGATGACACAACCTCGACCGCGCCCGTCGATGACACAACCTCGACAGCTCCCGTTGATGACACAACTTCGACCGCACCCGTCGATGACACAACCTCGATCGCTCCGATTGATGACACAACTTCGACAGCTCCCGTCGATGACACGACTTCGATCGTTCCGATTGATGACACAACCTCGATCGCTCCCGCTGACGATACCACATTCGCGCTTGGCACCGAAGGCAAGGATTCTATCACCGTCGACGGCAACGCTCTGGTCGATATCTCGAGCGGCGGGCGCGACACGATCGAAGTAATCTCGGGCGCGGTTGATGTGGTCGGCTATGACGTCACCACGCGCTCGGCGTTCGCTGTCGACGGCGTGAGCACTTTCGATGCCAACGGATTTGCGGGCGACAATTTCTCCGTCAAGCTCGAGGGCGATCACTCCAACGGCTTCTTCGCCGCCATCGTCGAGGACGGCAGCCGTCATTTCTACGGTTGGAACGACACCGACGGCGTGATCGACGGCAGCTCCTTCGATCAACCTCTGATCGTATTCTCCAACGGTTGGTCAACCGTCAGCGGCGGCTCGAAGGATGATATAATCTTTGCGACGGGCGGCGACATCATTCAACTGACACGCGGGCACGATCTGATCTTAATCGGCAATCGAATGAAGGGCGACTTTACCATCGACCTCGGCACGCATTTGACGCACACCACCGTCGCGGGCTTCGACGACGACGTTGTCAAGGTCGAGGACATCAACGATCTCAAGGTGAAGGTGACCGATTACGGGATGCAGATCCGCGCGGGGAACGCGCATTTGACGTTGGCGGACGTCGAGGACACCGTCCGAGTGACCGACGGCGAATCGGAGTTCGTCTTGCGCACCGACTATCGAGACATGCTCCCCAATGTCGATTATGTACTCGAGGACGAAAATCGGATCGTCCGCACGCCCGACGGCGCGCTCACCATCGACGACGATCTGTTCATCTTCAACGGCGGCGCTGATGTGGTGATTGACGGCTTCGATGATCGTTGGCAGCTCCAAGCCGGCGAAGGCGTTGAGGTCGATCGAGTGACGACGCTGGTCAACGGCACCGTCAAATTCACCACCAATAACGGTTCCC
This sequence comes from uncultured Selenomonadales bacterium, assembly GCA_946411735.1. Taxonomy (GTDB): domain Bacteria; phylum Bacillota; class Negativicutes; order Selenomonadales; family Selenomonadaceae; genus Quinella. The sequence goes on from CAMKFB010000074.1 coordinate 5,673, forward strand.
TTAAGCTCCGTAAATAAAGCGGCAGCCTCCAAGCGGGGCGTGAGATTAAATTTTTGGCGGGACGCTCGATTACTCGGGCGTCCATCTTTTTTGTTGCATAACTATGATATAATGCTTTATCTTAATCGAAAGGGTTGAGCATCCATGAGTTTACTTCGGAAGTTCAAAAGGCATTTGCCGTCGCGGGATGCCGTCAGAAAAATTCTCCTCGGCTTGACAGCGTTCAGTCTGTTCGCCCCGTCCGTCCACGCTTCGGAGATCACCGATAAGGACGGCAAGTCTTTGATCGACAGCGAGTCCGTCCACAACCTTTACGCTCAAGAGATCGACGGCAACCTCGCCCGCAGTGTGTACGACAAGTTCAGCCTGTCAGAGAACGAGATCGCCAACATGCATTTCAACAAGGAGGGCGAAAGCGTCCACGCCTTCGATCTGGTCAATTTCGTCAACAACAAGGTCGACATCAACGGCACGGTCAATGCGATCCGCGACGGTGCTATCGACGGCAATCTCTACTTCTTATCGCCCGAGGGAATTGCGGTCGGAGCAAGCGGCGTGATCAACGCAGGCGGCTTCACCGCCTACTCGATGTACAGTTCCGATTACAAATCGATCCGCGACGAATCGATGGCGAACCTCCGTCAAGACCTCGCCACCAACATCAACGGCGGCTATGTTAACGCCTCCGATAAAGCGGTCGAGATCAACGGCGTGATCAACGCGCGCAACTCAATCGCGCTCCGCGGGCAAAAGATTGATGTCGCCGATACCGCTCAACTCAACGCAAAAACCGACATCAACTTCACCAATTTGGTCAACGCGGGCGCCACCGTCAACACACTCGAGAATATCAACATGACCGTCGACCCGACGGGCTCGGGCGATATCGTCATTTCCGTCAGTCAAGAGCACACCGCCAACGACAGCATTTTCGGCACCATCAGCGGCGACGCGCTCACCATTTGGCCCGGCAACAAGGCCACCACGCTCGAGCCCACCATCAATATGAACGGCGCCCTCGATGCAAGCGGCAACGTCACTTTCAAAGCCACATCCACCACCACTTTCTCTGAGGGCTCCCTTCTCAATCTTATCGGCACCATTAAGGGCTCCATCCTTAATCAGGTCGGGCTCGACATCGACGCCGATGGGATCAACAAGACCAACAACGCCAAAATTAACGTCGGCGGCAATATCAACGCGGGCGGCAACGTCTCCTTCACCTCCAACGCCACGACAGATGCAAGGATAATCAGCGAGACGCCCGAATTTCGTCGGTCGACCGCGCTCTCCAATCTGATTCCGACCATCGCCTTCATTTACTCGCGAATCGACAACAATGCGGTCGTCGACGTCAAGGGCAATCTCAACGCGTCGGGCGGCGTCACCGCCAACGCCAACGCCAACGCCAAGCTCTATGCAAGAGCCGTCTCCGCCACCGCCGCCGGCGAAGATGCTTCCACCTCCGTCCTCTACACGGCGATCAGCATCGCCAACGTCGACAACAAAGCCGAGATTTCCTTCAACGAAGTTACGGCGGGCGGCGATTTCATCGCCAACGCCACCGGCAATTATCACGTCGACAATAACGTAACCTCCACCATCCCCGACGCCTCCTTCCTTTCGACGGCGATCGGCATCAATCAGGGCGACAGCTATGCCGGAGTCAATCTCAACGGCAACGTCACGGCGGGCGGCAAGATCGACGTCGACGCCAACAATAAGGACGTGTTCAGCCGCCTCTCCGTCAAGAATGACGTCGGCGATCCCAATTTCTTCACCGACGGCAAGATTGGCAAACTCGTTGAGGAACTGAAGGGCAATGAAAACAACCTCTCCTCCACCATCTTTTCGACCATCGGCAATAATGTGGGCGCCACCAACTTCCTTAAATCCCACTCCTTCAATATCATGCCCGGGAATTCCGTCGTCTCCAAAATTTTCACCGGCGGATATTTCAAAGCGGGCATGTCGGTGGGCGTGATATCGAGCAACCACGACGCGAAGATCAACATCGCCGACAACGTCAAGCTCAACGCCGCCGTCGACCTTTCGCTCGACGCTCAACTGAACACCGCCGCCCTTCACGCCGATGTCGTCAACGTCCTCAACGATCAGAAGGAGGCTCAGGAGGAGGCTCAGGAGGAGGCTCAGGAGGAGGCTCAGGATGACACTCAGGATGACACTCAGGATGACACTCAGGCGGGAGGCTCCTCGATCAAGGTCGGTGTCAGCGGCGCGGTCAATGTGGTCAACGTCGACAACAACGTCAACGTCATTATCGGCAAGAACGCCGAGCTCAAAGGCAATTCCGTCGCCGTCAACTCGAGCGCCAAGGCCGATTACAATCAACGCGACGCCGAATTCGAGTACATCAAATCCGCTTGGCAAGAGCTCGTCACCGTCGCCAAAAAGTTCGGCGCCAATTTCACCAGCGGCAAATCCGACGTCGACACCGCCATCGAGGAGCTCGGCACCATCACCGATAAGTACGAGTACACTCAAAAGATGGCCGAAATTCAGGATAAAATCTCCAAGCACTACAACCATTACAACTTCAAACAATTCGCCGATACCTTCACCGACGGCGCCGAGATTGTTCGCACTTTCAAGCAGGTGCTCGAAAGAGCGCTCGGCGTTCTCGACCCCGCCAATTACGTCAACTTCTATGCGCGCTCGTCTGTTCAGGACGGTAAAGAAGGCGCCTCCGCCTCCACCGCCGACATCTCGGGCGCCGTTCAGGTGATCGCCGTTGACAACAACGCCCTCACATTGCTCGGCGAAGGCGTCAAGGTCAACGGCGAAGTCAAAGCCAATATCACTTCGACCGCCTCGACGGATATTGTCGAGCTCACCGGGCAAGGCGGAAAATATCTTGCCGCCAACGACACCGGGGCGGGCGCGGGCATAGGCGCCTCGGTTGTGGTCACCGGCATCGACACTTACGCCACCACCGTCATCGGCAAGAACAATCAGCTGACCGCCAATACCATCAACGTCACCGCCGATAACAACGTCGATCAAATCGGCATCATCTACGGCGCAGGCACCTCCGGCAAGGTCGGCGTGAGCGGCATGGTCAACATGATGTACGGCGACTCGTTTGCGATCGCCTCCATCGATGATCAGACGACCATCAACGCTCCGACCGCGCTCAACGTCAAATCCGATAACGAAACCGATATCACTGCCGTCACCGGCGGCGTCACGATCGGCGAAAAATCCACCGCCGCCGCCGTCGGCGCAGGTTTCAACCTTAATAACTTCGATGTTCATTCGTTTGCGACCATCTCCGACAACTCCTCCGATCAATCGGTTGCGGACACCGTTCTTACCGACGCAGAGCTTGCCGCCATTGAAGCCGCCGTCGATCAAGACATTGCCGACGGCAAAACCGAATCCGAAGATCGCGATCTCGCTCTCGAAGAGGCTAAAGCCGTTTATCGCAAAACCAAACTCGTCAACGAGCATGCCAAGGATGTCGAGACCAAACGGGTCGAATCCGTCAAGGCAATTCGCAAGGCGCTTACGGAGGATCAAGTAAATCTCCTCGGCACTCAAGACTCCGCGCGGGGCTCCATCAACGCCGGCAACATCACCGTCGAATCTGCCACCGACGGCACCATCAACTCGGTTGCCGTCGAGGGAACCTCCCTTGGCAGTAACAATGCCATTTTCAACACCGTCAATAAAGTCCTCAACGCCGGCGAACAGTTCACTAATATGGGCAATTCCTTCCTCAATTACCCCGGCAAGAAAATTTCTTCGCTCCTCGGCGGCAAACTCTCGGGCAACTCCAAACGCAACCCCTCCTCCGGTGAAAACCTCATCGATGCCTCCCAAAACGGCGGTGGGCTCGACGGCGAATTGAAGTCCGCCGAAGAAGGCACCGGCGAAGATGAGTCGGAAGAGGAGCCGGAAGAAGATCCCGATGGATTCAACCTCGATGAATCCAAGCTCTTCGGTACAGGCGGCGCCACCGGTGGTCATGTATCGTTCCAACTCTCGGGCGCGGGGTCGGTTGCCGTCAACGTTTCCGACGGCGATACCGTTGCTCTCATCGACAACAACAACCTCAACGTCACCAACCTTAACGTCAACGCCAACGACGACCTCTATAACGGCGCCTACTCGGGCGGAGCCGCCTTCAGTTGGCGCGGAGCCGTTGCCGACAAAAATGGAACCGTCGGCGGCGCGGCTGCAGTCAACAAGGGCGATCGCCGCGTCGACGCGCTTGTCG
>CAMKFB010000075.1 GCA_946411735.1 uncultured Selenomonadales bacterium
ATGGCATCGAATATCGGCGGCACGGCGACGCTGATCGGCGACCCGCCAAACATCATGATCGGTTCCGCTGTCAAAGAGCTGACTTTCATGATGTTCATCGAGAACCTTACGCCGCTTGTCATCATCGAGATGGGCATCGTCATTTTCATTTTCGAGCACATCTACCACAAAGACCTGTCGACGCGCCCCGAACTTCAGAGGGAATTGATGAAGCGCAACGAATACGCTTCGCTCAAAGATCGCAAGCTGCTCAACCGTTCGCTGTTCGTAATGGGGCTGACGATCCTCGGCTTCTTTACGCACTCGATTCACCACGTCGAGTCATCGTTGATGGCGCTGACGGGCGGATTTTTACTGTTGCTGTTGGCGGGCGGCGGACATCACCTGGTCGAGAACACGATGAAAATGAAAGTCGAGTGGGCGACGCTGTTCTTCTTCATCGGACTGTTCGTAGCGGTCGGCGGGCTGATCGAGGTGGGCATCATCGGCGAGCTGGCGAAGGCGGCGGTCGAAATCACGGGCGGCGACGTGACGGCGACATCGATGTTGGTGTTGTGGCTGAGCGCGATCGTCTCGTCGGTGCTCGACAACATTCCGTTCGTTGCGACGATGATCCCGTTGATCAAAGATATGGGCGCGATGGGCATAACCAATCTCGAGCCGGTTTGGTGGAGCTTGGCATTGGGCGCGTGCTTGGGCGGCAACGGGACTCTGGTCGGCGCGTCGGCGAACCTGATCGTGGCGGGGCTGGCAGCGGCGCGCGGCGTGCGCATCACATTCATTGACTACTTCAAGGTCGGCTTTCCGATCATGATTTTCACGATCGTGCTGTCGACCGTCTACGTATATCTCAGATATTTGATGTAAGGAGTTGTTTACAGTGAGAAAGTTTTTTGTGTTGCTGGCGGTACTGTGCTTGACGGCGACGACGGCGTTTGCGGCGTTGCGCGGGGGCGTGGTGTATCAAGTGGGGCCGATGCAATCGCTTGCGAAGGGCGGCTTGGAAGGGAGCATCACGGTCGGTGAGCTCAAGCAGCACGGCGACACGGGCATTGGCACGTTCGACGGGCTCAACGGCGAGATGATTGTGCTTGACGGCGTGGTTTATCAGGCGGTCGCCGACAGCTCGATCGTCCTCGTTGATGACTCGGTGACGGTACCGTTCTCGAATGTGGCGTTCTTCGACGAGGAGTTCAGCAAGAAATTCCGCAACGTCTCGACAAAGGCGGAGCTGGAGCGTCAGTTGAATCAGTTTGTCGAGAAGAACGGGCGCAATGCTTATTACATGATCAAGCTCGAGGGCGTGTTCAATTCGATCGGTTTTCGGAGCGAGTACGCTCAAAAGAAGCCGTATCCGACGCTGTTGAAGGCGCTCGAAAAGGATCAGACGGAGTTCACGCTCAAAAACATTGACGGGACGATCGTGGGGCTGTATTGCCCGGCGTATATGAGCGGGCTCAACGCGGTGGGCTGGCATTTTCATTTCATCACGGCGGATCGTCGTCACGGCGGGCATGTGATGGAGCTCGCTCTCAAGAGCGGGACGGCATCGCTCGACAAGATCAATCGCTTTGAGATGATCGTGCCGGACACGAAGGAATTTCACGCGCGCGACTTTGCGGTCGATATCAATCAAGAAATCGTCAAGGCGGAGAAGGGCAACGTGAAATGAGAAGGAGTGACATCGAATGCAGAATCTGTTCACGGAGCTGCTCGACGAGTATCGCGCGACGGGGCTGCATTTTTTGAACATCAAGACGCGCAATCGGGATTTGTTCTTCGTGCTCGACGACAGCTACTATCTGACGTATCGCGACGCGGATAAGGAGATCGTGTTCAGCCTGCCGCTCAAGCCGAAGCCCGGCACGGGGGCGGAGACGGTTTTCTGTTATAACACAAACAACCGCCCGCTCGACGATTGGTATGATGATGTGGTGTGCGCGGAGTATGCGATCATGAACGATCGGGACAAGTATTTCGAGCCGGATTTTCGAGAGATTGAGATCAGTTATCTCAACGAGGAGCAGAAGGTGCCGCTGAAAAAATTTTTGGCGCTGCTGCCGCGGACGGAGTACAAAGTGCTCGGTAACATGATTTTCTTTAAGAAGATCGGCTCGGACGTGAAGCGTGTTGAGAAGGCGTATCAGCAGGAGGAGCGGAGCATCAATCCGATCATCCGCTACTGGCTCAAATCGGACGAAATCAAGCCGACGGTGTACGAGCTGGTCAATCCGCTGGAGGCGCTGACGATCAACGTCGACGACATTGAGGAGATCACGGGGCGCCCGACGAACGCGCGCTTTGTGTTCGACACCGGCTCGATCGGAATGCTGAGAGATATCCTTGAGGGCAAATGAATAAAAATTATACGCGAGTGATGGCGGTCGGCGATATCCACGGCTGCCTCACTCCTTTTTTATCTTTGTACGATCGGCTCGAGGTGACGGAGGACGATCTGATCATATTCTTGGGCGATTACATTGATCGCGGTCCCGAGAGTTTGGCGGCGCTGGAGTGGCTCGGTCGAGAGTCGCTCAAGCCGAATGTGATCGCGTTACGCGGCAATCACGAACAGACGCTGCTGGATTGTATAGCGGGGCGATACGCGGATCGGTTTTTCAACATCGGGATCGGGACGATCAAAGAGGTTCGCTCGGCGATGAAAACCGATCCGACGCTGCCGTTGCGTATTGTGCAGACGATCCGACGCATGCCGCTCTACCATCGATTGACGGTTGAGGGGCAGGAATATATTTTTTGTCATGCGGGCGTGGACGCGCAGCTCGACCACGATCCTCCGATCGAGAGTCAGCCGATCGATCGGCTGGTGTGGGTGCGGGAGGAATTTTATAATCACTACGAAGGCGCGGCGACGTATGTGGTCGGACATACGCCGGTGCAATTCCTCGGTCAACCGCCGCTGCCGATCAAGCGCTTCAACGATCGGAACATAATCATGCTCGACACGGGCTCGTGTTGCGCGGAGAGCGGTAGGATCACATGCTACGACGTGTTGAGCGACAAATTTTGGCAGACGGCGCGAATCGGTTGGGGCTCGCTCGGCTTTTGATGTCGGAGGTGATGACGGTGGAATATAAACGAGTGCTGGCGTTCGGCGACATCCACGGGCATTTCTCGAAATTCATGACGTTATACGAGAAGGTCGGCGTGACGCCGGAGGATTTTTCGATATACCTGGGCGATTACGTGGATCGCGGTCCGGAGAATGTCAAAGCGTTGGGTTGGATCATGAAAGAGGCGAAAAAAAATAATGTGGTCGCGCTCAAGGGCAATCACGAGCAGATGATGTTGGACGGGATAATGCACAACGACATCAATTGGTTCTTCAACGGCGGGCTCAAGACGCTGGGGGAGCTGAGGGTCGAGGCGCGGTCGAATCCGAATTTCATCACGGAGGCGATCGAGTTCATAAAAAATCGCCCGCTGTATCATCGAATGACGATCGACGGGCGGGAGTATGTATTCTGTCATGCGGGCGTGAATGCCTACGAGGATCACGATCCGAAGGTCGAGGAGCAATCGGAGATGCAATTGCTGTGGACGCGGGAGGATTTTTATAATCACTACGAGGGCTCGGCGACGTACGTGGTCGGTCACACGCCGGTGCAATATTTGGGAGTGGAGCCGCCTTATCCGCTGAAGGTCGAAGGGCGAAACGTTTGGATGATCGACACGGGCTCGTATTTCGAGGACGGGAAAATTTCTTGTCTCGATGTTCGATCGGGACGCATTTGGCAATCGGATTAATTTTTTTATAAAAAAGCTGCTCCCGATCGAGCAGCTTTTTATTTTTTTTGAGCCGATCGTCAGAAGGCGCCGCCGACAGAGAAGTGAACTCGACCGCCTTGCGATCCGCGTCCGTAGTCGAGGCGCAACGGTCCAAGCGGCGTCATCAACGCCACGCCCACGCCCACAGAGCCATGGAAGTCATCCGGTTTGAAGCCCGTCATCCACGCCGCACCCCAATCCGTGAACAGCGCGCCCTGCACCTTGTTGAACAGCGGGAATCGATATTCCAACGTCCCCGAAGTCATGCGCTCGCCGCGGAACTGATCTTCTCGATAGCCGCGCAGACTGTCCTGTCCGCCGATCCGATATTGGTTGAACTCCGAGATGTCGCCATGCCCGAAACCGTATCGAGCGCGCAACGCCCACACCTGCACATGCCCCGCTTTGAAGTACGATTGATGGTCGATGCCGTATTTTTGAAAGTCGAAGTCGCCGCCCAGCCAGCCGCCGAACTCCGCCGACAAGTTTACTCTCGAGCCCTCCGTCGGATTGTAGATGTTGTCGCGCGTGTCCGTCACATGCTCCATCGTCACCGAGCGCGTGACGCCGAAATTGTCTTTGCGCCAACTCGAGCCGTCCGCTCCCGAGCGATTGCCCGCGTTGCCGCTCGACACATGCTTGACGTAATCGTCCTTGCGATGCCGCAGCGTGATGAAGTTCGTCGAGTACTCGCTCATCGGTCGGCTGAACGTGAACTCGCCGCCCGAGTACTTGCGCATGTACTCCTCCTTCAATCGACCGCGCGTATCATAATCGTCGTACTCGTACGTTCGATTGTAAATCCTCAGCAAGCCCGCCGTCTCACGATGATCCAACCACGGCTTCCGATACGCAAACACTATGCCGTGCGCGTCCTCGTCGTCGCCGCTCATCTCGTAAGTCACGCTCACCGAGTCGCCCACGCCTCGAAAGTTCGTATCCGCTATCGACACCATTCCTATGATGCCGTCCTCGCTCGAGTAGCCCGCGCCGATTCCGAACGTCCCCGTCCGCTTCTCTTTGACGTTGATCTCCATGATCACCGCATTCGGCTCCACGCCCGGGTTCATTTTGATGTTGACGTCCTCGAAAAAGCCCAGATTATAAACGCGTTGCATCGAGCGCCGCGCGGATTTCGAGTTGAAGACTTCGCCCGGCTTCTGTCGCATCTCACGCAGGATCACTTTGTCCTTCGTTTTCTTGTTGCCCTTGACCGCATAGCCCTCGAGCACGCCCTCGTTGATCTTCAAATGCAGCACGCCGTCCTGATCCAGATTCATATCCGTCACTTTCATCAGGATGTAGCCGTCCTCGCGATACCGCTCCTGCAGCTCCTCGATATCCTCCTGCAGCACCGAACTGTTGAGCACCTCGCCCTTGCGCATCGTCAAAACTTTTTCAAGGTCCTCGAGCTTCTCGACCTCATTGCCCGTGATCTCGATGTCCTTCAGGATCGGATTTTCGAGCAGATGATACTTGATCACGACGCCCTCCGGCACTTCCTCTACCGTTTGATACATGTCGTAGAAATAGCCCGTGTTCATGATCGAGTCGCGATCGCGCGTGACCGCCGGCAGCGTGAATGTGTCGCCCACGTGTTGCATCATCGCCGCCTTCACCGTCGGAAGCGTTTTGTCTGACGCCCCCTCGAACTCGATGTCCACGATCAATTTGCCTTCGTACGGGCTCATCATCTCGGTGAATTGATCGCCGCTCGGCATCGAACGATCGTCCGGCTCGATCGGTCCCAGATCATATTCCGAAGGCGGATTCGCCACCGTCGATTGCGGCATCGGTTGAGGCTGCTCTTCGATCGGTTGAGTTTCTTCCAACGGTTGAGTTTCTTCCAACGGTTGAGTCTGTTCGATCGGTTGAGTCTCTTCAATCGGTTCGGAAGGCTCCACTTCCTCCGCCGACGCGGGCATCGCCGTCATCGTCATCGACGCCGTCAGCAACGCCGCCAGCGCCGTCGCGCGCGCCTTCTTCATTCGCTTCATCACGCTCAAAAATTACTTCCTCCTTCACTTCGCGCGGAGTATTTGCCCCGCGTCCAGCATCAGTTGTTGCATATCCTCCGTCGGCACGCTCGCCGCCGGCTCGTAAATCGGCTCGGGCTCGTAAATCGGCTCGGGCTCGTAAATCGGTTCCGCCTCGTAAATCGGTTCCGGCTCATAAACCGGCTCGGGCTCGTAAATCGGCTCCGCTTCGTAGATCGGTTCCGGCTCGTAAATCGGTTCCGGCTCGTAAATCGGCTCGGGCTCGATTATCGATTCGGATTCGGGCGGAGCGATGATTTGATCGGCGAACGGCTCCGCCGGCGTCGCTTCCGCCGTCAACTCTGCCGTCAGATCCAACGGCGGTGTTTTGAGCTCGGGCTCGACCGCTTGATCGCTCAACATAAACGCTCCCGCGATCAACAGCGCCGTCACCGGCGGCAAAATTTTTTTTATCCACGTCCGTCGAGATGATTTCGCTTGCGCCAACTCCGCCTTCGCCAGCATCAATTTCAAATCGCTCTGCACATCGTCTTTGCGCTCGAGCGATCTGTCCGCTTGGAGGAGCCACGCCCGCGCGGCTTGAATGTGTCGGCGCAACTTGACTCGTCTTTCCTCCATTGGTCTCACCTTCGTTCCCGTCCGCTGTTTTTTCGATTATAGCACAATCGTTTCCTTACATCAAAAACTCTTGACGAATCGCGCCAACATCCCGCGTACGCGTCGAATGCCCTGCTTTTGCAGTCGATAGATGTGCGACACGCTCAATTTCAGCCGCCCCGCCACCGTTTTCGCCTCTTGACTGTCGATGTAGATTGACTCGAGCACCGCGCGTTCGTTTTGCGGCAGCCGCTCCAGCGCCGCGCGGAGGTGATCGAACAACTCATGCGACTCGGCCAGCTCCGCCACCGATGGTCCCACGTCCGACAGTTGAGCCGCCTGCTCGGAGTAATCCGCTTCGCGCGAAGGTTGCGCGCGTCCCTGTCGACGGAGGAAGTCATACATTTTTCCTCTGATCCGATGGACGGCGTAGAGGCTGAACGCCGCGCCGCGCGTCGGGTCGTAGCTTTCGACCGATTCGATCAAGCCGATCGTGCCCTCCTGGATCAAATCCATTACGTCGGGCATGTCGCGATAGGGAAGCGCCTGTTTGAATACCAGCGGCTGATACGATTCGATAAGGCGGCTCCGCGCGGAGTCGTCGTGAAAGAATTTGAAGAGGCGCCAAAGCTTTTGTTCCTCGTCGGGCTCGAGCGTTTTGACCTTCGACAGCTCGCGCAGATATCTTTCCATTGTTCTCACCTCCCGTCATTTTTTTCGCCCAATGTGGCTTGCGGGCAGCGGTTGATGTGGGCGCCGCCGACGCCGGGTAGGAACCTCACAGTCAGTCGGGCGCCTACCGTCATGGATGGGAGCGTCGGTGGCGCCCCAATATATTTTTTTCAGAGGGCGGGCGGGATTTTAAAACTTCCATCGAGCCTCGACGCCGAAGATGAAATCATGATTTTCGCGCTCCGCCGTCAAGCCCCAATTGCTGTTGAAATCATATTGGAAGCCGTACCGATTGATGTTGTCGCCGCCAATCCCACGCGTGTACTTGAGCATCACATTGTCCGTAATGTACTTGCCAAGCTGCACATTATACTCCTCTTCAAATTTGTCGTTGCTTGCATTTCGACGCTCGAACGCCGACCCCGAGCCACGCGAGATCGTAAAGTGATCAATCCCGAAGGTCTTGCGCACTATGCCCTCGATCTCCGACAAGAAGCTCAATTGCAAACCGAGCGTCAGAATATCGCCCGCGTCCATCTCGTTGTCGCCGCCCTTTTGATACGCGTCGCGGAACGTCAGCAGCTGTATGATCTCCTCCTGCGTCATCTCCGGCGAAGACGACAAAGTGAAGTTCGCCGCCCCCAACGGTCCGTCGACGTGCAAAAAGACTTTCGCCTGCGTCAAGCGCGTCTCCGCATCGAACAGCAACGACGGCCTGAAACTCTGCAGCTGATTGAACGACGCTTCGCCCTCGGTGATTTTGAAGATCGTCTTGAGATAATTGATCGTGCCGCCGCGTTTGACGCTGATCGTCCCCGAAGGCTTCGGATAACGCGTCGAGCCCTCGAAATGCGCCGAGCCTGTCAACTTCATATCGCAAAGGTACGGATCGTAGAGGTGAACCTTGTCGCCAAGATTGATCATCACATCCAAAATGATGTGCGGCAACTCGCCTTCGCTGTCGGGAATCGTCGGCACCGACATCTCACAGTTGTCGAAATCGATATGCCCCGCCAACTTCGGCAGCCGCCCCATTCGGAAGAAATCCGCCTCGTTAAACGTAAATTCCATCGACAGCGGACCGTCGTATATATCCGAATCAATCTCGAGCTTGTCGGCTACGAACTTGAAATCGTAATCGGTCGTCTCGAAACCGTCAAAGCCGAAGCCGCCCGTCAATTCGTAGCGCCCGTTGCCGATCATTCCGTCGAAGCGCTCAACCGTCATTCGAGTGCCCGTGAAGTCGAGCGTCATATTCATGTGCTCAATCGGCGACTTGACGTATCGAAATTTCGTCGAGCCCTCGAGCACCGAAATTTTCCCGTTGACCAGCGGATGAGCCGCCGTCCCCGTGATGCGCAACGTGCCTTGCATATCGCCCTGCGCCCACGCCACGAACTCGCTCAAAGTCGGCAGCAGACTCAAATTCGCCTCGTCGAGCGTCAAGGTGAGATCGAGTTGATCCCGATCGTTGAGCTTGGTCGGATCGCCCTTCGCCGACAACGCCGCGAACGGTACCTTGCCGTTGGCGCTCGCCTGATAAGTCTTGTCGTCGACCGCGCGCTGCACCATAAAATTCTTCACGTCCACGATGCCGCCGGCAAGATCAAACTCGCCCCGAATGAAATCAAACGACGCGTCCTTGCCGCCGCCGCCGTCAATGTGGACGACGCCATGCGCCTTCGGATCAAACGAGGTGCCCTCGATCGTCGCCGCAAACGCCGCCGTCCCCGCAACTTTCGTTTCGAGCCCCGCCGCCTTCGTAAACATATCGAGCGACAACTGCTCGGCGGTGACTTTGATGTTGAGCGGTCCCCACAACGCGCCCGAGCCGCTCGCCGTCATAAAGCCCGCCTCACCCTGATAACCCTCGAGCTTGTTGATGTAGGCGACCTGATTTATCATATTGAGGTCGACCGTGATGTCGCGGACGGGCGTGTCGGCAATCGTGCCCTCGGCAATCGTGCCCACGACGTTGAGCGACGGATTCATCATCGAGCCGCCGAAGCGAATGTTGCTGTCGAGATTGCCGCTGAACAGCTCCGTCTCCACGCCCGACAGCGCCAGCAGATTTTTGATGTCGGCGTTCTTGACAACCGACGAGCCGTGAAGAGTGTTGTTGACGTAATCGATCGCGCCGTGCACGTTATACGAGCCCGCGCCCTCGTTGAAACTCAAATTGTTGAGCAGGATCGTCGAGCCGCTCAAGCCCACATCGCCGCGCACATTGCGAACCTCCACGCCGTTGAAAAGGAGCGACTCCGCAATCAGATCGCCGTCGAAAACGGGATCGTCAAGCGTGCCCTTGATGATGCCGTCAAATCGACCATGCCCCTCGACCGCATAATCATCGGGAAATCTCCCTTGCAGGCGTCGCATATCGATGTCGTAGACGGCGACAACGAAGTCCATCGCCGTCGTCAGGCGGTCAATCGTGCCGCTCACATCCATATCAATCATCGGCGTGTTGACGTGAAAATCCTGCACGCGAATGGTGTTGCCCTCGATGAAATAATCGCCGTCCATATTGTTGACGAGCATCCCGCGATAGCTGCCGCGCCAAAAATGGACGTAGCCGACGACCTCGGGCTTGTCGAGCGTGCCGGTGATTTTT
>CAMKFB010000076.1 GCA_946411735.1 uncultured Selenomonadales bacterium
AGCCGCAACTTCATTGCGCACGTCGCTGACGGAGTTGACATCCTTTCCATCGATCGAAAGGATCACGTCACCGCGCTGCAGCCCCGCAATCCCCGCCGGAGCGTCGAGCGCCACGCGGAAGATGTACACGCCGCGATCGATCGTCAGCTGATATCCGTAGCGCGCCGCCGTCGGCTTATCGAAGATCGTCACGCCAAGGTACGGACGCGCCACATAGCCCTTCGCCATCAGCTCATCGATGATCGATTGGACGGTATTGATCGGGATCGCAAAGCCCATGCCCTCGACGCCCGCCGCCGCCAACTTCGCGCTGTTGATGGCTATAATCTCGCCGTCGGCATTGACGAGCGCGCCGCCGGAATTGCCCGGGCTGATTGCCGCATCGGTCTGGAACAACTTGACGCGCCGATCGCTGAGCTCAAGCGTGCGGTTGAGCGCGCTGATCACGCCGACCGTCACGCTGCCTTGGAACTCGAGCCCCATCGGATTGCCGATCGCAATCGCCGGCTCGCCGACCACCACATCATCGCTGTTGCCGAATTTCGCCGTCGGCAGCCCCTTCGCGTCCACCTTGACGACCGCTATATCCGTCATATCGTCCGTGCCGACCAGCTCGGCATTGAGCGTGCGACCGTCGGGCAACGACACGATCAACTCGCGCGCGCCCTCGATGACGTGATTGTTCGTCACGATATAGCCGTCGCTCTTGAATATCACGCCGCTGCCGACGCCCTCGGTTTCAAACGGGCGATTGAAGAAGTCCCGCGCGACGGCTTTATTGGTGATGCCGACCACCGCCGGTCCGACCGATTTCGCAACCCGCACCGCCGGAGTGTTACGCGCGGAGGACATTTTTGCGGTGGCGGCTTCCGCCTCGGCCATTTCCTCTTTTCGATCGCCGAAGAATGATTTCGACTCGGTATTTTTTGCGGCAACCTCGACGGGCTCATCGGCGTTCGGATCGGCAGGAGCTTCTGCCGTCGATTCGGTCTCGGCGCCGCCGATCGGATTGCCGGCGATATCGGTATCGCAGCCGGTCAGCGCCATCGACGAGATCATCAATGCCGCCAAGATCGCTGCAGTCTTTTTCCTCATAACAAATCACTCCTTTGCGCTCATTCTAATTTTGGACGAAAAAAAAATCAAGCATTATTCGCCCGCGCCCTTTATCGACGCAAACTAAAAGCCCGGCATCGAATGCCCGGCTGATATCACGGCGCTTTTCTTCGATCAAGCAGGCGCCGCGTCATTTCCTGTACCAACTCCACCGCGCCGCGCCCCATCCCAAGCTCGCGCGCAATGTC
The DNA here is from genome assembly GCA_946411735.1 of uncultured Selenomonadales bacterium. GTDB lineage: Bacteria > Bacillota > Negativicutes > Selenomonadales > Selenomonadaceae > Quinella. The sequence goes on from CAMKFB010000076.1 coordinate 1,305, forward strand.
CTCGACGGTTTTGCCCTCGAGAAGCATGTTCTTGATCTTGATGGCATTGGGAGCGTTGAGCGCGGCTGCCGCTTGGGGCGCGATCGTCGAGCGTTGCGGCGTCGGCTGTTGAGCCGCCCGCTGAGGCGCCGCTTGTTGAGTACGTTGCGGCGTCGGTTGTTGAGCTCCGCGCGGAGCCTGCTGACGTTGAGCCGTCGGTGTCGAAGAGCGCGGCGTCGATGTGCGCGGTGTCGATGTGCGCGGTGTCGATCGAGTTTCGGTTGCTTGAGTCGTGCGCGTTTCAATCTTGACGGGGCGCCCTGCCACCACATTCGATTTCTTATCCGTCGACGGCAACACTATCGACGGACGATCGGGAATCGGCTTGGCGCGCTTGGAGAGCGCCGCTTCTTGCGCCTCCGCCATCGACCGCTGAAGCACCGCCGCAAAGTCACGCGCCTCGTTCGACGGCTCTTCGACCGGCGGTTCTACAATCGGCTCGACGATCGGCGCGGGCTGAACGGGCGGCGGCACCGACGGTTGAGGAATCGCCTGTTGCGGGATCGGCTGCTGAGGATATGTCGGTTGACGCATCATCGGCGGCGGCGATATCGGCGAAGGCACCTGCTGTATCATCGGCATCGGCATCGGCACCTGCATCGGCATTGTCAGCCGCGTCGAGATTTTTAATTCGATCGCGTCGAGCTTCCGTTGAAGGTCCTCGACATTTTCTCCCGCATCCGACAGTTTTTGCAGCAGCGATTTGATCTCCGTCGCTTGACTTTCGCCGCGCTTGATCACCTTCTTGAGCTCTGCCAAGCGCCCCTCGAACTCCGTCCGATTGCGATCGGCGTCCTCGAGAAGATTTTCGAGATTCGTCGCTTGCGTCTCCATCCGTTGTATGACTTCCGACGCCGTCCGCTCAAGCTCCTCCTTCATCTTGGCGGTCGACTCCATCACGATGCGCTGATCCTCCGCCTGCTGCCGTCTTTGACGTGAATTATTCCAGACCACAAACACCATTATGCTGCCGACCACGATCAGCACAATCATCAATTCGGTAATCATAATCGTCACAGCGAGATGTCGAGGCGATGTCCGCGCATCGGATCGACCGCAAATTTTTCCGCGCGCGGCTGCTCCGGCTGCGGCGCCCGACGTCGAGACGACGATTGATAGCCGCCCCCGCGCCCCCGTCGATCCGGATCGTCTTTGATCACGCCGCCTCGATCGCTCTCCTCCTTATTGCGAACCTGTTTCTGCTTGAGCTCGTCATCCTGCCGTTGGCGGAGCGACTCGAAATTCTGTTGCAAATTCGTCGCTTGGTTGAGATTATGTTGAACGTTGCTTGCCTCCGTCGCCGCTGTCGGATAAACCATTTGTATGTTGATCGGCGCAATGTCCATTGTTCACACCTCCATTAATACGGACCGATGACGACTTCGCCGTCCTCAAGGTACATCGTGCAGTACTTATAATCCTTCTGCACGTGTTTCGTGACCGAATTGATCGTGATGCGCGAGCCGGTGTAAATGCACTCCGACGCGCGAACCTTGCCGTTTTTCATTTCGTTAAGCTGCTCCTCGAGCTCCCCAATCCGTTTTTCGTCCCGCTTGATCTTGCCGGCGATCGGGAATTGCGACCGCGTCAGCGCATTGATCTGGTCGATGCGCTCCTGCGGCAGCCGACTGATATCAATCTTGCCGAGCGTCTCGAGCATCTGCGTGATCTGCATCAGCCGCTTCTTCAAATCCTTATATTCCTTGCAGACGTCGTTATACTCCTTCTGCAGCGACGGGTCGACGCCCACCGACACCCGCGTCACCACATACGCCTGATTGCCGATCACTTTCGCTCGAATCTCTTCGCCCGCCACCGCCGAGCCGCCCGTGATCTGACCGCGCTTGTCCTCGACGATGATCGTTTTGCCCGCGCGGAGCGTCGAGTGAAGCGCCGCGTCCGCTATATAAATGTCGCGCCCCGCCTCGACCACGGCATTTTCGGTGAACGCGCATCGAACATCCTCTTGAGCGTAGACCTTGCCGCGATTGGCGCCCGTGATCCCGCCGCTGATTATCACATTGCGACCGCTCACCTCCGCGCCGCTCACGCTGCCCTTGATCTCGATATCGCCCGTCGCCTTCACGCTGAAGCCCTGCTTGACCGAGCCGGCGATCTCGACCGAACCGTCAAATTCGATATCGCCCGTCCCCACGCCCACGCTGCCCTTGATCTCCAGCCGCGGGTCGATGCTGATCCGACTGCCGCTGTCGACTATCTGACCGTTGATCGTCGCTATCAGCTGATGCTCGCCCACCACTTGCGTGTTCTTACCCGCCGGCATCGGGATCGGTCGACCGTTGAGCGCGGGAATTTTCTCCCCGAAAATATTTTTCCCGGGCTTGCCCTGCTTTTGCGGAATGCGAATCGCCAGCGTCTCATTCTTCTTCGCCAGCACAAACAGATTCAAATTCTTATAGTCGACACGATCATATTCGTCGACCACGGGGCGACCCTTCACGCCCAAATCGAATTTCCGATCGATGTACGCGTTCTCGCCCGGGATCGCCGGATCGCCCTCCGCTGCCACGAACGGCACCGTCGCCTTGATCCCTTCTTCGATCGCGTCCTCGTCGATGCCGTACTTTACTTTCTTCGATCTGAGCGCCTCGAGCACCATCTCTTTCGTCGGCAGTCGAGAGCCCGCCCGCGTGTCGTATTTGACCGTCGCTTTCAATCGATCCCGACTGATCTCCACGATCAACTTCGCATACGCCTCGTCTTTGGGCGCTTCCGTCTCAGACATTAGCCGCTCGAGATCCTCCTCGGTAATCTCGACCGGCTCACTTATCTTGTGCGGCTGACCGTCCGCCTCTTTCATTATTTGCGCCAAGCCCGCCACATCATAATCGAGTATGCCGCAACTGCGGAGTATCTGATGCATATCGGAGAGATCGATCATGAGGGCATCGGCGGCGTTCGGATAGATCGTCAAATATATTCCATCGGGTCGGAACTCGAACATATAACCCGCTTCGGGTCCGCCGACTTTCGGGTATTCCCCCATGCCAATCACTCCTTCGTCACAGTAATTCGGTTTTCATTTTGCCGAGATAACCGCGCATTCGAATGATCGCCTTCGTGTGCAACTGCGAAATGCGCGCCTCCGACAGGTGCATGATCAAGCTGATCTCCTTCAATGTCAGCTCGTCGTAGTAATACAGCGACACCACCAGCCGCTCTTTTTCGGGCAGTTTGTCGATTGCTTTCGAGAGCGTTTCTTTCAGCTCGAGATATTCCGTTGTCTCGACGGGATTGGCGTCGAGCGCCTCGGGCGAATCGGTCTTGAGATATTCCTCGAGCGGGATGATCGTCGACGAATTGAATTGGCTCACTAGCGTGTTGAGTTCCTTCGTGGTGATCTCGAGCGCCTCGGCGATCTCCGCGTCCGTCGCCGTCCGCCCCAATTCGCTCTCGAGCTGATAGACTTTCTGTTCGTAGCGGCGGAGCTTTTGACGCATCGTCACCGGTATCCAATCTTTTGCGCGGAGGTAATCGATCATCGCGCCGCGAATCCGCACTCCCGCGTACGTCTCGAATTTGATGTTGCGATTTATGTCGTAGCGATCGATGGCGTCGAGGAGCCCGAAGAAGCCGCTGCTCAGAAGATCGTCACGGTCGAGATGCGAAGGCAAACTCATTGCCAACCGACCGGCGACGACTTTGATCAGCGGAAGGTAATACTCCGCGAGCTTATTGCGAAGATCGACAGATTTTTTGCGACGATACGACTCCCAGAGCCGGCGAACATCGTCGTCCATCTCCATTTGAAACACCACCTTTCACTGAGCGATCGAGTTTTACGATTGATTGTCCTGCTGTTGAGGCTGTTCGTCGGGCGGCTTGATGTCGGAGTCTTTGATGCCGAAATATTTTTCTTGGATCGAGAGGATGCCGAGGACGGCGAAGGCAGCGATGCCGGCGACGAAGAATGCCTTGATGCTGCGCGAGAAGACGGTCATGAATTTGACGTCGTAGGAGAAGCCGGCGATCAGCACGATGAAAAACGACAGCACGGCGAAACCGAGCACCAGCACCAATTTCTCGAGATTGAATCCGAAATGGGAGTCGAAGTTGAAATTAAATTTTCGCATGGTCTCACCTCTGCCTTCCAAAATTTTGTTTGTGAGGGAGCCGCCGATTGGGCACGGTTTCATGGGGCGCCGCCGACGCTCCCACCCGTCGAGTGCGGCGCCCCCCTTTTGAAAAAAAATTTTTTCCGTCGCTCCAACGGATTGAGGCAGGTCAAATGGTTTTCTCGCCGCGATCGATCGTCTTCACTCGATACACGCCCGTGTCGAGATCAATTTGCACCGTCCGACCGTAATTGCCGCCGGTGTCCTCCGCGATCACTCTGATCCCCATGCGCTGCAATATCTTTTTGACCGCCTCCGCATTGCGCGTGCCAACCTTCATGATGTCCGTCGCATTCGAGAACGCAAACATCTGCGCGCCCCCCGCGATCTTCGCCACCAATCTCGCTTTGTTGGCGCCCAATTTCAACACGTCATTCAACATCAGCGGCAAACCTGTGTCGGCAAACTTCGCCGGATTGTCACTCGCTCGCGCTTGATTGCTGTCGGGCAACATGATGTGGAGGAGCCCTCCCACCTTCGATTGCGGGTCGTACAACGAGATCCCGATGCACGAGCCCAAACCATAGCTGATAAGAGAAGACGGACTGCGCCCAACCTTGTAATCAGCCATGCCGACTCGGATAAGGCTTGCCATTTTTATTCAACTCCTACCGCTTGGATTATCGTGCTCAACGATCCCGGGTCGGGAACCAAGAAGAAATGTCCGTTGATTCCATCGTCCTCCGCCAAAAATTCCGTTTCGATCACCAGCGCCTGATCGCCCATCTGTCCAAGCTGCACCAGCACGACGTTGAGGATTGCGCCTGCCATATCCATCGCCAGCGCCGGAATCGACGGCAGCATTGCGATGTGCGTGAAATTGAAAAATGCGTTGAGGTATGCGCCCGAAAGAATGTTGCCGATTTCTTTGAGCGCCGACTCGTCCATCGGATCGAGCCGCTTGGTCGTGCCGTGCTCACGCCCCATCAGCGTGTCGACCAGATAAAACGCGCTGTGTTGCGGCAGCAGGAACAAAATATTGCTCGGCGCCCGACCGTACACTCTCAAAAACACGCCGACCACGATCGCGTCGGGACCGCCGACCAAATCCGGCACGGTCTCGATCGGTACCAGCGCCACCTTCGGCACGTTCATGTCGATTCGCTTGTTGATGATCTGCGACAGCGCCGTTGCCGAATTGCCCGCGCCGACATTGCCGATCTCCCTCAACGCATCGAGCTGTATCGGAGTCAAACTCAATTCATCCGTCATATAACTACACCTCTGATTCCAGTCTGCAAAAATTTTTCCGATCGGACAATCGTTATGGCAGACCGACGATCTCCTCAAGGTTGAGCATGATCACCAGCCGCCCGTCGATATTTCCAATGCCGCTGAGGAATTTGCTGATATCCGTTTTGTCGACCGCCTTTTTGGGATCGACCAGTTTGGTCTTGATCGTCAAAACTTCCGTCACCGCGTCAACGATCAGCCCGACGGGCAATTCGCCGACCATCACCGTCACGATGCGCGTATCGTCGGTGTAAGGCGTCGGATCGAGCCCGAGCCGCTTTTTGAGATCGATCACCGGCAACACGCTCCCGCGCAAGTTGATCACGCCTTGAATGTAGGACGCCGAGAACGGCACGCGCGTGATGTCGACGAGATTGCGGATTTCCTGCACCTGAAAGATGTTCACGCCATACTCCTCATCGCGGAGCTTGAAGGCGACCACCTGCAGTCCTTCCATCTGCTCGGCGGCGTCGTTGGGAGCGCTGTTGCCTGCACTTTCCTTTGCCATATGTCAATCACCTCTGTCTGTCAGTTGAGCATCGTTGCGACGTCGAGGATCAACGCAACTCTGCCGTCGCCGAGCACCGTCGCGCCCGAGAACATCTTCAATCCCATGAACAGGTTGCCGAGCGTCTTTATAACGATTTCCTGTTGACCGATAAGCTTGTCGACGACGATGCCCGCCTTCGACTCGCCCGCGTGCACAACCACCACAAAAATCTCCTCGAAATCTTTGACGTGCGGCACGAACAGTGTCTGCTCCATGCGAATGATCGGGATGATCTCGCCGCGCAGAACGATTACTTCTTTGTTTTGAACGGTCTTTATGTCGTCGGGCTTTATGTTGATCGTGCTGTCGATCGAGCCGAGCGGGATCGCGTACATTTCTTCCTGCACCTGCACGAGCATCGCTTGAATGATTGCCAACGTCAGCGGCAGTTTGATTTTGAAGACGGAGCCCTCGTTGACTTTCGTCTCGACATCGACGTGACCGCTGAGCGATTCGATTTTCGAGCGGACAACGTCCATGCCGACGCCGCGCCCGCTGATATCGGAGATTTTCTCCGCCGTCGAGAAGCCCGGCAGGAAGATGATCCGAACCGCGTCCTGATCGTCGAGCTTGTTGACTTCTTCTTGAGTGTAAAGCCCCTTCTCGACCGCCTTGCGACGAATGACGTCCGCATCGATGCCCTTGCCGTCGTCGGTGACCATTATGACGACGTTATTGCCTTCGTGGCGCGCGATCAAGCCGACCTCGCCGACGCGCGGTTTACCCTTCTGCTCGCGCACATCGGGCATTTCAACGCCGTGGTCGAGCGAATTTCTGAGCAAATGCATGATCGGATCGCCAATCTCGTCGATAACCGTGCGGTCGAGCTCGGTCTCTTCGCCTTCGATCGTCAGGTTGATTTCTTTGTTGAGCTCCTTGGTGACGTCGCGAACCATGCGCGGGAAACGGTTGAAGACCTGGCTGACGGGAACCATGCGAACCTTCATGACGATGTTCTGAAGATCGGTCGTGACGCGATCCATCTGTTCGAGCGTCTCTGTCAGCTCCGACAGGCGGTGCGTTTGACCGATCTGCTCAAGGCGAACTTTATTGATGACGAGCTCGCCCATAAGATTCATGAGCGTGTCAAGTTTTTCGATATCGACGCGAACTGATTGACTGGCGTGGTTTTTCTTTTGAGCCGCCGCCGCAGATGCCGCTTGTTTCGTCGCCGCCGGTTTTGCCGCCGCCGGAGCGGGAGCCGTCGCGGGCGGTTTCGGCGCCGCCGGAGCGGGAGCGGGGGCGGGAGCGGGCGCCGCTGCAGGTGCCGGAGCGGGCGCTTGAGGCGCGGGGGCTTGAGGCGCTGCCGCCGGAGCCGGAGCCGCCGTCAAGTCGACGACATCAACGTCCGCCTTCTCGACTTCGGAGATGCCCAGCACCGCGTCCGAGACCGCCTTCTCCTCCGCCGCCGTCACGAGCACCACGTCGAAGGAGCGATCGAATTTTTCCTGCTCGAGATCCTCCGCCGAAGGCACCGATTTGATTACGTCGCCAACCTCGTCGAGCGCGTTCATTACCATGTACGACCGCGCGGATTTGAGCAGGCATGTCTCCGACAGCGTCACTTTGACGTGAATGCCGCGCATGCCGCCCTTTTGAGCTTCGGCGATTACCGCTTTTTCGGTGTCGGAGAGTTCAATGCCGGCGACTGCTACCGTTCCCGTCGGGGCATTCGCCGCCGCTTGAGCGGGAGCCGCCGCGGGCGCGGGAGCCGGAGCCGCCGCTTGAGCGGGAGCCTTCGCCGCGGGAGCCGCTGCCGCCGCATCGCCGCGCGAAATCGACGACAGTTTTGCCACGAGGTCCGATACGTCGATCAAATCCTCGGGGTCGCCGTTGCCGACGTTATTGATCATCTGCTCGAGGGAGTCCACGCATTTAAACAGCGTGTCGATAATGTCCTCGCTCACCTTGAGCTGCTCCTTGCGAAGCATGTCGAGAACATCTTCCATCTCGTGCGTGAGCTCGGCGATCTTGTTATAACCCATGGTCGCCGACATGCCCTTGAGCGTGTGTGCATTGCGGAAAATCTCATTGAGCACGGAAAGGTCCTCGGCATTATCCTCGAGGCTCAAAAGTCCGTCGTTCAACGACTGGAGATGTTCGTGCGACTCGTCGAGGAACATATCCATATACTGATTAGTGTCAGCCATAAAACTGTGCGGCGGTCGATCTTTTTATCTGTGGTCGACCGCTCCCTCCCTCCTGTTTTTATCCCTATAAAAAAATTTTTATCTGCAGTGTTTGATGGGGCGCCGCTGACGCTCCCACCCGTCGAATGCGGCGCCCGACATAGAACGCGATCCCACCC
>CAMKFB010000077.1 GCA_946411735.1 uncultured Selenomonadales bacterium
AGCCGGTGCTGCCTGTCGAGCCGGTGCTGCCTGTCGAGCCGGTGCTGCCTGTCGAACCCGTGCTGCCGGGGAACATTTGAATATCGAAGGTGAACTTGTTAAGTGTTTCCAACTAACTTTCATTCCTTTCTAAACGAAAGAATATAGTACACCCGCCGCAGGATAAACCCGCTTTGGGAGTCAATACAGCCCGTATGATTTCGATTCGACGGACTGTGTCCTCGAGTTTCGAGGAGCGTTGGGCGCGGTACACCACTCCGCGCCGGCACATCGATTGCTTCTCGCGCAGACACCACTCCGCGCGGAACCCGATGCGTCGAAAGAGACAGTCTCTCGCAAAACGTCGAGACATTCCACCAAACGTCTTCGACAATCGCCTTAGGAGGCGGGCTCGAGCACTGCCTTTTGAGCGGGGCATTCTCGGAGTCGAGATCGGAGGCTCAGCCCCGTGGAGCCTTTACACGGTCGGACAAATTCTCGCACATTGCCCGACGCCTTTCGACCGACGACCTCACCAAGGTCGAAGGTCACCGCTCACGATCGAGTTCATCTGTCGATCGCAAGCCGCCGCGACGGTCATATCCACACCCCAAAATCGCGGCGCACAGATGCCGACGTCCACCAACGCTGACATCTTGCGCGCATTATATCTGCCGTTTTTTTGATTGTCAAGCAATGCAAGATTAGAAGTACATTAAAATTTCATTGACGGGCGACAAACGTATTGCAAATTCGTCGAACGAAAGGTAAGATGAACGCGGCATTAATAATCGACGGAGAGTGATGGATGAGCATGGTGAAGGTAGTGAGCACTCGACCGACAAAAAAAGCGCCGGAGGACGACGGCGGCAGCGTGGTTCGGCGCTTTTGGAATAACGACACGGAAGCGGTGATCGGTATAATGGTGATCCTGCTGGTGCTCGGAACGATCAACATATTCAGCTCGAGTTTCGTGCTGGCGGAGTCGGAGTTCAACTCGCCGTATTTTTTTCTGCAGCGACACATACTGAACATCGTGATCGGCTCGGTGGCATTCGCGTTCTGTTTCCTGAAGGATTATCACATGTGGCGAAAGTACGTGCCGATCGTTTTGCTGTTGACGGTGTTGGCGCTGATCTTGGTGCTGTTCATCGGACCGTCGGTGAACGGGGCGCGACGGTGGTTGCCGTTGGGCTTCACGCAATTTCAGCCGGCGGAGTTCGCAAAGTTGGTGGCGATAATGCTGATGGCGGCGTATTTGTCGGTGCAGATCAGATATCAACGAGAGGTGGAGATCGCGACACCGCAGATGGCGATGATAGCGGTGATGGCATTGCTGACGGAGCTCGAGCCGGATTTGGGGACGGGCGCGATCATAATCGGAGTGCCGTTGGCGATGATGATCGTGGTCGGGCTGATCCGATGGCGGCTGTTGGCGATAATCGGGACGATAATCGGCGGGGCGATCCTTCTGATATTGAAACAACCGTATCGGCTGGATCGATTGAAGGTGATGCTCGATCCGTGGTCGGACGCGCAAAACATAGGCTATCAGATCGTGCAATCGATGTCGGCGATCGGCTCGGGGGAGCTGACAGGCATGGGCTGGGGCGTGGGCGTGTCGAAGTACGATTATCTGCCGGAGGCGCATACGGATTTTGCGTTCGCGATCTTCTGTCAAGAGAACGGATTTTTGGGGGCGGTGTTGGTGTTCTCGCTGTTCGCAGCGATGGCGATCTATTCGGCGCGGATCGCGAACAAGTCGGTGGACATCTACGGACAGGTGTTGGCGATGGGCGTGATGATCTTGGTAGTGGGTCAAGCGATCGCGAATTTGCTGATGGTCGGCGGGATGCTGCCGGTGATCGGAGTGCCGCTGCCGTTCATAAGCTACGGCGGGACATCGTTGATCGTGACGATGGCGGCGGTGGGCATGTTGGCGAACGTCGGCAGGCAGGGCGAGAAAGCTTTCCAACGAAAGATGCGCGAGGCGGAGGAAGCTCCTACGGAATAAATCGAAGCGGAAGCGCGGGGAACATAGGGCGGGTGGGATAAATTATTTCTTGCGCTTCTTTTTTTTCTTGGACTTGGGTGAGCGCGTCGCGTTGGCAATCTTCGCCTTGACTTTATTCTCCGCCTCCTTCTGCTTGTCGGTCGACTTCTTATCCCGCTCCTGTTTGGCATAGTCGGCGCCGAGACTCTGCAGCTTGTGCTTGACGGTCATAATCGGATGAGACAACAGCATCTTCTTCTGCGAAGAGCTCATAACCTCACGGAATTTGTTGGTCGAGACCTCGCCGAAGCAGGGCGTCTCGCATTTCTCGCAAATCGGTTTGCCGATCCCGTACGGGCATCGATTGATCTTCGTAAAGACCGTCGTCAACAGCGCCGTGCATTTCGGACAAAGTTTTTCGCCGTCGGTGTTGTGATTCGCCTTGCAGTACACGCCGAAGGTCTTGCGGATATTTTCCTTCTCCTTCGGTACGTTGTTGACTTGCTCGGGCGGTTTGCGCTTCGGAAGAAGGCTTTTTATTTTATCAAGCAGTCCCATAAATGCTCTCCTTCGTTTGATTGATTGAACGGCATAACTATAAACCAAAAACGGGAGGATCGCAATGAAGAAATTAAAACTGTCGGCGTGTTGGATTGCTCGAAACGAGGAAAAAGATTTGCCGCGCTCGATTGAAAGCGTCCGCCGCGCCGCCGACGAGATGATTGTGGTTGATACCGGCTCGACCGATGGTACCGTCGAGATCGCTCAAAGGGCGGGCGTGACCGTCTTGCACTTCGATTGGATTGACGATTTCTCCGCGCCGCGCAACTTCGCAATCGAGCATGCGAAGGGAGATTGGATCATTTTCCTTGACGCCGACGAGTATTTTTCGGAGCCGGCAAAAGTTCATCGCGCCGTCGAAAAATATGCCGTCAAGGACGCGATCCTGATCCCGCGCATCAACATCGATGCCGAATGCGGCAATCGGGAGATGAGTCGAGATTGGAATGCACGGATATTCCGTCGAGCGCCGTATCTGAGATATCGCGGTCTGATTCATGAGAATATCACCAATCTCAATGGCGTGCTCAATTACGTTTTCTCCGACGTGCGCTTGACGGTATATCACACCGGTTACGGCTCCGCGCGGATCGAGAGTAAGTTGCGACGGAATTTGGCATTGATTGAGCGCGAGATCGAAAGGGAAGGACTGCAGACGCGACACGACATTGCACTGGTCGATTGTTATTACGGGCTGAGAGAATATGACAAGGTGCTCGAGCATGGGCGTCGAGCGTTGAGTTCGAAAGTCGAGGCGGTGACGGGGCGCGGGAATTTGTATCATAAGATGATCGACGCGATGCGCGAGTTGCACCGCTCGGACGAAGAGATGTTGGCGCTGTCGGAGGAGGCGATCCGCGCGCTGCCGGAGCTGCCGGAGTTTTATGCGGAGCGCGGAATGATTTTGTGCGGTCTGGGACGGTTGGACGAAGCGTATTTGGAATTTCATCGTTCGCTCGAGGTGTGGCGAAGGATGCCGCCGACGGTGCACGAGGACTCGTATTTCGTGGCGGCGATCGGAACGGTTTATGCTCGGTTGGCGGAGTTCGAAGAGCTGGTCGGTAACGCGGCGGAAGCTCGAAAGAATTGGTCGAAGGCGCTCGAGATCGAACCGAACAATCGGGAATATCGACGGCGCTTGTCTCAATTGAAGGGGTGATCGAATTGAAGAAACAAAAGAGGGCAGTCAAAAGCAAAGAACAGCTGCTGTTCGATATGTCGGCGAAAAAATTCGAGTCGATGAAAATCTCGGCGTGCTGGATCGCTCGAAACGAGGAGAAAAATTTGCCGCGCTCGCTCGAGAGCGTCAAGGGCGTGGTCGATGAGCTGATCGTGGTCGACACCGGCTCGACCGATGGTACGATCGACGCCGCGCGGAGTCTCGGCGCGAAGGTGATCGAGACGGAGTGGGCGGATGATTTTTCGACGCCGCGCAATTTGGCGCTCGAGCATGCGACGGGCGATTGGATCGTTTTCCTCGACGCCGACGAGTATTTTCCCGAGGGCGCCGCACCAAATATCCGTCCTTCGATCCGCCTCGCCGTCCAACGTCGAAAGATCGCGCTGCTGATCAATCTGGTCAACATCGACATCGACAAGGGTAATGAGCTGATTGATTCGACATATCTCTGTCGGGTATTCAAGAGCGGGCTGCACTATGTCGGTCGCATACACGAAGAGTTGCGGACGGCGGAAAATAAGCCCGTCGATAAAATCTTGGCGGTGCCGGACAACGTCATGCAGATCGTTCACACGGGCTATTCGAGCGGCGTCAATCGAGATAAGGCGGCGCGCAACCTTCGAATGCTGTTGGCGGAATTAGACTCGAGCGCGGAGCCGGAGCGGATTTACGGATATCTGGCGCAGTGCTATAATGGGCTGGACGATTTCGAGAACGCGGAGAAGTATGCGCGGCTCGACATCGAACGCGGTCGGCGGGACTCGACGTTCGCAAGTTCTTCGCATCGTATATTGATCAACATACTTTCGAGCGCTGATGTCTCTCGATTGGACGAACGGCTGTCGGAAGCGGAGCGGGCGGTCGAGGATTTTCCGTCGATGCCGGAGTTCCGCGCGGAGCTGGCAGAGTGTTTGGCGGCAAGCGGCGATTACGCTCGAGCGGTGCGTGAGATGAAGCAGGCGCTGAGGCATTACGAGAATTACAAAGGCATGGAGCCGACGACGTTCGATCGATCAATGGCGAATGTCGCCGACGATCGGCTCGAGCAGTGGAATAAACTTATCGGAGGGCAGAATTTATGAGGAAAATCAAAACCAATAAAAAGGACATCGATCGCAAAACCAGACAGATCGGCAGGACGCTCGACGAGCTTATCGAAGTACATCTTAAGCTGCACGATCGCGATAAAACCATTGAGGTCGCCAAAAAACTTCTCGCGCTCAAGCCTAATGTCGCTTATCCCGTCGAGAAGCTGACTTCGGTTTGCATCGATCTCAACGAGTACGATACCGCAAAAGCCGGCTCCGATTACATGGAAAAACATTTTCCGCCGAGCGGCTATCGAGTGTTTTTGAAGGCGCGCGTGTGTGACATCAAACAGGATTACGGCGGCTGCATCAAATACGCGGAGGAGGCGCTCAAAATCCCCGGCAACGATCTCTTGACGCAGATGATGATCCACAACATCCTCGGTCACGCCTATCGCTACGTCGCCGACGCCGAGATGAGCCTCTATCACTACGAAATGAGCGCCACGAAGGATATCTCCGTCGGCAAGGGTACCGATCGATATCCGTACCTGTACGGGATCAAGTGCGACGACTACAGCAATTTTTTGTTCAGCCTGCACAACCTGAACGTGTCGCGCGAAAAAATTTTTGACGGCGTCGAGCACTATAATGACATCTTCGCCGATCTCAAACCGTTCGAGCACAGCCCGGCGACGCATCCGCGCCACGACAAGATTCGCATCGGATATATCTCGCCGGACATTCGCCGTCACGTCGTCGCCTTCTTCAGCTACGCCTTCTATAAATCCTACGACAAGTCGAAGTTCGAGGTCTATTGCTATCCGAAATGCCCCGAAGACAATGTGAGCACGGAGTTTAAGGCGGGCGTCGATGGCTGGAAAAATATTCTTTACGATCAGCCCGAGGTCGCCGCAAAGAAAATCAAGGACGATGAGATTGATATCCTCGTCGATCTCAGCGGTCATACCGCCAACAATTGCCTGCGCGTGATGGCTTATAAGCCGGCGCCGGTGCAGATCAGCGCGATCGGTTGGTTCAATTCGACGGGTCTCAAGACGATCGATTATTTTCTCTGCGACAAATTCACCGATCCCGAGGGGCTCAATGAGCAGTTCTTTACCGAAAAAATTCTGCGCCTCCAACATTCCCACTTCTGCTATATGTGGCACGACGCGCCGATCGAAATTCAACCCGCGCCCTGCCTGAAGAACGGCTACGTCACGTTCGTCAGCTTCAACAATTTCATCAAGGTCACCGACGAGATGCTCAAGATATGGGCGGCGATTCTCGAGCGCGTTCCGAACTCCCGCCTCTACGTCAAGGGCAAAGCGTTCCGATCGCAATACGGCATCGACTTCGCCGTCAAGCGCATGAAGGCGGCGGGCATTCCGATCGAGCGCGTCCGCATGGAAGCAGACGAGATGCTTTACCTTGTCAAGTACGCCGAGACCGATATCGCGCTCGACACTTTCCCTTATCCCGGCGGCGGGACGACTTGCGACGCGCTGTTCATGGGCATTCCCGTGCTCACGTTGGTCGGCAAGCGGCATAACGGTCGGTTCGGCTATTCGCTCCTTCATAATATGGAGCTCGACGAGCTGTGCGCGTTCAGCGAGCAGGAATATATAGATAAGGCGGTCGAGCTTGCCAACGATTTCGATCGCATCAACGATTATCATCTGACGATTCGCCGTCGAATGAGCCAGTCGCCCGTCATGAATGATTCGATTTACATGTCGGAGTTGGAGGCGGCGTACGAAAAAATCTACAACGCTTGGATTAACGGCGAGTCGCTTCCCGATTTCCACGATGAGGAGCCGCCGATCACGCCCGACGACGCCGAAAAATTTTATGAGCGCGCGCTCGAGTACATCAAAGCCGAGCCGCAATTCTACGACAGCATCATCAAAAATGTCGTCAACGTCAAGCGGGCGGATTATTGGCTCGAACAGGCGGCGAAGGCGTCCGTCGAGCACCGCGCGGAAATTCATCTGCTGCTGTCGCATACGAAACAGCTGCTGAAGAATTACGTGCTTGCCTACGATCGGATCAAGGTGGTCGAAGAGTGCCTGCCGTCGAGCGAGCCGCCGCCGGTCGTATTTCAATCCGATGAGCCGATGATCGAGAAGAAACAATACCCGCGCGAGTTCCTCAAGCGCTATCATCGACGTCGGGCGAAGTTGGCGATGGTCAACAGCAATCCTCACGACGGCGTTGCGCATTACAATCGGGCGGTTGATCTTGCCGACAATGCCGCCGAGCGCGCCGAGATTTTCTCCGCCGCCATCAGCAATCTCCACTACCTCAACGTTTCGAGCGACGAGTTGATTGTCAATCATTTCCGCTATCAGAACATCTTCGACGAGATCAAGCCGTTCGACACCTTTCACGATACGAGTGCCGTCCTCCGCGGCGAGCGTCGAATGCGCGTCGGATATCTGCTGCCGCATTTCGCCGTCAACAGCATGTTCGCTTTGACGTGCGGGATGCTCGTCGGCGCCAACAAGGAGCGCGTCGAGGTATTTGCTTACAAGTGGCTTGCCGGCGACAACTTCTACGCCAATCTGCTCAAAAATTCGCCGCTCGAGCACTTCGTTGATGTCGGCGGGCACTCGACAGAGGAGATCGTCAATCGAATCCGCGCGGATCAAATCGATATCCTTGTCGATCTCGGCGGGCACGGCGAGTTCTGCGCTTACCCGATTATGGCGTATAAACCCGCGCCGATCCAAATCACGGGCATTGGGGCGCGCTCGACGAGCGGGCTCAAGACGATCGATTACTTTTTGACCGATGAGATCGCCGACCCGCGCGGCGCTCACGACAAATATTTTGTCGAGAAGTTGCTCTATCTGCCGAGCCAATTCTGCTATATCAGTCGGAGCGACGTTGCCGCGCCCGAGGATGCGCCGTGTTTGAAGAACGGCTACGTCACGTTCGGCTCCTTCAACGATTATCAGTCGATCACCGACGAAATTTTGGGCGTGTGGAAGGAAATTCTCCGTCGAATACCGACCGCGCGATTGATCATGCGGGCGAAGGAATTCGAGAGCGACGCGATGATCGATGCGGCGTATAAACGATTGAAGGCGCTCGGGCTGAATATGAGCGCGATCTTATTCCTGCCGGCGACGAACGATCACATGCAGGTGCTTCGGCGGTTGGACATCGCGCTGTCGACCTTCCCGCAGACGGACGCGGCAATGACGATGGACGCGCTCTACATGGGCGTGCCGGTTGTGTCGATTTACTCCGACCGCCGCGACACCCGCTTGGCGTACGATCTGTTGAGCCACGTCGGGCTCGGGGAGCTGGCGGTGACGACGGCGCAGGATTATTTGGTGCGGGCGATGGGATTGGCGCAAAGCACCGACACGCTCAACGCGCTCCACAGAAATTTGCGGGCGATGGTCAAGAAGGCGACTTCGCTCGATCCCAACAACTATAACAACGTGCTTGAGCGGCAATACTTTCAACTGATCGCGAACGGGGCGAGGTAATTGAATTTTGTCAAGGAGTTTGCGTGCGTGGAGCCGACGTACGTCAAAAAATTTCGTTGCGACGGTCGAAAGTGCAATGCGAAATGCTGTCGAGGTTGGCAGGTCGACATCGACCGTCAGACTCACGAGCGGTATAAGTCGATTGAGAACCCAGCGATGCGCAAGCACGTGCTCGACAGTCTTTATTGGAATGAGGCGTCGCATACCTATCGAATGAATTTGGATCGGACGGCTTGCCCGATGCTCCGCGCGGATTTGCTTTGCGACATTCAAAAGACGTTCGGCGAGGGCTGGCTGTCAAACACGTGCGCGGAGTTCCCGCGTCGGACGTTCGTGATCGACACACTGATCGAGCGGTCGCTGTCGATGACATGTCCCGTGGCGGCGGAGTTGGCACTGCTCGATCCCGCGCCGCTTGAGTTGCGCGACACGACTCTTCGAACGATGCGCGCGGAATGTTTTTTCTATCGGAGCGTGCACGAGGTGCCGACGCGAAAATATTTGCGGCTGCTGCAGACGATTTCGCTCGACGTGCTGCAGGATCGGCGCTTGAAATTCAATCAGCGGCTGATGGCGCTCGGGATCGTGATGTCGGAGATGGACGCGATCATCGCCGGCGGCAAAGAACAGCAGCTCGAGCTGATCCCGCGCGTCTATCGGATGGACGATTATTTTCAATCGCTGGCGACGAAGGCGAAGTCGATGCCGTTCAACCTGCCGTATCACATCACGCTGATGTTCGGGCTGTTGTCGGAGCTCGACGGGCGGGCGATCGTGTATTACTCGCCGACGCAAAGGGTCTTCACGACTTATCCAATCGAGGCGTTCCGCGCGGAGGAGACGATACGAAGTTGGGATCAAATGCGGCGGGTGTACGACGGGGTCGCGGCGGCGTATAAAGAGTTTGTGCTCGAGCCGCATGGGCATGTGATCGAGAAGTATGCGGCGCACAGTTTCTTTGCGGGGCTTTATCCTTGCCACGCGCCGCTGACGTTGCTCAACAATTATTTTCTGTACCTGACGTTGTGGAAGCTGTTCGAATTCGGGGCGATGTCGATGGCAGCGGTGCTGCGGGAAAAATTGACGCTCGACGATCTGTTGGAGTTCATCGAGCGGATGTCGAATCG
>CAMKFB010000078.1 GCA_946411735.1 uncultured Selenomonadales bacterium
TGTCCTCGGGATAATGCGAGAGTTCTGTTTCTATCTGTGAGAACGCTTTCCTGAGGTTGTGATCTACTTGTCCGGGATTTGTTGAAGATATGCCCTTGACTTCAACGAGAAGCTTACGGTCGACTATCAAATCCGGGCGCCTATCGGGAGGTTTTTCTTGAAGGAAAGCGACCTCTTTACCTTCGCTAATATATTGCTCCGCGACCTCAATCGCATTTTGGTCTTTAACCTTGTGTTTGCCGGTGTCGTAATAGCATTTGTCTTTGATGTTGCCGCTGCTGCCGCCGTATCCGCCCATTATCTCGACCTCCTTGCTTTCCACATCTGACTGTAACTTGGAATTTGAATGATCTTGATGGAGGGATATTTTTTGGGGAGCCACTCGGGACAAGCTCCGCAAACGACGATGGCAGTCGGCTGAAGTTTCTCGACCATCGCCGCCATTCCTCCGATAAAAAGACGCTTTGCTTCGGGATCGCGCCCGAGACAATTCGTGGTCACCGCCACGGTCGAGTGCATCGGCAGTCCGTCAAAGCACCACGACCAGGTGGCTTCGTCGGCGAAGCCTGCCGTCGGAATGAGCCGCACGCCCATCTGTTGAAGGGCATAATCCACAGCGCGGTTCTTCCTGCAGTTTTCAATCTGAGTTTCCAAATCGTAATCTCGAAACAGGCTGAAGTCGGTACCGATCATGCCGCTGACGTACTTTAAAGTGTCTCGGTACCGCCAAAAATTTTTGTACAACCTCTGAAACTGAGCGTCCGCCACAAAGCAATGATACCAACACGGCGCTCGTTTCCGCGCGGCGGTAAAATAGTTGAACGGTAGAATTCGCGTCTCGGGAATATGATTCTCCGGTTCAAGTTGCGGCAAGCCATAGCGTCCGACTTTCGGAGCCGCCCCCGCCAAAAACACATCAATCAGATCGCATTGTTTAGGATGTTTTTTGTGGCTTTCTATAATTGATCACCCCGTTCCGTTAGTCATTCTACATCGTATCAAATAAAACCTTTTTAAGCAATCTTACCAACATCTCTCGGTTAGTACCAACAAAAAATTTTTGCGATGAGCCTCTTGGGTGCTCGACAGCCCGTCAAAATCGATATAAAATCATGGCGCGCCAAAAAATTTTTTAGGAGGCTGCTTATGGAGACAAAAAATATTATCATCGTAGGCGTCGGAGGACAGGGCTCGCTGCTCGCCTCCAAACTCCTCGGACATATGCTCGTCAGCCGGGGCTTCGACGTCAAAGTCAGCGAAGTGCACGGCATGAGTCAGCGCGGCGGCTCCGTCATCACCTACGTTCGCTTCGGCGATCACGTCTACTCGCCGCTCGTCGATAAGGGCGCCGCCGATTTCATCGTTTCGTTCGAGATTCTCGAGACCGCCCGTTGGCTCGAATACCTTAAGCCCGACGGGCAGATCGTCACCAACACCCAACAGATCGACCCCATGCCCGTCATCACCGGCGCCGCCAAATACCCCGCCGACCTCGTCAATAAAATCCGCGCCAAGGGCATTAAAATCGACGCACTCGATTGCCTGTCGCTCGCAAAACAAGCCGGCTCCGTCAAAGCCGTCAACATCGTGCTGCTCGGACGCCTCTCTCATTACTTCGATATCGACCCCGCCGCTTGGCAACAGTCGCTCGAAGCGTGCGTGCCGAAAAAGTTTTTGGATCTCAATCGTAAAGCGTTCGCGCTGGGTAAATCGTCATGAGTCGCCAATATTACAGCACAAGAATTTCAAGCCAAGCCGATCGGTTCCTCAAGAAAATTTTTGACGCGCTCAACGCCGCGCGTCCCGCCGACGCCACCCGCATCTTCATCAGGACGGTGTTCGCGTTTTACTCCGTCGAGAACAACATTATCAGCCGCGCGCAAGCCGATCGATACTTAAAGACGCTCCCCAATGAGTCCGTCGAAAACATTCGCGCGCAACTCGCCGATAACGAAGGCGGTTTCGATTGGACGGCGCTGAGCCCCGCCGTTTTGGGCGCGCTGCTCGAGTCGATCGTCAATACCGATTCGCCCGAGGGCGTCATTCACATCTCCGACGCCGCCCTTCATAAAGTCATCGACCCGCTTTTTCTCGACGAGCTCCGCGCGGAGTTTGATCGATGCGCCGGCGATCGACAACGGCTGCTCGAGTTTCACGACAGGATCGCGGCGTTGACGTTTTTCGATCCCGCTTGCGGCTCGGGCAATTTCTTGGTCGAGACCTATCAATCGCTCCGTCGGCTCGAGAATGATGTGATTAGAAAATTGAACGGCGACGCGCCGATCAAGGTTACGCGCGATATCAAGGTCACGCGCGATAATTTCTACGGGATCGACATCAACGATTTTGCCGTCGAGATCGCGCAAGCGGCAATGTGGATCGCCGACTGTCAGACGCGGCGCGAACTCGGTCCCGCAATCGAGATGCCGAAATCCCGCTCGAGCAAACACATCGTCGAGGGCAATGCTCTAACGATCGATTGGGAAAAATTTGCGCCGCGCGAATTGAATTACATTATCGGCAACCCGCCGTCGCTGGGGATGATATATCAGTCGAAGGAGCGCAAACAGGAGATCGCCGACATCTTTCGAGACGAGCACGGGATGTTATATCCGAAGGTGGGCAAGATCGATTACGCGGGCAGTTGGTTTTTCAAGGCGGCGCAATTGATGAGCGGGCGGTCGACGCGGGCGGCGTTCGTGGCAACCGATTCGCTTTGTCAAAGCGAGCAGGCGCAATTGGTGTGGCAGCCGCTGTTCGAGCGGTTCGAGGTGCACATCGACTTTGCGTATCGACCGCTGAAGTGGATCGATGATTGCGTTCGACCGCAGCGGCTGTTTTGCATTATCGTCGGGTTCAGCTCCGCGCGGAGCGAGCAACCGCGGCGAATTTTTGATCATGGCAGGTGGCTGGAGGTGTCGAACATCAACGGCTATCTGTTGGACGCGCCGAATATTTTCATCGGGACTTCGATTGTGCCGCTGTGCAAAGCGCCGGAGATGCGGCAGGGCAATCAGCCGACGGACGGCGGCAATCTGATAATCGAAGCGAAGGACTACGAGGATTTCATTCGACGGGAGCCGGCGGCGCAAAAATACATTCGGCGGTTTATGATGGGGCGGGAGTTCGTCAACAATCTGCCGCGATGGTGTTTGTGGCTGAAGGACGCGACGGAGGAGGAGCTCGAGTCGATGCCGCTTGTCAAAGAGCGCGTCGAGGCGGTCAAGCGATTTCGAGAAGCGAGCACATTCATCAAAACGCGGCGGCTGGCGAAAAAGCCGCATTTGTTTCGAGAGCAAATCACGCCGGAGCGATTCATCGCGCTGCCGAAAGTGCTGTCGGACAAGCGCTCGTATTTGACGGCGGGTTGGTTGGATTCGACGGTGGTGGCGGGCGATCAAATGTTTATGATCGCGGGCGCGGGGCTTTACGAGTTCGGAGTGCTGGAGTCGAGCGTGCATATGGCGTGGGGGCGGGCGCTGAGCGGACGATTTGGAACGGGCTATTGTTATTCGAAAACGATCGTGTATAATAACTTCGTGTGGTGCGAACCGACGGAGGAGCAACGGGCGACGATCGAGCGAACGGCGCAAGCGATCCTCGACGCGCGGGCGCTTTATCCCGATCGGACATTGGCGCAGCTCTACGACGATCGAAAGATGCCGGTCGAGTTGCGGGCGGCGCATGAGGAAAATGATCGGGCGGTGCTTGAGGCGTACGGATTCGAGGGCTTGACGGAGGTCGAAATCGTCTCGCGGCTGATGACCGAGTGTGCGCGCTGCTTGGAAGAACGAACGACAGAATGATTTTGGGAGTGACTGATTTGATTTTCGACGGCATAAAAAAATTCCACTTCATCGGCATCGGTGGCGCGGGCATGAATCCGCTCGCGCGTATTTTGATCGATCTGGGCTACGAAGTCTCCGGCTCCGACCGCGCGGACTCTCCATTGTTGCGCACTCTTCGCTCCAAGGGCGCGCAAATTTTTGTCGGGCACGACGAGTGCAACGTCCCGAACGATGCCGACGCGATTGTGATCTCTTCGGCGATTCCCGAGGACAATCCCGAGCTTGCCGCCGCAAAAAAACTTCGCATCAAACTCCTGCACCGATCCGATATCAACGCCGCGCTTTTGAACTCTAAAACGGGCATAGCGGTGGCGGGCGCGCACGGCAAGACGACGACCACATCGATGATCGGCTTCGTGCTGTTCAATGCCGACGTCGACCCGACGATCATAATCGGAGGCGAGAGCGCCGACCTGGGCACGGGCGCGATCCTCGGGCGCAGCGAATATCTTGTGTCGGAGGCGGACGAGAGCGACGGTTCGTTTTTGAAGTTGCATCCGTCGATAGCGGTCGTCACCAACGTCGAGGACGATCATCTCGACCATTACGGCACGCTTGACAACATCCGCGCGGCGTTCAAGACTTTTATTGAGAACGTCGACCGCGAGACGGGCGTGGCGGTTTTGTGTTTCGACAATGAAAATCTGGTCGACATTGCGCGGACGGTCGATCGGAAAATCATCTCGTATGCGATTGATCGCGAAGCGGATTACACGGCGAAAAACATCCGCGCGGAGGTCAAGGGCGTCGACTTTGATGTGTATAAGGGCGGCGAGCTGTTCGGGCATGCGCGGCTCAAGGTGCATGGCAAGCACAACGTTGAGAATGCGCTGGCGACGATAGCGGTTGCCGATCACATCGGGGTGCCGTTCGAGAAGATTGCCGACGGGCTGTCGAAATTCCGCGGGGCGAAGCGGCGTTTTCAAACGAAGGGCAAAGTCAAAAACGTTTGGGTGGTCGATGATTACGGGCATCACCCGACGGAGATTGCGGCGACGCTCAAAGCCGCGCGCGAGACGAAGCCGAAGCGGTTGGTGTGCGTGTTTCAACCGCATCGTTACAGTCGGACGAAAATCTTACTGAACGAGTTCGGGACGGCGTTTCACGACGCGGACATTTTGATCCTGACGGACATCTATTCGGCGGGCGAGGCGCCGATCGAGGGGATCAACGGCGAGTCGGTGTTGAAAAAAGTGATGGCGCTGACCGATCAAAATGTGTCGTACATCCCGCGGCGGGAGGATATCGCGCCGTTCATCGCGGACATGGTCGAGGACGGCGACCTGGTGATCACAATGGGCGCGGGCGACATTTACAAGACGGGAGAGGAGCTCGTGGACATATTGAAACATCGCAAGAAAATCGTGGTGGTGATGGGCGGCCCGTCGACGGAGGCGGCGGTCTCGAGACGGACGGGAGCGGCGATCTTGGCGGCGTTGCAATCGAAGGGATATAACGCGGAGGGGCTGGAATTGGTACCGTCGACGTTTTCGGCGGACATCAAAGCGGCGGATTGCGACATCGTCTTCAACGCGGTGCACGGGAAATACGGCGAGGACGGTCAAATGCAGGGCACGCTCGACATGCTTGGGATTCCGCACACCTCGAGTGATGTGCTGGCGTCGGCGCTGACGATGGACAAGCTGATGACGAAACGAATTTGCCTGGCGCATGGCATATCGACGCCGCGCTTTGAAGTGTATCGACGGGCGGCGCGCGCGGAGCATGCGGCGTTGACGGAGCGGATCGAAAAGACGTTCGGGTTCCCGGTGGTGGTGAAAGCGCCGAACCAAGGCTCGAGCATCGGAGTGTACATCGTCGAGGATCGAGCGGCGCTGGAGGAAGCGGTGCGCGCGGCATTCGAGTTCGATGACGAGGCGATCGTCGAGGAGTTCATCAAGGGGCGGGAGCTGACGGTAGCGGTCTGGGGCAATGCGGATCACGCGGAGGCATTTCCGATCATTGAGATCACGACGGTGACGGGGCGATACGATTACGAGACGAAATATAAAAAGGGCGCGTCGAAGCACATCGTGCCGGCGCCGTTGAGCGACGAATTGACGGAGCGCGTCAAATCGATGGCGGTGAAGACGTTCGAGGTATGCAAGTGCTCGGGCGTGGCGCGCGTCGATCTAATGTTGAGCGAGGACAATCAGCCGTACGTGATCGAAGTCAACACTGTGCCGGGCATGACGGAGACGTCATTGGTGCCGGACGCGGCGCGGGCGATCGGCATCGAGTTCGACGAACTGTGCGAGAGGATTTTGCGGCTGGCGAATTTCTGATTACGATTGACGGACGAAGGGAGTGAGAGGATGGCGAGGACAAAAAAATCGCCGCGTCGACGGCGGAGGCTTGCCAAGGGCATAATCCGCTTGTTCGCGACGGCGGCGATCCTGTTATTTCTCGTATACACACCGATTTTTACGTTGCGCGAAGTCAAACTGATCGGCGCGACCTATCTCACTCCCGACGACATTCTCCGCGTCGGCGAAATTTATTACGGCGAGCCGCTGTTCAAGCTCGAGACCGACAGCATTTCGAATCGGTTGCGCAACGATCTGCGTGTCGAGGAGGTGACGGTGCGTCGGAGTCTGCCGTCGACGCTCGAGGTCGAAGTTGTTGAGCGCAAGCCGATTGCGACGATCAGTTGCGACTACGGATATCTCGATCTGGATCGCAACGGCAAGGTGATCGACAGCTATAAGGAGCTCAAGGGCATGCCGATTCCGATGATCACCGGCGCGCAAGTGAGCGACCTGTACATCGGCGACGACATCAAAGACGAGCCGATCAGAAAAATTTTATACTATCTGCAGCAGATGGACGACGAGTCGCTCAACAAAATATCGGAGGTGGCGATCGTCGAGGCGGATTACGTGGTGGTCTACACCGACATGGCGCGGGCGGTGCAGATAAGAATCGGCAAGCTCGAGCGGCTTGAGGAGAAGGCGCGGCTGACGGAAACTTTTTTGAAGGATCTCGAGACGAATCCTCATCCGGTCGAGTACGTCGACTTCAACTACACCGCGCCCTTCATCAAGCTCGCGCAGTGATTACAGATGATCTCGACGGAAAGTCTTATTGAAGAGCTCCTCGTCGATGTTATCGATGGCGTGTTGCAACCGAGCGAGCATCATCGGGCGCGACTTGCCGATAAATCCCGCGATCCGAACCGAATCGAGCGAATGAGCCGCCCAGAAATACGTCGAAGGCAAATTCAAGCGCTCGAGGAAAATTTTTTCCTCTGTCAAAATTTCTTTTTCGCCCGCGGGAGTGAACAACCCCGCTTTGACGTCGACGTCGAGCTCTGTGCCGGGAAATACCGACATTGTTGTCAGCAAAACCATCGCCGGCTTGATCTCATTGATCAGCTCCGCCGTTGCGATCGCATGCTCTTCGCCGCGCCCTTTACCCGCCGCGCCCGGCATCAGCAACGACATGTGCCGCATGCCGATAGAGTTGAGTCGCGCGCACTGACGTCGGACATCATCGACGGTATTGCCCTTGTTGAGATATTTGAGCACGTCGTCAAGCCCGCTCTCGACTCCGACGTAGAGCTCGTTGACACCGAGCTCGTGCAGCCGCTTGAGTTGAGCATCGGTCTTCGACATAATATTTCTGACCGCCGCGTACATCGTGACGGTTTTTATATTGGAGAAGTACTGACGGATGAGATCGATGACGACCTCAAGACGCGAAGCGGAGATCGCAAAGGGATCGGCGCCAACCAGATAGATGCGCTCGATCTGATCCTTGTAAGCGCCGTTGACGCGATACATCTCCGACAGCCACGCCTCGATCTCGTCAGTCGAAAGCATGCGGAATTTGACATCCTTATACATGTTGCAGAATCGGCAGCGGTTATGCGAACACCCCTCCGTCACCGGCAGAAGCATGGTGTTCGCCTCGACGGGCGGGCGGTAAACCGTACCCTTATATTCCAAATCCATTGTTCATCACTCCCAAAATTTTTTATCCCGCCCACCCACCCTATAAGGGCTGTCGCCCTTAAAATTTGAAAGGGGCGTCGCCGACGCCGGGTGGGAACCGCTCCGTACGTTGGGCGCCGCGCTCGGGGGTGGGAGCGTCGGCGGCGCCCCAATAAAAATCGACGGACAGGTAGGTGGGAAAACTTTACATAATCGGATTGAGTTCTCGATGCGTGCGCAGTCGCTCCTCGCCGATCTCGTCAATGATCCGATCGATCGCCTCGATAATCTCAGGCGTTTTCTCCGGCACCGGCGCCTTCACGAAGAACGGCATTGAGATGTGATCCGACAAAAAGATCGTCCGATTGGTCAGCCGACGGAGAAATTCTTGCATCTCCCGCAGCCGCTCAACCTCGCCCGCCTCCGCGAATTTGCCCTTCGTCTTTTGATAGTACAGATTCGTTTTCTTGATCAGCGTCAGCGACGAGACTTCGATCATCGATATGTTGATGCCCTCGTAGAGTTTCGCCGTCAATTGCGCGTGGCTCAAACCATAATCCTTGCCGCCGAGCCCGTTGAGGAAGTTTGCAATGATCGGCATGCCTGCCGCCGTCAATTTCTCCAACTGCTCTCGAGCGGTCTTTGCATCATAGCCCTTATGAACGCGCTCGAGAATGACGTCGTCGCCCGACTCGACGCCGATATACGGATCCGAGTAGCCGACATCGTGCATCGCCCTTAACTGCTCGACGGACTTGTCGATGAAGTCGTCGATGCGCGCGTAGCCGCCGATCGTTTTGACCGAAGGCACATACTTGTGAAGCAACTCGGCGGTTCGCATCAGCGTGTCGTACGTCGCCGCAAAACCGTCCGCCGCCTGCAAAAAAATCCGCTCGGGCGCGCCGAAGAACTTCGGAATCTCTTTGATATCCTCCTCGATCTCCTCGATCGGAGAACGCTTGAAAGCAGTATCCTTGAAATATCCGCAGAAGGTGCAACGATTATGCGAACAGCCGCTCGTCACTTGCAGATACGCCGAGCGCGCCTCGAAAGGCGGGCGATTGATCTCACTCGTAAAATGCATCTTAACCACGTCCTCCCAAAACAAAAATGCATTGATGCCCCGGCGTTCGATAGCAGGCATTACAGCCGACGCACTCCGACGGTCGAATGTCGCCGCCCTTCCAACGGTTGATCAGCGAAGGCTCCCGCACCAACGCGCGGCTCATCGACAGGAACTCGATCGGCGTCTTGATCAACAGTTGATTTATCTCCTCGATCGAGCGATGCCCGCCGACCAAAATGATCGGCACATCCAAATGCCGTTTGACCTCGAGCGCGTAGTCTTTAAAATATCCCTCGTTGGCATGAGCGCGCGCCTTTCGAGAGGTGAAGTCGCCGCTGATTTCAATCGCGTCGATGCCATGCTCGACCATCACGCGGCAGGCGTCGAGACAATTCTCTCCGTTGATCTTGGCGATGATCGGAAAATCTCTGCCGAGCTCCGCGCGGAGCTTGTCGAGAATGA